>JBAYSM010000016.1:0-30229 GCA_041676205.1 Rhodospirillaceae bacterium | reverse complement strand
CGGCGCGGATGGAGTCGAGATAGGCGTCCCACGCCTCCGGCTCCAGAACTTCGGTGAACAGCACTTTCCAGCCAGCGGCCTCGGCGCGGGCGATGGCGTCGGCCGGAGTCCCCATAGTGGGGTATTCCTGCCACAAGGCCTCCGCTTCGGGCGGCGGGGCGTCGGTCAGCCATACGGCGTCGGACAGCACCAAGATGCCGCCCGGCGTCATCAGGGGCCGCCAGAGGTGAAAGGCCTGCTCCAGCCCCAGAATAAAGACCGAGCCTTCCGCCCAAAGCAGATCAAGGCTTCCCGGCGCGACCGGCAGCGCGGCCATGTCGGCGACTTCCGGCAGCACAAGAGCACTCTGGCCCCGCGCGGCAGCCCGCTCGGTCAGGACGTCCAGGAGGATGGGCGAAATGTCGAAGGCGCGCACCGGCGCCCTCAATTCCTCGGCCAGCACGAAAGCGGCGGCCCCGGTCCCGCAGCCCACATCCGCCACCGCCGGATTTTCCGGGAGCGGCGGCAGGCGGCGCAGAACCGCCCGCGTGCGGGCCTCCGACCCCGGAGCTTGACGGGGCAGCGTAGCGAAGAACTTGAAGCCTTCCTCGGGAAAATCGCTCATGGCCGAATCCTCTGAAGGAAGGATTTGACCACAGAGGACGCAGAGGGCACAGAGGAGAAAGAGAAGATATTACTCCTATTAAGTTCTTCTCTGTGCCCTTCGTGTCCTCTGTGGTTAATAATACTTCCTACTTTTCTTCCACCTCACCCCACAGGTCGTAGTCGTCGGCGCCGGTGATGCGGGCGGTGACGATGCTGCCGACCTGGATGTGTTCGTAGTTTTCGGCGGCCAGATAGACCGTGCCGTCGATCTCGGGCGCGTCGCCCTTGGAGCGGCCGATGATGACGGGTTCGCCGTCTTCGGTTTCGCCCAGTTCATCGACGATGATGTCCTGGAGGGTGCCGACCTTGCGGGCCATGCGGGTTTCGGATATCTGGCGCTGGGCTTCCATGAAGCGGTGCCAGCGTTCCTCCTTGACCTCCTCGTCCACCGCGCCGGGCAGGTCGTTGGCCGGGGCGCCGTCCACGGCCTCGTACTTGAAGCAGCCGACGCGGTCCAGTTCGGCTTCTTCCAGCCAGTCGAGCAGGTATTCGAAGTCCTCCTCCGTCTCGCCGGGGAAGCCGACGATGAAGGTCGAGCGCAGGGTCAGGTCGGGCACCTCGGCCCGCCACCGCTTGATCCGCTCGATCACCTGTTCCTGGTGGGCCGGGCGGCGCATGGCCTTGAGCACGGTGGGGCTCGCGTGCTGGAACGGAATGTCCAGGTACGGCAGCACCTTGCCCGCCGCCATCAGGGGCATCACGTCGTCCACGCTGGGGTAGGGGTAGACGTAGTGCAGGCGCACCCACACGTCCATTTCGCCGAGTTCGCGGGCCAGATCGGTCATGCGGGCGGCCACGGGGCGCCCCCGGAACTCGCTTTCGGCATACTTGAGGTCCAGGCCGTAGGCGCTGGTGTCCTGGGAAATGACCAGCAGTTCCTTGACCCCGGCCTTGACCAGACGTTCGGCCTCGGCCAGCACGCGGGCGGCCGGGCGGCTTTGCAGGTCGCCGCGGATCTGCGGGATGATGCAGAAGCTGCACCGGTGGTTGCAGCCCTCGGAGATCTTGAGATAGGAGTAATGGCGCGGCGTCAGCTTGATGCCTTCGGGCGGCACGAGGCTGGCGAACGCCCCCTGCATCGGCGGCGCCACGTCGTGCACGGCGTTGACCACGGCCTCGTACTGGTGGGGGCCGGAGACGTTGAGAACCTTGGGATAGGCTTCGCGGATGGCGGCTTCGTCGTTGCCCATGCAGCCGGTCACGATGACCTTGCCGTTTTCGGCCAGGGCCTCGCCGATGGCTTCCAGGCTTTCGGCCTTGGCGCTGTCCAGGAACCCGCAGGTGTTGACGATCACCGCGTCGGCGCCCTCGTAGCTGGGGGTCAGCTCGTACCCTTCGGCGCGCAGGCGGGTCAGGATGCGTTCGCTGTCCACCAGGGCCTTGGGGCAGCCCAGGCTGACGATACCGATCTTCTTCGGCATGGCTTTGGTCATCGAATGGGTCCTAGAGCGGGGGGCTTTGGCGCAGGACGTACCGCCAATTGCCCCGGCGCGCAAGTAAGACTCACTCAGACAGTACGGTATCTAAAGTGACGTGGGCCATCAGGCGATCGACGGGGGCGAAGTCGTCGGTGAGGATCGGAGAGGCCTCCAGCGACCCGAGAACGGCGTCGGGCATCCGCCACCAACGCCGCTCGATGCCCTCGGCGGAGTCAATGCGGTGGGTGGGCAGAGGGGTGGACCCGGCGACCACGACATAGGTGACGCGGCTGCCGGAACGGGCGTCCTCGTCCTCCAGCCAGACCTCCACGGCGTCGAAGCTCAGCCGCAGGGTCTTGACCAGGGCGCGCAGGAATTCTGGCTTCTCGCGGCTTTCGATGACGTTCATGGCATAGAACCCGCCGGGCTTGAGGCGGGCGGCGATGGCGTCGTGGAACTCCCGCGTTGCCAGATGGGCGGGCATGGTGAAGTCGTGGAAGGCATCGCCGAACACCACGTCGAACTGCGGCTCGGGCGGCAGGGATTGCAGCAAGGCGCGGCCATCGCGGTCGTGGATGGTCACGCGGGGGTCGGGTTCATACCCCATGCGTTCCTGCGCCAGCCGGGTGACGTCGGGGTCGATCTCGGCCACCACGGCGCGCAGGTCCGGGCGCGAGGCCTGCCACGCGCGCGGCAGGGTCAGCGCGCCGCCGCCGACGAAATAGGCGTCGAGCGCCGGGCCGGGATGACGGCGGGCGGCGATCTCGTCCACGAACTGAATGTACTGGCTGTAGATCAGGCGCGGGTTGTCGCGGTCGTTGATGCCGTGGGCCATGTGGTCGAGCGCCATGATGGTGCTGGGGCGGCCGCTCATGGCTTGGAAGTCGTCGATGCGGATGCAGTAGTAGCTGCTTTCCACCGTGCAGGGGGTCTCGAATGCGCGGGTCTGCGCGCCCCATGCCCCGATGCCGACCGCCAGCACCAGTGCCGAGGCAACCGCCGGAACGACCTTTGCGGCCGGGCGGACCATCAGGAAGCCGACGCCGAGGATGCCGTACACCGCCGCCGTGGAGAACATCGTCCCGCGCGACCCGACCCAGCCGATGAACAGGAACCCGGCCAGCAGCGTCCCGGCAATAGCGCCCGCCGCGCCCAGGGCATACATCCGTCCAATGATGCGCCCGGCGTCATGGGGGCGCTCGTCGATGGCCATCTTGGTCAGCAAGGGTGACACGATGCCCGACGCCAGGGACGGCGCGACAAAGGCGAAGGTGGTGACGGCGACAATGGCCGCCACCGGGTTGAGGTTCAGCGGCATGACCACTGTTGCCGCCCAGTGCAGGGCGGGGAGCGCGCCAAGGGTGGTCAGTGCGGCACCCAGGAAGGCCAGCCCGGTGCGACGCGCCAATCCGGCTCGGCCCACCCCCGGCGCAGCCAGCCGCCCGCCGATCCAATGTCCGACTGAAAGGCCGCCCAATACTACCGCTATAATTGCTGTCCAGGTGTAGAGGGACATGCCGACATAGGGCGCGATCAGCCGGCCTGCGGCGATCTCCACCACCATGGATGCCGCCGACCCCACCGTCAAAGCAGCGGCATAAAGGGCCAATCGCGTGGTGCCGCCTTGCACGGGCGTATATAAGGTCTTTGTCATGGTCCGAATGATGGGGCAGTTTGCGAGGCGCGGCCAGCAAAAATGGGTCCCCGCCCACTTGCGGCTATAGTGCCGGTTTGTGCTGGACAGAATGGCATAGATGCCGCATTGTGGAGGTCAGGTTTAGCAAAACTCCAGCCAGTGGAAAGAGCATCATGGTGTCTGGACTGTCAGCCATCGCCCAGATCATCCGGCGGCGCATGTGGGAACTGGACATCCGCACGGTGGCCGAGGTGGAACGCCGCGCCGATGGCATCGCCAAGCGAAACGGCGACTCCGTGAAGAAGGACACCGTGCGGCACCTTCTATCGGGGCGGACGCAAAACCCGCGCAGCAATAAGCTGCGTTATATCGCCGACGCCTTGGAAATGTCGCTGCCCGCCTTGGTGGGGGCTATTGATGGGGCCGATCATGACGAGGGCCGGGGCCTCGGCCATCGCAGCACTTCTGCCGCTCCGCCGGAAGCGCGGGGCGACGACGACTACGTTCTGGTGCCACGCTACGACGTCCGGTTGGCTGCCGGGGCCGGGGCGTTCCCGACCGACGAGGCCGTGGCGGACTATCTGCCGTTTCCGCGCGATTGGCTGGCCCGCCAGCTTGCCGGGCAGCCGGCCAATCATCTGGCGGTGGTCCAGGCGATGGGCGAGTCCATGGAGCCGGTCATCCGCTCGGGTGACGACGTGCTGCTCAACATGAACGAAACCATGGTCGCCGATGGCGGTATCTATGCCCTGATCGTCAACGATACCCTGGTCATCAAGCGGTGCTTCATGGGGCCGGACGGCATCCAGATCCGCTCCGACAACCCGACCAGCCCATCGTGGACCGTCAAGCGGGGCGAAATGGCCGACCTGCGGGTGGTCGGTCGGGCGGTTCTGCGCATCGGCCGCTTGGCCTGAGGGACGTGAAGCGGGAACTCCCTTAATCCCTTCTCTTTACTGCACCACCCAAGTCTTGCCCTTGCGCAGCAGGCTGTTGAGGTCGTGGCGGCGGGGCGCGGTGTGCTGGGCGGCGACGATGGACTCGTAGCTGGGCACGGGGGCGCAGTACAAAACGCCCAGCGGCACCGGCATGGCGTCGCCTTCGACCATGCTCAACATATGGGCCAGGGTCGCGTTGGTTTCGTCGTGGACCAGCAGGTCGCCCTCGGTCACGCCGTCCTGGCCGATGGTCACGGCCTCCAGGCCGAGGGTGCGGAGATTGAGGCGCAGGCCCTTGTCGTCAGTCTTGCCAAAGCGCATCGGCTTGCCGTGTTCCAGCCAAAGCTGGCGGTCGGCGGCGACGTCCTTGTCGGTGAACGAGGCATAGACCCCGTCGTTATAGACGATGCAGTTCTGGAAAATTTCCACAAATGAGGCGCCCTTGTGGTCGTGGGCGCGGTGCAGGACGTCGATCAAGCTGGCCTGCTGGGTGTCCACGGCGCGGGCGATAAAGCGCGCCCCCGCGCCCAAAGCGAACGCCGCCGGGCGAACCGGGGCGTCGATGGAGCCGTCCGGGGTGGACGGCGTGCGGGTGCCCGGCGCCGATGTCGGCGAGGCCTGACCCTTGGTCAGCCCATAAATGGCGTTGTTGAACAGCAGGATGTTCAGGTCGATGTTGCGGCGCAAGGCGTGCAGCATGTGGTTGCCGCCGATGGACAGCCCGTCCCCGTCGCCCGCGATGACCCACACCGACAGGTCGGGGTTGGACATTTTCACGCCGGTCGCCACGGCGGGCGCGCGGCCGTGGATGGTGTGGAAGCCATAGGTGGACATGTAGTACGGAAAGCGCGACGAGCACCCGATGCCCGACACGAACACGTGGCGTTCCTTGGGCAGCCCGATCATCGGCAGCAGGCGCTGCACGGCCTTGAGCACGGCGTAATCGCCGCAGCCGGGGCACCAGCGCACTTCGACGCCGCTCTCGAAATCCTTGTTGGTCAGTTCCAGGCCGGTCGGGGCGTTCATGGTGAGGACTCCAGGGCGGATTCGATGGCGGCAGTGATCTCGGCGATCTTGAACGGCTGGCCGGTGACTTTGTTGAGGCGCTCGACCTTTTGCAGATATTCCGCCTGCAACAGCGTGGCAAGCTGCCCGGTGTTCATTTCCGGCACCAGGACGGTATCGAACCCGGCCAGCAGGTCGCCGAGGTTCGGCGCGAACGGCGCGATGTGGCGCAGGTGGATGTGGGCGACGTTTCGCCCCGCTTTATTGGCCTCCACCACCGCGCGGTGGATGGGGCCGAAGGTGGAGCCCCAGCCGACGACTGCCAGACGGCCGCTGGTCGGGCCTTCGCACACGTCCTGGGCGGGCAAGGCACGGGCGACAGCGGCCATCTTGTCGCGCCGCAGGTCGGTCATGCGCTGGTGGTTGGCGGCATCATAAGACACCGCGCCGGTCGAGAAATCCTTCTCCAGCCCACCCAGCCGGTATTCCAGGCCGGGCGTGCCGGGCCGCGTCCATTGGCGGCCGAGGCTGTCGGGGTCGCGGCTGAACGCTCCGGTGCCGTCTCCGGGCTGGCGGAAGGTGACGGGCGTCCGCTCGTAGGTGTCCATGTCGGGCAGGTGCCACGGCTCGGACGCGTTGCCGATGTAGCCGTCGATGAGCAGGAACACCGGCGTCGTGTGGCGCACGGCGATCTTCACGGCCTCGATGGCGGCATCGAACGAATCGGACGGCGAGCGCGCCGCAATCACCGGGATGGGGGCATCGCCGTTGCGGCCCATGACGGCCTGGAACAGGTCGGATTGCTCGGTTTTGGTCGGCAGGCCGGTGGACGGGCCGCCGCGCTGGGCGTTGACCACCACCAGCGGCAATTCGGCGCTGATTGCCAGTCCCAGGGCCTCGGTCTTGAGCGCGATGCCGGGGCCGGACGAGGTCGTCACGCCGAGCTTCCCGGCATAGGACGCGCCGATGGCGGCGCACACGGCGGCAATCTCGTCCTCGGCCTGGAACGTGGTCACGCCCCAGTCCCGCAGGCGCGCCAGATGGTGCAGCATGGGCGAGGCCGGGGTGATCGGATAGGTCCCCAGGAACATCTCCAGCCCGGTCAGTTCGGCGCCGGCGACCAGCCCGAGGGCGGTGGCCTCGCCCCCCGTCACGGTGCGGTAGAGGCCGGGCGCGGGCAGGCTGCGCGTCACCGGAAGGCGGCGCAGAGCGGGGATCTCGGCGGTTTCGCCATAGGCGTGCCCGGCGTTGAGCACGGTGACGTTGGCCTCGGCCACCTCGGGCGCCTTGCGGAACTTGGTGCGCAGGGCCTCGATGATCGGCGCGCGGTCGCGGTCGAACATCCACAGCACGAGGCCCAGCGTCCACACGTTCTTGCACCGCTGCGCCTCGCGCTTGGACAGGCCGAGCGGCTGGGCGGCCTGCTGCGTCAGGCTGGTGATCGGCAGTTCAACCACGGTGAACGGGGCCAGCGAGGCATCACCGCGCGGGTCGGCGGCGTACCCGGCGCGCTCGATGGCCCGCGCGCCAAAGGCGTCGCTGTCGAGGATGATCGTCGCGCCGGGCTTGAGGGCCGGGACGTTGACCAGCAGCGCCGCCGGGTTCATGCAGACCAGCAGGTCCGGGGCGTCTCCGGCGGTCAGCACGCCCTGTGCGCCGAAGTTGATCTGATAGGCCGACACGCCGTAGGTGGTGCCGGTGGGGGCACGGATTTCCGCCGGGTAGTCCGGGAAGGTCGCCAGATCATGGCTCGCCAGGGCGGTCGATTCGGTAAAGATGCTGCCGGTCAACTGCATGCCATCGCCCGAATCGCCAGCAAAGCGGACGGTGACGCGGTCCAGGGCATCGGTCTGCAAAGCGGTGGCGGCGGCGGAACTGGGCATGGGGGCGGTGTCCTCTGCGCGGGGCGTGCGTGGTGGAGCGGGGGCGTGACCCCCCGCAAGTCTATATATGAGTATTTTGGTAAGTTAAAATGGTTCTCATTGACGTTGGTCAAGCGAGATCGTTATCGCCCGCCTAACTCGCTACCGCTGATCGCCCCCAAGGCGGCGGCCACAGCACTGAGGGCGGAGGCCACGTTGGTAAAGGCGGGAAGGCGGTCGAAGGTCGCTTCGTCCATGTACAGGCGGCGGTTTATCTCGATTTGCAGCGTGTGGACTTGCTCGGCCGGGCGTCCGTAGTGGCGGGTGGTGAACCCTCCGGCATAGGGCGTGTTGCGAGCCACGCGGTAGCCCTGGTCGGTCAGAATCCGGCGGGCCGTGTGGACCACGACGGGGGCGCAGGAAACGCCGTGGCAATCGCCGAGCACGAAATCGGAACCGCCGCTCGGCTCGCTGACGCCTTGGCCGCTGCTGCCCGACGGCATGGAGTGGCAGTCGAGAAGGATGCAGAATCCAAAACGGTTGCGCGTCGCGTCGATCAGGCCTCGCAAGGCCTGGTGATAGGGCCGATAGCAGGTGTCGATGCGGTGCTCGGCCTCGGCCACGGTCAGTTTGCCGCGATAGATGTCGGCCCCGCTGGCGACCATGCGGGCTATGGTGCCCAGTCCCGCAATGACGCGCGGCGACCGGATGTTGGCGTGGCGTGGCAGCGGCCCGTCGAACATCATCGGGTCGAGTTCATAGGCCTCGCGGTTGGGGTCGAGGTAGGCGCGCGGGAACAGGGCGTGCAGCAGGGGCGCCCCCAAGGCCGGCCCGCCGGCGCATAGTTCGTGAACGAAGGCGTCTTCCGATCGCCGTAGAGTATGGGCATCGAGCCTGGAACTGGCCACGAACTCGGCCGGGTAGAAAGAGCCTGAATGGGGCGAAGCCAGGACAAGGGGCAGCGTCTGCCGCGCGGGAGCCACGATTTCCAGCGGCGGGGTAAAGACGACGTCAGCCGATCCTTGCGGCGCGGCGGCGGGCGATGAGGATCGGGCTAGGGCATCCATGTCGGTCACGTTACACCAACCCAAGGCTGCCACCAAGAGGGGGCGGAACGGCAAAAATGGGCCGCACAGGGACCCGGTGAAAAATGTTAACGAAGGGGCTTGCCAAGCCGTTCCGACCCCACTATAACCGGCGACCTCACGGACGGCATCCCAGCCGCTTCGTGAAACCCACCCCCGCTTTGGCGGGGCCGCCCCACGGTTCGGGGAAAGGGCGCGTAGCTCAGTGGGAGAGCACTGTGTTGACATCGCAGGGGTCGCAAGTTCAATCCTTGCCGCGCCCACCATCGAAACCCCCAGGGAAACCTGGGGGTTTCGTCTTTTCGGGGTCAGGCGCTGATTGGCGTGGCGGACCAAGCTCTCGCTCAACCCTCCGCTTTGATGGCAGTCACTTCGCTGCAAGGCCTTGATTTTCCGCCCTTCGACGCGCTCAACGAGCAGAGGGCGGCATTAACGGTTGCCTAATAAAGTCGTAATATCCTCCGGCAACATTTCCAGCAACGTGGGATTTTTTTAATGCTTAACCCTGCTTCCCTTGACTGGATCGGAGTGCGATTTGCCGACCCTATTGGGCGCGTCTTCCGCCACCATGACGGCACGTTCGTCCGGGCAATCTACCCGCATTCAGAACAGCGGGTTCGGGATTTTTTCGCATCGGGGCTGGTGGAGGCGCTTATAAGTCGCCGGTTGATCGCTCCTATGGCGGTGTCTGATTTGGCTGTGCGGGGCTATGCAATGACGATTGCCTCGCCACCGGGAGCGTTTACTCCACACCTGTCAAAGCAGCCCTGGCCGGCCATTGCCGACGCCATTTACAAATGGCTTGAGGCGGATGAACTGCTTGAAGAACATGGACTGGGCTTACTCGACGGCCACGGGGGCAATTTTGCCATGTTTGGGCCAGTGCCCCAGTGGGTTGATCTTGGGTCAATCGGGCAGCCCGCTACTTCGTCGCAAGGACTCCATGAACTCGTCATCTCTCTGGTCTTTCCCTTTATGCTGGCAGCGAAGTCCGCGGGTATGGTTCGGACGGCACGGTTGCATCTCGCTGCTGGCGGGCTAACATCCCTGACAGAGGCCCGTGCTCTTGGGATTACTGAGAAGGGTTTCGACTTCAGCAACAGGGCGCGCGGCCGGGCAGAAATTAAAAAGGCAATGGATTGCGCGACCATAGAATATAATACGCCGTGGCGAAATTATTCCACAGAAGAACTTCTTACGCATCTTTTTGAAAAAGGTCATGAAGGATCGGCCGATCCGCGCTTTAAATATTTTGGAGAAGCAGTTGATGCAGCGGCGCCGAGCAAAGCAATTGACCTCGGCAGTGCATCCGGCAATTTTGCGGTTCTTTTAGCTCGACGCGGGTTATCCACTCTTGCCGTCGACATGGACGAGGGTGCCCTTGACCGTTTGCAACGGTTTAGTCGGTCTAAAGGGCTGCCTATTACGTGCATGCTCGGCAATGCGCTTGGGGATTTGCCGCAGCGCGCCGATTTTGTATCCGCAATGGCATTGACCCATCACTTGCTACTTCGCCAGTTCTATCCGGTGGCGAAGATGGCGGCGCTACTTGCCGACAAAACCGAACATGTTCTTGTGACCGAATTCATGCCCTACGGACTGACGCCCGATAATCCTTCAGCCAGTCGTCCCAAGGGTTACACTCTTGAGGCTCTGACGATGGCGCTCAGTCGCCATTTCCGCCATGTTCAAGTCACGGAATATGAGCGTCCAGGTGTCCCGCGCACATTAATCGTCTGTCGTGAGCGTGTACTCTAGCCTTTCCCGCTGCCGCCCTGGCCGAACGCGCCGCTGAACAGGCTCATGGGCAGGGGGAAGACGATGGTGGTGGCCTGATCGCCCGAGATGTCGGCCAGCGCGGCGAAGGTGCGGAGCTGCATGGCGTTGGGATCGCGGGCGAGGATCGCTCCGGCCTCGACCAGTTTCTCGGCCGCTTGCTGCTCGCCCTCGGCATTGATGATGCGGGCGCGACGCAGGCGTTCGGCCTCGGCCTGCTTGGCGATGGCGCGGATCATGCTCTCGTCGATATCGACATGCTTGATCTCCACGTTGGCGACCTTGATGCCCCAGGCATCGGTCTGGGCGTCGAGGATTTCCTGGATGTCGGCGTTGAGCTTGTCGCGCTCGGCCAGCATTTCGTCCAGTTCGTGCTTGCCCAGCACCGAGCGCAGGGTGGTCTGGGCCAACTGGCTGGTGGCGGCGATATAGTTTTCGACCTGGATGATGGCGCGCTCGGGCTGGACGATGCGGAAATAGATCACCGCGTTGACCTTGACCGAAACGTTGTCGCGCGAAATCACGTCCTGGCTCGGCACGTCGAGAACCACCGTCCGCAGATCGGTACGGACCATCTGCTGAAGCACCGGAATGACCAGGATGAGACCCGGCCCGGTGACGCGGGTAAACCGCCCCAGGGTGAACAGCACGCCGCGTTCATATTCCCGCAGCACCCGAATCGAGGCGGCCAGCAACGCGCCGACCGCGATGACGAACAGAACGATGATCATAAAGTCCACGGGCATGGTCAGGGGGCCTCCTCAGCGATGTCTTGCAGGGGTTCAACAATCACGGTCAGCCCGTCGAGGGCCGTTACCCGTGCCATGCCGCCGACGGTCAGCGGTGTTTCCGAACGGGCCTTCCAGCGTTCGCCGTGTACCCACACGAAGCCGGTGGTGCCGCTCCAGTCCAGGACCTTGGCCGCTTGCCCGACCATGTCGGCGCGGCCGGTGTGGACCGGGCGGCGGTGGACCCTCCAGGCATGGCCGAGCAGGAGGAGGGCGAAGCCGGCAGTCATCGCCGTGGTTCCGATCAGGACGGCCCATGATATCTGGAATTCCGGGACGTCGGAGTCGATCAGCATGCCGCCGCCGATCAGGAACGCGACGGCTCCGCCCAGTCCAAGAATGCCGAACGTGGGGGTGAACGCCTCGGCGATCATCAAGACCAGCCCAAGCAGCAGCAGGACCAGGCCGGCGGTGTTCAGCGGCAACTGGTTGAGCGCGTACAAGCCTAGGATCAGGCAGATGGCTCCGACAACGCCCGGACCGACGGTTCCGGGCGTGGCGAATTCAAAGATCAGGCCATAGACTCCGATCATCATCAGGATGAGGGCGACGTTGGGGTTTGCCAACAGGCTGAGGGTCCTGGTCAGGGCGTCCGGCTCGATGATCTCGACGGGCCTTCCAGCGGTCGAAAGCGTGCGATCCACCTTGGCCGAGCGGACCGTGCGGCCGTCCAGGGCGGCAACCAACCCCCCGGTGTCGTTGGCCAGAATGTCGATGACCTTGAGGTCGAGGGCTTGGCTGGCCGTCAGGGTCGCTGCCTCGCGTACCGCCCGTTCGGCCCACTCGGCATTGCGGCCGTGAATCTCGGCCAAGCTGCGGATGAAGGCGATGGCATCGTTCAACGCCTTGCCTTCCAGCGTGTTGGCCGGGGTTTTCTCGCCGTCCTTTTCCCCGCCTGGCATCCCGCCGCCGATGCTGACCGGGGTGGCCGCGCCGATGTTGGTGCCCTGCGCCATGGCGGCAATGTGGGTGGCATAGAGTATGAACGTCCCGGCGCTCGCAGCATGGGCGCCCGATGGCGCGACCCACCCGATTACCGGAATGGGTGAGGCGAGGATGGCGCCGGTGATGTCGCGGGTGGACGTGACCAGCCCGCCCGGCGTGTTCAGGCGCAGGATGATGGCCTCGGCGCCGCGCGTGCGGGCTTCGGCGAGGACTTGTTCCACATGGCGGGTGGCGGCGGGGCCGATGGCGCCCTCAATGGAGGCCACGACCACGGGGCCGCGCGCTGGCGGCGTGTCCATGGGCTGCGCGCGGAGGCCCACGCTCAGGCCCCATAGCCCGACCGCGATCACAAACACAGCAAGGGCGAGACGTCGAATCCGCACGGAAACCTCCTTCCGTGAGATTGGCACAGGGAGCGGAAGTTGCAACCTTGTGCAGAGGTGTTAGAACGCGCTGGCAAACATCCGCAGGCTGGTGGCCAAAAGGAACAACGCAAAAGTCCGACGCAGCAACGCAGGGCTAATGGCGTGGGCGATACGGGTGCCTAGGGGCGCGGTCAGCATGGTCGCCGGAACAATCAGCGCAAAGCCGATCAGATTGACATAGCCGAGGCTGCCCGGCGGCCTGTTCGGCACGTCCAGGCCCGCCAGGATAAATCCGATGGCGCCCGGCACCGCGATGATGAAGCCGAGAGCCGACGCCGTGCCCACCGCACGGCGGATGGGATAGGCGAACGCGGTTAGGATGGGCACCGACAGGGTGCCTCCGCCAATGCCCATGAGGACGGAAAATCCTCCGACGATCAGGCCTAGGGCGTGGCGCAGAATGCCGGTCGGAAGCGACTCGGCCAGGGTCATGCTCTCGACCCGGAACGCCATATTGGCGGCGACCAGCAGGGCGACTCCGGCGAAGATGAGCGTCAAGACCTCGCCCCGCGCCCCGGCGCCCAGGGTGATGCCGACGATCGCGCCGATGAACACCGCCGGACCCCACGATCGTAGCAAATTGCGGTCGATGCTGCCGCGCCTATCGTGGGAGCGGGCCGACATGATCGAGGTCGGAATGATGGTTGCCAGCGACGTTCCCACCGCCAAGTGCATGCGCACAGCTTCGTCGATGCCCAGGAATGGGAACAGGTTGAACAGCACCGGCACGATGACGATGCCGCCGCCCACCCCTAACAGTCCAGCCAGCACGCCCGCGATGGCCCCGGTCAGCACCAGGACCCCGGCAAACAGGGCCAGGAACTGCGGGTCGGCAAGAAGGGCTGCGGTGGTCATGGAACTCGGGAGGGCGGTTGCGACGGTCCGTCGAACTTACCCCGAAGCGGCTGGCAGGGGATAGGGCGTTCGCTTGGGCGGCAGGCTGTGGAGGAGTACCGCCGTCAGCACCAGGAATGTGCTGCCGACGATCACTGATCCCATAAAAACCTCCGCCGCCGGGGCGCCCAGAAACACCACCAACGGGTCCGCTCCGGCGGGAGGATGGGTCAGGCGCAGCGCCGCCGTGACAGCGATGACCAACCCGACGGCCATCCCCGCGGCCCACCATGTGTGAGGCAGCACGGCGGCCAGCGCGATGCTCAGCAGGGCCGCCACCAAATGCCCGCCGATGACGTTGGCCGGTTGCGACAGGGGGCTGTCGGGCAGGGCGAACAGCAGGACGCTCGACGCTCCGAAGGGCGCCAGCAACAAGGGCATGGAGGTCACGTCACCCAGCAAGCCGATCCCGGCGATGCCCACCGCGCCGCCCAGCCCGGCCTTGATCCAGCCCCAACACGACGGGTGTGGCGGTTGATGACGATGGAGGAAACGCCGCGGCATGGGCTGCTCCTTACGTATATTACGTTTTTCTAAAATATGGTCGCTGGTATTGGGGTGCGGCGTCAATAGCATCCTTTCGACTTGTACTAAAGGGTGTTACGGGGCTGGTTGGCCGGGCGGCACCGATCCGCTATGGTCTGGCCCCTATCCCTGCTGCGAGGACGCCCCGCCATGCTGCCCGAACCGGAAACCCAGACGTTGGGTGACTACGATGTCACCGTCGTCGTGACCGCGCCGCCGTACTACGAAAATTGCACGGTGGTCCGTCATCGGTTGACCGGTGACATGGTCGTCATCGATCCCGGCGCCGGGGCCGCGCCGATTCTGGCGGCGGCCAAGGCTGCGCCGGGCAAGGTGGTCGCGGTGCTGCTGACTCACGGGCATCCCGATCATATCGCCTCGCTGGCCGACGTGGCGGCGGCGACCGGCGCGCCGGTCATGGCGCACCTGGCCGAGCAGGGGATGCTGGATGCCGCTGACGAATGGGGCCAGGCCCTGCTCGGGCGGCCGGTGGCGGTGCCTGCGGTGGACTTCTTTGATGGCGAACCGACGCTGGACCTGCTGGGCGGCATCCGCGTCGTCGCTACCCCCGGTCATACGCCGGGCGGGGTATGTTTCGTGTTCGACGGATTTGCGATGACCGGCGACACGCTGTTCATGCAAGGCATCGGCCGCACCGATTTCCCCGGTGGCGACGCCCGCCAACTGTCCGCCTCGATCACGCGGTTTCTGGAGTCGGTGCCGGGCGACACGGTGCTGTACTCCGGTCACGGGCCAGAATGGGCGGCCGCCGATGCCAAGCGTTGGTGGCGCTCCATGGGGCCAATGATGGGCTGAGGCGCGGGGATCATGCCTCCACGGCGGCGAGGAACGCCCATAGCAGGCGTTCCTCCGACCGCAGGCCGCGCGGGGCGTCATCGAGGCGTTCCTGGGCCTCGGCCAAGGCGCGTTTCATTCGGCCGGTTTCAAAGCAGTCGATGATCGACGGGTGAACGTAGCTGCGGCGGCACACCGCGATGGTGTTGCCCAGTTCGGCCGCCACGGCCTGGAGCGCTTCCTTGAGCCGGGCCTTGGTTTCCCGTTTGGTGGCCGGTGGCTCCAGTCCTTGCAGGTGCCGAAAGGCCAAGGCGGTGCCTGCCCAGGTGCGGAAGTCCTTGGCCGTGAAGTCCTCGTCTCCGTGGGCGCGTAGGTAGGCGTTGACGTCACTTGACCCCACCGCATGGGGCGTGCCGTCCTCGTCCATCCACTGAAACAACTCCTGGCCGGGCAGGTCTTGGCATTGTGCGACGACCTCGGCGGCGCGCGGATCGCGCACGTCGACCTCCCACTCCTTGCCGCTTTTGCCTCGAAAGGAGAAGTGGATGTCCGGCCCGTTGACGTCCACATGGTCCTCACGCAACGTGGTCAGGCCATAGGAGTCGTTGTCGCGAGCGTATTCGAGATTGCCAACCCGGATGAGGGTCTGCTCCAGCAGGCGCACCACCGCCGCCGTAACCTTTTCCGGCGGCAGACCCGGCAGGCCCAAGTCATGGGCGACCCTGCGGCGCAGGGATGGCAGAACTTCTCCGAAGCGGCGCAGGCGGTGGAACTTGGCCTCGTCCTGCACGGCCTGCCAGCGCGGGTGATAGCGGTACTGCTTGCGGCCCCGCGCGTCGATGCCAGTGGCCTGGAGGTGTCCGTTGGGATCGGCGCAGATCCATACGTCCTTATAGGCGGGCGGCACCGCCAGCCGGCGCGCCCGGTCCAGGGTTTCTGGGTCCTTAACCAGGGTGCCGTCGGGATGGTGGAAGCTGAACCCCTTGCCGCGCCCGCGCCGGGTCAGGCCGGGTTCGGCATCAGACGACCAGCGCAGGCCGTGGGCAGCAATGTCATCGGGGGCCATGGACCGGACAGGGAGCAGTTGACGCGTTCCCTGCCAACGGCCCTCCCGACCACGCGGTTGCTTAGGCGTCGGTCAGCAGCGGATAGACACCGTCCGCGTCGTGGTCTTCCTTGCCGGTCAGCGGCGGGTTGAACACGCAGATCATGCGCAGTTCCTTGGTGGCCCGCAGCCAATGCTTTTCGTGGCCGTTCAGGGCGTACATGGTGCCGTCCTTGATGGGCCACTTCTCGCCGGTCGCGCAGACCTCGATCTCGCCTTCGCCGCCCACGCAGTACACGGCTTCGAGGTGGTTGGCATAGTGGATGAGCGTCTCGGTCCCGGCGTGGATCAAGGTGTCGTGGAACGAGAACCCCATGCCATCCTTGCGCAACAACATGCGGCGGCTGGTCCACGTTCCGGTGGAGGCCTTGACCTCGGCATCGGTGCCGATCAACTCGTCCAGAGTGCGAACAATCATAAAGGTGTCTCCTGGATTACGCAGCGGATTTGGCGAACGACTGGGCGACCGTGGCGAAGGCCGCCGTCAGGATGTCCAGCCCGGCAATCAGGTCAACGTCGCCGATGGTCAGCGGGGCAAGGATCTTGACCACTTCGCCATCGGGGCCGGACGTCTCCATGAGCACGCCGTTCTTGAATGCCTCGGCACAGATGGCGCCCGCGATCTCGCCCGAATTCAGCGCGATGCCCTGCATGAAGCCCCGGCCGCGCACGTCCGGCTCGAACTGCGGGTGGGCGCTCGCGATCTTCTCGAACGTCGCGCGGATGATGCCGGCTTTGCGGGCCACGTCCTTGGTCAGATCGTCGTTTTCCCAAAAGCGCAGGGCTTCCGTGGCGGTGACGAAGGCCATGTTGTTGCCCCGGAAAGTGCCGTTGTGCTCCCCGGCAGCGAACACGTCGTACTCGGGCTTGATGAGCACCACCGACAGCGGCAGGCCATATCCCGACAAAGACTTGGAGAGGCACACCAGATCGGGCGAAATGTCGGCGGGTTCGAAGCTGAAGAACGTGCCGGTCCGGCCGCACCCAGCCTGAATGTCGTCAACGATCAGTAGCATGTCCCAGCGGCGGCACATCTGCTCCAGGCGCTTCAGCCAGGTCATCGAACAGACGTTGATGCCGCCTTCGCCCTGCACCGTCTCGACGATCACGGCGGCGGGAAGGTCGATGCCTGACCCGCCATCTTCCAGTGTGCGCTCGAAGTAATCCAAGCTTTCCAGGCCGTCCATGTAGCCGCAGTAGGGCATGAACGTGGTGTTGTCCAACGGCAGCCCGGCACCCGACCGCTTGAACGCGTTTCCGGTCACGGCCAGCGAACCCAGGGTCATGCCGTGGAAGGCGTTGGTGAAGCTGACGACGCCGTCGCGGCCCTTGACCTTGCGTGCGAGCTTGAGGGCGCTCTCCACCGCGTTGGTCCCCGTCGGCCCTGGGAACATCATCTTGTAGGACATCTTGCGCGGGGCGAGGATCACCTCGTTGAAGCGCGTAAGGAACTGTTCCTTGGCGGCGGTGGCCATGTCCAGGCTGTGGGCAATGCCGTCGGACAGCACGTAGTCCAGCAGCTTTTGCTTCATGCCCTCGTCGTTGTGGCCGTAGTTGAGCGCACCCGCCCCGGCGAAAAAGTCGATGTATTCGCGGCCTGACCGCCCGGTCAGGCGTGCTCCCTTGGCCGAAACGAAGACTTCCGGGAAATTGCGGATGTAGCTGCGTACGTTGGATTCATATTTTTCAAAAGCGTCCACGAGGTGTCTCCCCTAAGCGTGGCGAAGTATCGGACCGATGCGGAATCGGCGCTCTGGCTCGTGTCCCGTACCGGGAAAGGCGTCAGAGCCGAACAGATCGGTGATCTCGATGGCGGCGTCATGGGCGCGGGCGGCGGCCCCGAACAGGGCTTCCGAGGCGGCATTGGACGGCGTGACTGTCGCCTCCAAAAAGCGCACGGGTGGCGGCGCCTCCGCGATGAGCTGGGTCAGCAGGCGCAGGCCGAGGCCGCGCCCGCGATGCTGGTGATCGACTCCGACCTGCCACACGAACAGCGTGTCGGGCTGGCGCGGCGGAACAAAGCCCATCACGAACCCGGCGAGACGGGACGATGGCCCGTCTTCGGCCACGACGCAGGTGTCGGCAAACCATTCGCCCATCATCAGGTAGGCATAGGCCGAGTTCTCGTCCAAGGCGCCGCTGTCCCTGACCAGCCGCCACATGGCAGCCCCGTCATGATGGGTCGGGCGGCGGAAGGTGATGGTGTCGTCGAGTGTCCGCGATGGTATCGCGCTGGAGTTCAAAGCCATTGAGCCAATGTCTGTTGTTTCCATTCAGGCGACGGCGAAGTAACTGCTTCGCCCCCGACAAGCCTGCCGGGTGGAGCGCGTTACCTCCGGCACCGGACGGTGGCGCAGAGGCTTGTGGGTGATGGTGCGCGCTACGTAATAAAATACGGGCACATCAATGGATGTCAACCTATCATTGTTATTATAGAAAACATGTGTATGGTTCTATGCGATTATTTTATAAGTCTTCGTGGACCATGTTCACTCAAGTATTTGTCCGAAATTCCCATATTATACTGTTGTAATCTCTACTTGTACAGGCAGGCGGGTTGATATTCATTCATAGTGTGGTATGGTTCGACCATCGCGTGCCGCCATCAACCCTATGGCGCGGCGCGCGGGCCTCACTTTTCGAGGGCCATGATGGGGCGTTGCTCTCATCTGTCCGTCATGGTCGAACAGTGGACGAATATTTCTTATGCGTGGATACATTGCTGTTGTTAACAGGCGCGGTAGCCGTGGCTACTCCGCTGAAGTGGTTGGTGTGCCTGGCTGCGAATGCCGGGCGGCCACGGTGGAGGGGGCGCTTCACGGTGCCAAGGAAACCCTGCGCCGGCACGTCGAAGCGGGCCGGGAACTGCCCGAGCCTCGCCCGTCGCACGACATGATCGCCGAGGTGTCACGGCGGGCCGCCGTGGCTGGGGCGTGCTTGCGGGCCGCTTAAAGCACGGCCACACGACCCGCTTTCTCTTGTGTGCGCGGCGATCCGTATTACCTTTAAGCGGAAACCGTTGCCCAGGAGGCGTCTTGAATAAGGATGGTGGCTACCCGCCGCACTTCGACGGCGAACGCTTTTTCAATCCTGGTTATGGCGAACACCCGTCGCTGTGGGATTTTCTTCGCTGGAGGATGAGGCGCGGCCGCCGCTATCCGTGGCCTCGCATGGTGCCCAACCCGCCGCCCGACCTGCCCCCCGCAAAGGTGGATGGAACCGGCCTGCGGGTGACATACGTCGGTCATGTGACGGCCTTGATTCAGACGTGCGGGGTTAATGTTCTGACCGATCCGGTGTGGTCTCAGCGGGCCAGTCCGGTGCCTTTCGCCGGGCCGCGCCGCTGCCGGAAGCCCGGCATTCCGCTCGCGTCCCTGCCGCCCTTGGACGCTATCTTGGTTAGCCACAATCACTATGACCACCTGGACCGCGCGACTTTGGCGCGGTTGGCGAGGATGCGACCGGCGCCAGTCTATGCACCCCTTGGCAATGCCCGCCTGATACAGCGTGCGGCGCCTCAGATGACGGTGCATGAAATGGATTGGGGCGACGTGGCCGACTTGGGCAATGGCGTCCGCCTGCACCTGGAGCCGATGCTGCACTGGTCGGCACGCGGCGTGCGAGATCGCAACATTGCCTTGTGGGGCGCTTTCGTTCTGGAGACGCCCCACGGCAACGTGCTGTTCATCGGCGATACCGCCTATGGCGCGGGGGAGACGTTCCGCCACCATCGCGCCAAATTTGGCGGCTTTCGTCTTGCCCTCCTGCCGATCGGGGCGTACTTGCCGCGCTGGTTCATGAAATTCAGCCACATGGACCCGGACGAGGCCGTGCGGGCGATGAAGGACCTCAACGCCATGCACGCGCTGGCCACCCACTACGAGGTATTCCCGCTGGCGGACGACAAGTTCGATGCACCGCGACGGGCCTTGGAGGTGGCGCGTCAAAGCCATCAGGTCGCGCCCGAGGTGTTTCCGACCCTTGAGCCGGGCGCGGCATGGTGGGTTCCCGAACTGCCGGCTGCCGCCCCCGCCGAGACGCCGAACGATCGCACCTCATGGGCGGGCCGGCGGGCGGTCAGGCCAAGCCGATCAGGCTGAGGACTGCCAAGACGACAACGATGACGCCGATAATATAGAAAATGCTCTGCATGATGCTTCCTCTCTTCTATGACCGCGATGAAGGATGCGATGGAGTGCCGCTCCCGATGTTCGGCGGGGTGCCGGTTGGGCGGGCCGGCGTCGTCTGGGATGCTGACGATACTGGTGACGAAGACGGCGCTGACGTGGGCGATGCCGGTGACGATGATGCGCCCGCTGACGAGGATGAAGTACTGCCAGCCTTCACGGGGTCCGCTCTGCCCCCGCCCTCGCGGTTGTCGTCGGGGCGCGCCTCGCCGGTGTCTCTGCGGCCTTCGGGGTTGGCGGCGGCCTGCATGGCGGCGCGCGCCCGTTCGCTGACATCTTCGGCCAGCCGGCTGCCTTGTTCGCGGCCTTGTTCGAGCGCCCGGTCGCGCAGCGGCCCCAAGGTTTCGTCCTCGGTGCGTGTCCGCGGCAGGAAAGCGGCCAGGGCGGCTCCGGCGGCGGCGGCCATGATGCCGACGGCCAGCGGATTCTCATCGAAGAACTCGGCCATGGAGCGCCCGGCAGTTCGGGTTCCCTGACCCACGGACGAGATGACTTCGCGTCCGTGATGCACGGCGGACTCGGCACCCGAGCGTGCCGTCTCCCACCCCTGGCGTGCCTTGTCCCCGACGGCATGGGCCGCCTGGGAGGTGCCGTGAATGGTGGCGTCCTGCTGGTCGCGGATGGATTTCCCCATGCTGCGCAGGCGTTCACGGGCGGCACTGGCAGTCTCGCCAGCCCGCTCCGAAACGGACGGGCCATGGCTTTCCACCTCGCCCGCCGGAACCATCGCACCGTAGCGGTGAGACGCACTGCCGTTGCGGCCCGATATCATCAACCAACCCAGGCCGATGGTCATCAGCGTTGCGGGCAGTGGGTTGTCGCGCACCGTTTCCACCAGATTGCGCCCGAACTGGCTGCTGTCCCGCCGGACATAGTCTAAGGCGTCCTCGAACATCGCACCGGGACTCATGCGGTTTTGCAGCGCATCCAGGGTGGTTTCCAGGTGGCGGCGCGTCTCGGCCAGATCGCGTTCGATCTGATCGAGGCTGCGGGGATCTTCAGCCATCAGACATGCTCCTTTACGGCTTTCGCATCCCGCTGCAGATTGCGAGCGGTTCGATTGGGGGCGAGGTTGCGGGCTTTGAGCGCCTTTTGCCCGCCCATTGCCAGGATGAAGCCGACAATGGCGGCGCCGATGCCGACGATGACCGAGGCCAGCCACGGCTCCATCACCTGCGACAGCGCGGCGACCATGGCTTGCAGCAGGATGATGAGGGCGGCCAGCGCGAAGGCGAGGCCACTGGCGATGGATACCAGGGCCATGATGATCGTGTTGACCGACTCGCCGGCTTCGGCGCGGGCCAGTTGAACCTCATCGCTCATCAGGCGCGTCAGGTCGCGGCCCAGATCGTTGATCAGACTGCCGATGCCGCGGCGTGTATCTCTGGGCCGGTCGGCGTAGGGGCGGTCGGCACGCTCGTAGGGGCCGGTTCCGTGAGTGGTGTGATCCATGAACTCGTTCCTCCGTTCCTGGTCCTTGTGCCGGGCATCCTATTCGTCGGCCGAAAGGCCGCTGGTGCTGCCGCGTGGTTGGGGACGGGCGCCGGCCTGTTGCTGGCCGGGCGTGGTCGTGGACGGCTCACCGGGCGCGTGGCGATCCCCCCGCGTCCCACCCACCGAACTGCTCAGTGGAGTGTCTTGGGTGTCCGGGCGTTGAGGGCCGGTGGGGCTATAGGGGCTGGTGGCGTGCGGCTCGCTGGTCAGGCCGCCCCCGGAATACGATCGGGCGGAATAGGGGTCGGTCCTGGTAGACCCCGCCGTGGCCCCCGTCCGGCGGGTGGTGGAGTAGTCCACCGAACGGCTTCCCGCCGTCGCGAAGCGGCCAAGTGCAAACCCAAGGGCGACGGCACCGCCGATGAACAGCGCCGGTTGGCGCCGCGCGAAGTCGCCGGCGTCATGCATCAGCTTATTCATGTCGCGGTCGCGCAGGGCGCTCGATGCGCTGTCCAACTGCGTGGCCGCAGCGTCAATCAGGCCGCCGAAGGCGTCATTGCGGCCCAAGTGCTCGGCCGCTGCGTGCAGCGCCTCGCCGGCACGGCCGACATTCTCCGCTGCGATGGTGCGTGCCGACGACAGGGAATCCTCTACGGCAGAGCGGGCAGTATTGCCCAGCTCCGATGCCTCGCGGCGCAAATCCGGTGTCGCGTCGGTTCCCATGCGCCCGATGGCGCGATCTCCGATATCCTTGTCGGCCATGCCTCCGCCTCCATTTTCCGAACTGTCAAGTCAGTTGCGACGGAAAACGAACGGCCCGACAACTGGTGGAGTTGCCGGGCCGGAAGATATGAGTACGGAAAGTGGTAGGGTTCGCCATAGGGGCGGAAGAAATTCAGTCGAACGCTTCTTCCCAGGTACCCCGCGTGGCCGCCTTTGAATATTCCGTAGAGCGGTTCTCGAAGAAGTTCGCATGCTCCACCGCATTGAGCATGGCATCGAGCCAGGGCAGCGGATTGCGGTCGATGCCGTGCACCGGTGTCAGTCCCAACTGGGTCAGGCGGCGGTCGGCGATGTAGCGGATATAGCGCTTGACCTCGGCGGCGGTCAGCCCCTCGACGGCGCCCATTTCGAACGCCAGGTCGATGAAGGCGTCCTCATGGTGAAGGATGGTGTCGCAGGCCACATACAGGTCGCGTTGCACCGCCTCGACGTCGATGTCGGGGTTCTCGGCCAGGAAGGTCTTGTACAGCCGGATGATCGAATTGCAGTGCAACGTCTCGTCGCGCACGGACCACGTCACGATCTGGCCCATGCCCTTCATCTTGTTGAAGCGCGGGAAGTTCAGCAGGATGGCGAAGCTGGCGAAAAGCTGAAGCCCCTCGGTGAAGCCGCCGAACACCGCCAAAGTCTTGGCGATGTCCTCCTTGGTGTCGACGCCCCAGACCTGCATGTAGTCGTACTTGTCCTTCATCTCCTTGTAGTGGAGGAAGGCTTGGTACTCCGTTTCGGGGATGCCGATGGTGTCGAGCAGGTGCGAATAGGCCGCGATGTGGATCGTCTCCATGTTGGAGAACGCGGCCAGCATCATCTGCACCTCGGTCGGCTTGAACACGCGGGTATAGTTCCGCATGTAGCAGTTGTTCACCTCGATATCCGACTGGGTGAAGAAGCGGAAAATCTGCATCAGCAGATGCCGTTCTCCCTCGGACAGCTTCTGGTGCCAGTCCTTGACGTCGTCGGCCAGGGGGACTTCTTCGGGCAGCCAGTGCACCTGCTGCTGGGTCAGCCAGGCGTCATAGCACCACGGATAGGAGAACGGCTTGTAAACGGGATGGGCGTCGAGCAGGGACATGGGGCGTCTTCAATTCCGAAGGGGGGGAAAGCGGAGCCTACTGGCAGGCCAGGCATTCGTCGTAGTCGGTCGCAGTGCCGCCGTCGTTGGCCGGGGTGGGCATGGCGGGGATGGCCGCGCCGTCCGCCACCGAGGCGACCAGATCGGCCAGGCCGTTGGGCACCTGTTGCGTCGCCACCACTTCGGCCCGCTGGATCGACTTGGAGCGGCAGTAGTACAGGCTCTTGACGCCTTTCTTCCAGGCCTGGAAGTGCAACTGGTGCAAGTCGCGCTTATGGGCGTTGGCGGGCAGGAACAGGTTGACCGACTGGCTCTGGTCGATGAACGGCGCGCGGTCGGCGGCGTGGTCGATAACCCACCGCTGATCCAGTTCGAATGCCGTCTTGAACACGTCTTTTTCGTCTTGGGTCAGGCAGTCCAGGTGCTGCACGGACCCTTCGTTGACCGTGATGGAGGTCCAGGTTTCCTCGTCATCGCGGCCCTTCTCGGCCAGCAACGCCTTGAGGTGGGGGTTGCGCACGTTGAAGGAGCCGGACAGGGTCTTGTGGGTATACGAATTGGCGGCGTTCGGCTCGATGCCGGGACTGGCCCCGCCGCAGATGATGGAAATCGACGCCGTCGGCGCGATGGCGGTCTTGTTGGAGAACCGCTCCATCATGCCGTAGTCGGCGGCGTCGGGGCAGGGGCCGCGCTCCTTGGCGAGCGCCTTCGAGGCGGCATCGGCCTGCACCTGAATGTGCTTGAAGATGGTGCGGTTCCACACCTTGGCCATGACGCTCTCGAACGGCACCATGCGAGCCTGGAGGAACGAGTGATATCCCATCACGCCCAGGCCGACGGAACGCTCGCGCATGGCGGCATACTTGGCCTTGGCCATGCTGTCGGGCGCCCGGTCGATGAAGTCCTGGAGCACGTTGTCGAGGAAGCGCATGACGTCCTCGATGAAGCGCGGCTCGTCCTTCCACTCGTCATAGGTTTCGAGGTTCAGGGACGACAGGCAGCACACGGCGGTGCGCTCGTTGCCCAGGTGGTCGGTGCCGGTCGGCAGGGTGATTTCGGCGCATAGGTTCGACGTCTTGACGGTCAGGCCGGCAAGGCGGGTGTGCTCGGGCAGCGACTTGTTGACGGTGTCCGAATAGATGACGTAGGGCTCGCCCATTTCGATGCGGGCCAGAAGGATGCGGATCCACAAGGAACGGGCCTTGATGCGGCGCAGGATGGCCCCGTCCTTGGGGCTGGTCAGCGCCCAGTCGGCATCTTCCTCGACCGCGCGCATGAAGGCGTCCGTGACCAGCACGCCGTGGTGCAGGTTGGGGGTCTTGCGGTTGGGGTCGCCGCCGGTCGGGCGGCGCAACTCGACGAATTCCTCGATCTCGGGGTGGCTGACCGGCAGGTACACCGCCGCCGAGCCCCGACGCAGCGACCCCTGGGAAATAGCCAGGGTCAGGCTGTCCATCACACGGATGAACGGCACCACGCCGCTGGTCTTGCCGATCTCGCCGACCTTCTCGCCAATGGACCGCAGGTTGCCCCAATAGCTGCCGATGCCGCCGCCCTTGGCGGCCAGCCATACGTTTTCGGTCCACAGGTCGACGATGCCGTCCAGCGAGTCGTTGGCTTCGTTCAGGAAGCACGAAATCGGCAGGCCGCGCGACGTGCCGCCGTTGGACAGCACCGGGGTCGCCGGCATGAACCACAGCTTGGAGATATAGTCATACAGGCGCTGGGCGTGCGCGTCGTCATCGCCATAGGCACTGGCTACGCGGGCGAACAGGTCCTGATAGCTCTCGCCGGGCAACAGGTAGCGATCTTCCAGCACGGCCTTGCCGAAGACGGTGAGGCGGCTGTCCCGCGATGGGTCCACCTCGACGCGCGGATGATGCGCGACCTGCACGACGTTGAGCACGTTCTATTCTCCTCATTTCAGGCGGCCCGTGAACTGAAGGCCGCCGCTGCGTCCTCAACGGGAGGACTCAAGGCAACGCGGCCCGTGAAAACGGCGGGCCACGCGGGGGGCACTGCGGGATAGGCTGGCGGCCGACCCGTATGGCCGGGCCGGCGCCCCACATATAGTAACGACTTACCATGCCGCGTCAATATGTAGCGTGGTTGCGGGTCGTTGTGCTCTGCGTAATGGCGCACCTAAAACCTGCCCCGGCCCCTGTAGGGCGGCATCATGACGATGCCTTTGCACGGCGGCAAGTCTCAATGAGCATGAACGTATCGTGAACGATTTAACCGGGCGGCGCAAGTCCGCGGCGTCCCTTGTTTCTCCGGCTAAACTAAGGGGTCGGGCGTTGAACAACTCCCGACGTCCGCACTGGAGATGACCGATGACGTATGTTCCCTTTCAGGCTTGGCGACTGGCATGGCAGGCCCAGGAAATGATGATGTCCGCCGCGGTGACCATCGGTTTGCGCAGCTTCGCCATGGGGCAGGCCATGATGGGGTTGCGGCCCCACGACCACCTGGAAAATTCTCGGATGGTTTCTGAAAAGATGCGGGCCGCCGGACTCAGCGCGAGGGCGACCAGTACGCTATGGCCCAAACTTCTGGCAGCCTCCCCCGAGGCGGCCTTGGGCATCGGGATGCGCATGGCGAGCGGCGGCCTCCGGCCTTACCACCGGGCAACCACCGGCAATGCCAAGCGGTTGTTGCGCAAGCAGAGAAACTAGGCGCTATTTCCCCGGTGGTCGGTGAATATCCAGGCGGGGGCCGTTGCCCTCCCTGGGGGGCCTGTGGGGGGACTGCGCGTCCCGTCGTGCGGTAACCAGATAGACAAGCCAGCCTAGGCCGACCAGCAGTAAAAAGAACATCAGTGCCGGGACGGCATAGGCAACGAACCACGGCAGGCCGGTGAAATATTCGGCGACCGGCGCACTGAGCGCGATCCAGACAGCAACGACGATGGACGCTACTACCCAGGCGGTAAACGCCCAGTGCCGCTTGCGGCCGGTGGCGGACCGTTCACTGTGAGGCATGCACGATCTCCGTTTTCAGCCTATACGGGCGAATAACAGACCCCTGGCTTTCGCCATATATCGAGGGAGCGCAATCGACCCGCGTTGCCATATAACGCTGGCGCCCTGCGGCCGGGTTCCAGCCAAATGGCAGGGGATATTGGTCGCATGCACGCGGCTGGTACGAGGAAAGGCATATTGCGCACAACTTTAGGGTGGTCTATACCGAAATGCATTACGGACTTCCCGGACGCCTGTTGCGGTCGCCGCGCCGCTGGTAACGCCTGTCACGGAGACTTGCCATGAACTTCGCCGCAATCAACCCGCTTCCCCCGCAGACTTCCGAGGGCGAGGTAATACAGGATGAAGTAGGGCAGTTGCTCCGCCGCGCTCATCAGCGGGCTTCCTCCATCCTCAGTGGTGCCTTTGGTCCCGGTGGTTTTACGCCGCCGCAGTTTGCGGTCCTCAACAAGCTTCTGGAAGTCGGCAGCATGTCGCAGAACAGCTTGGGACGCGCCGTGGCGATGGATGCGGCAACCACGCAAGGTGTCGTGCGCCGGATGATCGAGCGTGGCTTGGTCGCCCGTGCGTCGGATGCTTCCGATCGTCGCCGCGTGTGCCTTTCGTTGACGGCCAAGGGGCGACAAGCTGTGGGGGATGCGCTGGAGCGTGCAACGGCAGCCGAACATGCCATCCTGGCGCCGCTCAATCCGCGTGAACGCACCACCCTGGTCCGCCTGCTGCGGCGGATCGCCTAAGTCGTTCCCGTTGCAAAGGTGTGCGCGGAAAACGGGTCTGTTTTCCGCGCGATACCCTATTCGACGCGCTGCTCCAGCGTGCCGATGCCGTCGATGCCCAGGCGCATGACGTCGCCGCGCTTGAGGAACACGCCGCGCCCGATGCCAGTGCCCTTGGGCGTGCCGGTGGCGATAATGTCGCCCGGCAGCAGGGTCATGAACCGCGACAGATAGCTCACCAGATAGGCCACCGGAAACACCATGTCAGCGGTGGTGCCGTCCTGCATGGGCTGGTCGTTGACGGTCAACCACAGGCGCAAAGCCTGTGGGTCGGGGATGTCTTCAGCTGTCACCAGGACCGGACCGAGAGGGCAGAAGGTCTCGGCTGACTTACCCTTGATCCACTGACCGCCGCGTTCAAGCTGGAAGGTGCGTTCAGATACATCGTTGCAGACGGTGTAGCCGGCGACGTGGTCCAGCGCCGCGGCCTCGCGCACGCCCTGGGCGCGGCTGCCGATGACGACGGCCAACTCGACTTCCCAGTCCGTCTTGTTGGACCCACGCGGCAGAACCACCGCGTCGTTGGGGCCGCTCAGCGCGCCGGTATGCTTGGAGAACACCACCGGCTCGGTGGGCAGCGCCATCCCGGCTTCGGCCACATGGTCGCGGTAGTTCAGGCCGATGCACAGGATATTGCCCGGCTGCGCAACGGGCGGCCCGAGGCGCGGCGTCCCCGAGATGGCCGGCAGATCGGCCGGGTTCAACGATCGTAAGCGGTCGAGCGCCTGCGGGGCCAGGGTGGCGACATCAATGTCGACGACGTGGGCCGACAAGTCGCGGATGACGCCCTCGGTATCAAGCAGGCCGGGTTTTTCCTGCCCTGCCGGGCCGTAACGCAACAGTTTCATGGGTGCTTCCCCGTTGGCGATCGCGGTCCGCAGTTTAACGAAGATTGGGCCGCCGCGATACGGCCCCCGTGCCTCGGTCAGCGTTCGCTGGGCAACGTCTTTTCAATGTAGGCCAGGATCGCGGCCGCCATGTCGGGTGGGAACACGCGCATCGGCGGCATGCTTTCGCCAGCATGGCCATTGAGAACGCTGTGCAGGGCGCGCCAGGGGTTTTCCCGGACCACGCGGCCCAGCGGAGACATGGTGCGCACGGCGGTTCCGGCGGTCCCATGGCAGGACGCGCACAAGGTTTCGAAGCGGTCGCCGTATCCAGCGCCCTGGCCGTGGAAACTGCCCGTCGCAGGGTCGATGGCCCAATCCATGATGAACTGCCCCTTCGACACGAAGGTCGCCAGATCGCTCAGGTCGCGTTCGGTGAGCACGCCGCGGTAGCGGTGGGTATCGTTGGTCAGGACGGCAATGATGCTGGCAACATCGGCACCTTCCATACCCGATATACCCTTGGCCGGAACGGGGCTGACCTTTGCGCCTGGCCCGCTCTTGCCCTGGTAATCCCACCCGTGGCAGTCGTGGCAACGCCATGTGTCGCTGGCCGAGGCGGGGGCGGGGCCAGTCCAGGCAGGGTGAAGGGTGCGTGGTGCAAAGCGTCCGGTTTCCCGGATCCAATCGCCGTACAGGCGGCCCCCGCGCGCCATGGCGGCAAGTGGCTCGCGCGAGGGCAGCGCCTGGAGGGAGGCCAGGGTATCGACCGCGATGGCCTCGTCCAATGCCCGCAGGGACGGCATGACGCCTCCGGCGTGGCCGTTGAGGATGGTGTGCATGACCATCCACGGGTTGTCGCGCGCGGCGTCCCCCAGCGGCGGGATGCTTTCCACCTGCTTGCCGTCGCCGCCGTGGCAGCGCGCGCAGACGGTCTGGAAGACGTTGCCCTGGGCGCGGGCCGTGGTGGCGGTGTGGCCGGTCAGCGGGTCGATGTCGGACACCAGATGCGACTGCCCGTGCGCCACGAACGCCGCCAGATCTTCCAGTTCGCGGGGGCGCAGAACCTCGTCGAAGCGGTGGGTGGGGTTCCGCAGAACCCCGAGAATCTGTTTTGGGTCGTCTCCGGCGGCGCCGTTGATGCCAGGGAATTTCGGTTCATGCCGCCCGGCATAGTTCCACCCGTGGCACTCCACGCACAGCCATGTCTGCGCCGGATCGGCGGCAGCGGCGGTTGCCGGCCACGCCGGGTGTGGCGTGGTCGGTGGCTGTTCGTGCAGTTCCTTTATCCAGTTGTCGTAGAGGCGTCCGCCGCGCGTGATCGATGACATTGACCCCACGTCAGCCGCCTCGGCCGTCACCCCCGGCATTGCTGCCAGGGGGACGACGACGGCGAGGGTGCGGGCGATCAGGCGCGGGGATGGGATGAGGAATCGCATTGGCTGCCCTCCGGCCGGTCAGTTGCGGGAGAAGCCTTGCGGCAGGGAATGCACGACGCCCTGATGGCAGTCGATGCAGGTCTTGCCTTCTTCCATGGCCGATTCGTGGCGCAGTGCGGAGCGGCGCCCCTGCCACTGGAAGTCCATGGCCTGGAAGTCATGGCAGTTGCGGCATTCGCGCGACCCGGTGGACCCCATCTTGTGCCATACCCGCTCGGCCATTTGCAGGCGGTGTGCCTCAAACTGCTCGGGCGTGTCGATGGTGCCGACGATCTGATGATAAACGTCCTTGGCGGCCACCAGCTTGGCCCACATCTTGGGGCCGAATTCCTTGGGAACATGGCAGTCCGCGCACTCGACCCGTACCCCCGTGCGGTTGGCGTAGTGGGCGGACTTTTTGTATTCCTCGTAGTTGGTCTGCATGGTGTGGCACGACACGCAGAATTCCGTTTGGTTGGTCGCCTCCAGCACCACGTTGAAGCTCACGGTGAGGACGAGGAAAGCGGCGGCGCCAACCAAAAAGATGGCACCCCAACCATAGCGCGCGCTCGGGCGCGTGAACCATTTCCAGATACGACGCACGTTATCAGTTCCCTTCGGATGGGCGAGGCGCTCCCTCCCCTGCGCCGACAGCAGAGCGTGCGGCAGAGAAATGCGGCGGCAGCCCCTGGGGGGAAGGCCGCCGCCGCGCTCTCATGCCAGGGAGGCGTGCCTAGCCCCAGCTATCCTTCACGATGTTGCGGTACCAGCTGTGGGCAAACTCGACTTCGCGCTTGCGATCCTCAGCCGAGGCATCCATGGGCGACAAGCCGCCGGAGCCTTCAACGGAGACGATCTTGTTCTCCGCTTCGTTGTACTTGTACACCGCGGCCACCGAGAAGCAGTGGT
>JBAYSM010000015.1:0-31548 GCA_041676205.1 Rhodospirillaceae bacterium | reverse complement strand
GACCGCCTCGTCTATGGCCTGGATACCGGCCACGCCAACCGTCTGTCGTCCTACGAGCAAGCCCATCGCGAACGCGCCCGCCTGCTGCGTGACGGCGTTACCGACCGGGCGTGGTTGAGCGCCTTGGAAGACGGCATGGCAACCCATGGCGTGGCGGTGGCCGCCGCGCGGCGCGACCTGATCGGCCGCTTGGGGCGCGCCCTTGAGGCCGCCGAAGGTCCCTTCCCGCACGCCCTGCTCACCCTCGACGGGTTGGTCGAGGGCTGGCTGGGCGACCGCCCCGCCGTCGAGGTCGAGGAAGTTTTCCGCCGCCATCTGGCCGACAACCGCGCCAAGGAGCGGGCCGGCGCCCCGGCCGAAGGGCCGCATCGCAGCGACTTGGCCGTCACCCATGCTGAACGAACGATGCCTGCCGCGCTTTGCTCGACCGGCGAACAAAAAACGCTGCTGATCGCCGTTCTGCTCGCTCAGGCACGGGTTCAGGGAACGCAGCGCGGAGCAGCGCCGCTGCTGCTGCTCGATGAGGTCGCGGCCCATCTGGACGCCGTCCGCCGCTCCGCGCTCTATGACGCGCTGGTGGAATTGGGCGCCCAGGCGTGGCTGACCGGCACCGACCGCGCTTTGTTCGAGGAGTTAGGCGAGCGGGCGCAGTTTTTTGACGTGCGCGACGGCAGTTTGGCCTAGAATGACGGGCCTTTTCCGGCCAAAGGCCCTATATATTGGGCCAGCACGAAGACGCGAACGAAGAAAGAGCAAGCGAGAATGAGCGAAGGCACCCAGGTCGCACACAGCTCCGAGTACGGCGCGGACTCCATCAAGGTCCTCAAGGGGCTGGAGGCGGTGCGCAAGCGCCCCGGCATGTACATCGGCGACACCGACGACGGTTCAGGCCTCCACCACATGATCTATGAGGTGGTCGACAACGCCATCGACGAATCGCTGGCCGGGCATTCCGACCGGACCATGGTACGCCTGAACGGCGACGGGTCGGTCACTGTGCGCGACAATGGGCGCGGCATTCCGGTCGACCTCCACAAGGGCGAAGGCGTTTCGGCGGCCGAGGTCATCATGACCCAGCTCCACGCCGGCGGTAAGTTCGACCAGAACTCCTACAAGGTGTCGGGTGGCCTGCATGGCGTGGGCGTCTCGGTGGTCAACGCCCTGTCCGACTGGCTGGATCTGCGCATCTGGCGCGACGGCTGGGAACACTACGTGCGGTTCGAGCATGGCGACGTGGTCGCCCCGCTGGTGCGCGTCAGGGAATGCGGTGACGAAACCGGGACCGAGGTCACATTCCTCGCCAGCCCCGCCATCTTCGCCCTCACCGAATACAACTACGAGACCCTGGAGCACCGCCTGCGCGAACTGGCGTTCCTGAACTCCGGCGTGACCGTGGACCTGATCGACAGCCGCCATGCCGAGCCTCGTAACACCACGTTCCATTACGACGGCGGCATCGAGGAATTCGTCCGCTACCTCGACAAGGCGCGGCAGCCGCTGCACGACCACCCGGTCTCCGTGGTCGGCGAACGCGATGGCATCTTTGTGGAGGTGTCCCTGGAATGGACCGACGCCTACCATGAAAACGTGCTGTGCTTTACCAACAACATCCCGCAGCGCGACGGTGGCACCCACCTTGCGGGCTTGCGCGGGGCGTTGACCCGCACCATCACCACGTATGCCCAGAACACCGGCATCCTGAAGAAGGAAAAGGTGGTTCCGACCGGCGACGACATGCGCGAAGGCCTGACCTGCGTGCTGTCGGTCAAGGTGCCCGACCCCAAGTTCTCCAGCCAGACCAAGGACAAGCTGGTGTCCTCCGAGGTCCGTCCGGTGGTCGAAAGCGTGGTCATCGAAAAACTCGGCGAGTGGTTCGAGGAGCACCCCCACGACGCCCGCAAAGTCATCGGCAAGATCGTCGAGGCCGCCGCCGCCCGCGAGGCCGCCCGCCGCGCCCGCGACCTGACCCGGCGCAAGGGCGCTCTGGACATTTCCTCGCTGCCCGGCAAGTTGGCCGACTGCCAGAACCGCGACCCGGCGCAGTCCGAAATGTTCATCGTCGAAGGTGACTCGGCAGGTGGCTCCGCCAAGCAGGGCCGCGACCGCAAGTTCCAGGCCATCCTGCCCCTGCGCGGCAAAATCCTGAACGTCGAGCGCGCTCGCTTCGACAAGATGCTGGGCAGCCAGGAAATCGGCACGCTGATAACCGCGCTCGGCACCGGCATCGGGCGCGATGATTTCAACGCCGACAAACTGCGCTACCACAAGATCATCATCATGACCGACGCCGACGTCGACGGCTCGCACATCCGCACGCTGCTGTTGACGTTCTTCTTCCGCCAGATGCCCGAACTGATCGAGCGCGGCCATCTGTACATCGCCCAGCCGCCGCTGTACCGCGTCAAGCGCGGCAATTCCAAGGAACAATACCTCAAGGACGATCGCGCCCTGGAGGACTACCTGCTGGATGCGTCGCTGGGCGAAGCCGTGATGACCACCCACGACGGCATGCAGATCGCCAGCGAACACCTGCGCGAGCTGGTCAACCAAGGCCGTCAGGTGCGCAACCTATTGACCCGCATGACCTCGCGCGTGCCGCAGCGTCTGTTGGAGCAGGTCGCCATCGCCGGGGCGCTGAACCCCGAGATCCTGGCCAGCACCAACGCCGCCAACGAAAAGGTCCAGTACGTCTCCCAACGCCTCGACCGCATCGAACACGAGGCCGAGCGCGGCTGGCAGGGCCTTGCCCGCGACGACGGCGCGCTGGAGTTCTTCCGCACCGTGCGCGGCGTGACCGAAACCTATGTCATCGACGCCCAAGTGGTCCATTCCGCCGAAGCGCGCCGCCTGGACAGCATGGCGACCGAACTGGCCGCGCACTTCCAGAAAGCCGCCAAGCTGACCATCAAGGACCAGGAACACGTCATCCGTGGCCCGGTCGGTCTGGTCAACACGTTTATGACCGCAGGCCGCAAGGGCATCGCCATCCAACGCTACAAGGGCTTGGGCGAGATGAACCCCGGCCAGTTGTGGGAAACCACCCTGGACCCCAACATCCGCTCGCTGCTGCAAGTCAAGGTCGCCCACGCCGACGACGCCCAGGAGATCTTCTCCACCCTCATGGGCGATGTCGTGGAACCCCGCCGCGACTTCATCCAGACGAATGCGTTGAAGGTGACAAATCTGGACGTTTAGGGGTTAAGTGTCGTCAGGAAACAGGCCGCCCCGCAGCAGCAGGGCGGCCTTTGTTTTATCTGCGGCCCTGAGCGGCCACGTTATGCGGGCTCTGCCCGCGCGCGCCAGGAGACGCGGTCTCCTGGACCGCATGACGGGATGGGGTAAGCCGCGCGCAGCGCAGCAGATGGCAAGGTTGTCTGCCTGCGGTGCAAGAAGGGCGCAGGCCCCTTCACGGGATCCAAGGGCCGTTCGGCCCTTGGCGGGTCTGGGCAGCGCCCAGCCTTCCTTCATAGTCGTAGGCGAAAGCGGCCCGCACACCGGGCGCGGGCCGCATTTTTTTATCGTGGGGAACGGTGCTCCCTACGCCTCCGCCGCCGCCTCCCGCTTGGCCCGTGCCTTCTGGACCGCGAAGATCCCCACCATGATCGCCAGTCCGATGAGGTCGGTCATCAGCCCCCCGGCGATCATCAGCAGAGCGCCCACGAACGTGAAGGCGCGCATGATGAGGTTCAGGCGGGCGCCCAGGATGTAGCCAACCACGGCCCCCGACAGCAGGTAGATGCCGACCAGGGCGGTGACGACGTGGTGGATGATGGTGCCCCATTCACCTTCCATCAGCAGGGCTGGGCTGTAGAAGAACATGAACGGCACGATGAAGGCCGACAGGCCGATGCGGAACGCCGTGACCGACGTTCGCATGGGTTCCGACCCGGCCAGGGCGGCACCGGCATAGGCGGCCAGGGCGACCGGCGGCGTGATGGCCGAAATCACCGCGTAGTAGAACACGAAGAAGTGGGCGATCAGCGGCTCGATACCCAACTGAATGAGACCAGGCGCCACCACCGACGCGGCCACGGCATAGGCCGCCGTGGTCGGCATCCCCATGCCCAGCAGGATGGAAATCCCCATGGCGAACAACAGGGCGATGAACTGGCTCTTGTCGGCCAGAGTCAGCAGCATGGACGAGAACCGCAGGCCCACGCCGGTCAGGCCGATCACGCCGACGATCACACCGGCGCAGGCGCAGACGGCAATCAACTGGATCGCCATGCGGGCCGACAGGTCGAGCGCCCCGATGGCCCGCACCGGCCCCATGCGGTGGGGGGTCAGCCAACTCACCATGAGCGCGGCCACCAGCGCCACGGTCCCCGCCCGGATGACCGAGTAGCCGAGGAACAGCGCCCCGATCAGCATGATGATCGGAATGAACAGGTAAACCTGCTTGACCAGTACGGACAGAAGCGGCAGTTCGTCCTTGTTGAGGCCACGCATGTTCAGGCGGCGGGCCTCGAGGTCAACGATCAGATAGACCGACACGAAATACAGCAGCGCCGGAATGACCGCGGCGACGATGAGGTCGGTGTAGGGAATGCCCGTCACCTCGGCCATGATGAACGCACCCGCGCCCATGATCGGCGGCATGATCTGCCCGCCCGAGGATGCGGCGGCCTCGATTGCGGCGGCCATTTGGGGTTTGTACCCCACCCGCTTCATCAGCGGGATGGTCAGCGAGCCGGTGGCCACCACGTTGCCCGCCGATGTGCCGTTGATCATGCCCATCAGGCCGCTGGCGAAAACCGCCACCTTGGCCGGGCCGCCGCGCTTGTGACCGGCCACGGCAAACGCGAAGTTGACGAAGTAGTCACCCACCTTGGTCGCCTGAAGGAACGCGGCAAAGGCGATGAACAGGATGATGTAGGTCGACGAAACTGCCGTGGTCGGGCCGAGAATCCCGTTGTCGGTGTAGATGTAAGTGAAGAACCGGTCGAACTCATAGCCCGAATGGGCCAGGAACCCCGGCATCCACGGCCCGATGAAGCCATAGACCACGAACACCACCGAGATGACCACTAGGGCCAAACCGGCCACGCGGCGGGTCAGCTCCAGAATCAGCACAATACCGGAAAAGGCCACCCAGGCATCCGTCGGGTTGGCCATCACTCCGGCGCGGAACTGCCACGCGGTGATGTTGGCCAGCAGATAGCCGCCCACCGCCAGGGCGTTGAGCAGCAGCACCCAGTCGTACCACGGCGCGGCGCCCACCCGTGGCCGGAACAGCCATGAGGCACCGGTCGCCACCAGCGTCGAGAACACCACAGCCAAGCCAAAGTTGGTGAACAGCTCGGCCGGAGGGGCCATTTCGCCGTCAATCAGAGTGGCCTTGAAGGCCAGCACCAGTATCCCCAGGGCGTACAGCACCGGCACCGCCGTCACGGCAAACAGCACCCACTGCGCAGCCTTCAAAGGAGCCGCCTCGGCACCATCCTTGGGCGTCATGGAGGCGAAAAGCCCGAACCCGATCATCAGACCGCCAGCCACGTGGACGATACGGAACGTCCAGGTTTCCATGGGAAAGACGTTCAACACCAGCAAGTGGAAGGTGGTGTACAAGACGCAGAACGCGAAGAAGAAGCGGCTTTCCCACGCGCGCAAAGGCCGGCCCATGGCGGCCGGTTCATCATCAACGCCCGAGGCGACGATTTTTCCCTGCTCTGGCTGCGGTACGGGTACGGTCATGATCGGGGTCCTGAAAGAGGCATAGACAAATCCGGGGCACCCTGAGGCGCCCCGGAACACAAGACAGTGATTACTTCATTTCCGGCGGGATCAGCTTTTCGGGGATTTCGATCCCCTTTTCCTTGTAGTACTTCACCGCGCCAGGGTGGAACCACAGGAAGCCGTTCTGGTCCCAATTCTCCGCCTTGGTGTCCTTGGCGGCGGCGTGGACTTGCAGCATGCGCTCGGGGTTGTCCAGGACCACCTTCATGATTTCGTAGACGAAGCTCTCGGGCATGTCCTTGTTGGCGACGGCAAAGTTCGCCATCGACACGGTCTGGATCGGGCCGGTCTGGGCGCGGTAGGTGCCTTCCGGAATGGTGAACTTGGTCACTGACGGGTACTCGGCCAGCAACTTTTCCATCTCGGCATCGGTGAAGCCGAAAATGGTTGAGGGATTCTGCGCCTCAACCTGGCTGAACGCCGAGATCGGAATACCGGCCGCAAAGGCAAAGGCGTCGATCAGGCCGTCCTGAAGCTGCCCACTGGCATCGGCGGCGCCGCCGTACTGCACGTTGGGCTTCAGGCCAAGGGTATCAAAGAACTTGGACCAATAGGTCGCGGCCGTGCCGGTGCGCGGACCGAGGTTCACGCGCTTGCCGTCAAGACCGGACACCGAACTCACGCCGGAGGATTTCAGTGCAATGACCTGGAACGGGGTCGGGTACATCGGGAACAAGGCGCGCACGTTTTTGAGTTCGGCGCCAGGTGCCAGCTCCAGCTTGCCGACCCAGCCATCGAACGCCGGACCCATGGTGACCATGCCAAAGTCGAGGTCGCCCTTATGGATGAGGGCCATGTTGGCGACCGGGCCACCGGTCACTTCGGTCGTCGCCGCGACGCCGAGCTTTTCCTGCACCAAGCCAGCCCAGCCCGCGCCGTAAACGAAATAGGTACCGCCCTGCGACGCCGTGCCCACCTTGATGGAAGACGGCCAGCCGGTGCGATCCTGTGCCTCGGCGGACGGCGCCAGAGTGACTGCGGCGGCCAGCGCCGCAGCAGCAGTGGCCCCCTTGGCATAGCGTTTGAACGTTCCCAAAAGTGTGGCCATTGCTAGCTCTCCATGACTGTTTTCTAATATGCCATCAGCAGGTTAGCTGGATGCGCGAACCCTAATCCTACCCTGTACGGCCAACTGGATGAACCCGTATTTCGCAGTTCTGGTGTTTTAGCCGTACTTTCGGCTGAGAGCCGAGGTTCGTGTGAAGGTTCGTGTACACGGCACTCTGCCGCCTCTACCGCCTCCGCGTGCGGAGGGGTACTGTGTTTTAGAACAACGCATGACTGGAGCATGTTTCATGACGACGACCGCCCGCCCCGTGACGATTCCGACTGCCGCCTGGGTGGTCATCGCCGCTGGCGCAGTAAGCGTCGCCATCGCCATGGGGGTTCGCCAGTCGTTTGGCATTTTCCTGCACCCCCTCGGCTCTGATTTGGGCATCGGGCGCGAGGCGTTCGGCTTTGCCATCGCCATACAAAATCTGTTGTGGGGACTGGCCCAGCCCTTTGTCGGGGCGGTGGCCGATCGCTGGGGCGCGGCGCGTGTGACCATCGTCGGCACCCTGCTGTACTGCGTGGGCCTGCTGGTGGCGGCCAATGCGCAGGGAACCGCCGGACTGATCGGCGGCCTGGGCCTGCTGGTCGGGGTTGCCCTCAGCATGACCACCTATGTCACGGTCCTGGGTGCGGTCGGCCGCGCCGTCCCGCCCGAACGGCGCGGACTGGCGTTCGGGCTGACCACGGCGGCAGGGTCGTTCGGTATGTTCGCCGTGGTGCCGGGGGTCCAGGGCCTGATCGACGGCTTTGGCTGGCGCGAGGCGCTGATGCTGATGGCGCTCGGCGTGTCGGCCTTGGCCGCCTGCGCCATCGGCCTCCGCGCGCCCAAGGCCGTACCGGGCGCAGCGCCGCAGCCCACGCCAGGGCTGCCGCTGGCTGCCGCCGTGAAGGCGGCGTCACGTCACGGCGGCTACTGGCTGCTGACGGCGGGCTTTTTCGTGTGCGGGTTCCACGTCACGTTCATCGCCACGCACTTGCCGTCCTACCTGAGCGACAAGGGGATGGGCACCGACGTTGCCGCCCTGTGCCTGGCCTTCATCGGGTTCTTCAATATCCTGGGGTCTTTGGCCTTCGGCCGCCTCGGGGATCGCTACAGCAAGAAACGCGTGCTGGCCGTCCTGTACATGACCCGCGCGGTGGTCATCGGCTTGTTCCTGGCGGCGCCGCTCAGCCCACTGAGCGCGGTGCTGTTCTCGGCCGGCATCGGTTTCCTGTGGCTGGGCACCGTGCCGTTGACCAGTGGCCTTTGCGCCCAGATATTCGGCGTCCGCGCCCTCGGCACCTTGTACGGCTTCGTGTTCTTCAGCCATCAGGTGGGCAGCTTCTTCGGCGCCTGGCTGGGCGGCATGGCCTACGACGCGCTGGGGTCGTACGACTCGGTGTGGGCCGCTGCCGTCGCCCTAGGCGTGGTGGCGGCAGCCCTGCACTGGCCTATCAACGACCGTCCGGTCATCGCCCCGCTGGAGGCGGCAAAGGCATGAGCGGGCGCAGCGCATTCATCGTGACGCTGGCGGCCGTGGCGTTGATGGCGCTGGGCTGGGCATTGTGGGCCCGGTACGGAACCGCCGTATTCCTGGGGGGTGGCGTGACGTTCTGCTGACGGTTATTCGTTGACGACGTGCAGCATGGCGCGCCCGTCGGTGCCGGCATCCAGGGCATCGCAGGCGTGAAGGTGGTCTTCCCAACGCTCGACGTATTCCAGGAGAGCGTCCGCCGCAGTGGCCTCCACCGAGTTCTTGGTGCGGCTGGCGACGGCCACCAAGCGATCATGCAGCGCCCTCGGCACCTGCACGGTGAGGGTCTTTTCAGCCATTTATGCCCCTTCCGGACAGTTCACGGGTGCCCGAGTCGCAGGCACCGCAGAGGTGGTTTGCGCCGCTCGAACGGCGTGGTATGGAAGGTGCCATGACCACATCAACCCGTCCGCCCAGCAAGCGCTCCACCCAAACAAAACCAGGACCGCAGCCCCAAAAGGCGCGAGGTCTTACGCCCTCGCAGGAGAAGAAAACCAGATCACGGCCGCAACAGCAAGGCCCGAAGCGCCGTTTCGGGATTTGGGCGATGGTGCGCTGGCTCTTGGTGCTGGGTGTTTGGGGAACCGTCGCTGCCGCGATGGTGGTGGCATGGTTCGCCTATGATCTGCCTGACCTTGATGACGTCGCCGGGATCACCCGGCGTCCGTCGGTCACGGTTTTGGCGTCCAACGGCGCGCAGATCGCGGCGTTCGGGCAGCTTTACGGCGACGTGGTGCCGGTCAAGGAAATGCCGGTCTACCTGCCGGGCGCGGTGATGGCGGTCGAGGATCGCAGGTTCTACGACCATTGGGGCATCGACCTGTTCGGCATCGGACGGGCGGCGGCGGTCAATCTGATGCGCGGGCGCGTCGTCCAGGGCGGCTCCACCATCACCCAACAGACGGCCAAGAACCTGTTCCTGTCCCACGAACGGTCATTCAAGCGCAAAATCCAGGAAGTGCTCCTGGCGGTGTGGCTGGAGACCCGCTTTACCAAGGACCAGATCCTGACCCTGTATCTCAACCGGGTCTATCTGGGGGCCGGGACCTACGGCATGGAGGCCGCCGCACAGCGCTACTTCGGCCGCTCGGCCCGAGACGTCAGCGTGTACCAGGCCGCCATGCTCGCGGGGTTGCTCAAGGCCCCGTCGCGCTACAACCCGTTGACCAGCGCCACCTCGGCCGAGGCCCGGACGGCGGTGGTCCTGCGCGCCATGGTCGATGCCGGTATGCTGACCGAGGACCAAGCCTCGGCCGCGCAGGCGTCGGGCGTTCAGGCCGTCGCCGGAGTGCGCCGGGCGGGCAGCGGTCGCCACTTTGCCGACTGGGTCATGGAAACCGTGGGTGACTACGTCAGCCTGGACCAGGACGTGACCGTGCGCACCACCCTGGACCCGCGCATTCAGGACGTGGCCGAACAGGCGCTGGCGACGACCCTGGCCGCGCGCGGCGGCAAGGCAGGAGCCACCGAAGGCGCCGTTGTCGTGCTCAGTCCCGAGGGGGCCGTGCGGGCCATGGTCGGCGGGCGGGACTACGCGGCCAGCCAGTTCAACCGCGCGGTCCAAGCCGTGCGCCAGCCCGGCAGCGCGTTCAAGCCGGTGGTTTATCTGGCCGCCCTGGAATCGGGCCTGCGGCCGGATGACCGCGTGCTGGATGCGCCGATCACCGTCGAGAAATGGTCGCCGACCAACTACGATGGCACCTTCCGGGGCGAGGTCACGCTGCGCGAGGCAGCGGCACGGTCGCTCAACACGCCGGTCGTGCGCCTTCAGGAACGCGTCGGACGCGCTCGCGTCATCGCCGCCGCGCGCCGGCTGGGTCTGACCGGGGATCTGCCCGCCACGCCGTCGCTGGCGCTGGGCACCGAGGAAATGTCGCTGCTGCCGCTCACCGCCGCTTACGCGCCGTTTGCCAACGGCGGCGCGCTCGCCATGCCGCACGGCATCACCGAGATCATCGGCCGCGACGGCACCGTCCTGTACCAGCGCGGCGGCAGCGGCGGGGGCCGCGCGGTCGAACCCGCCGTGGTGGGGGCAATGAACGACATGCTGAGTGCCGCATTGTCCTGGGGCACCGGCAAGGCCGCCGCCCTCGACCGTCCCGCCGCCGCCAAGACCGGGACCAGCCAGAGCCACCGCGATGCGTGGTTTATCGGCTACACCGCCGATCTGGTGACTGGGGTGTGGATCGGCAACGACGACGACCGGCCGATGAAGGGCGTGACCGGCGGCGGGCTGCCGGCCGAGGTGTGGAAAAAGGTCATGGTGGAGGCCCATCGCGGACTGCCGCCGCGCGCCCTGCCGACAGCGCCCGACGACGGCAACGGACTGAGCCGCCTGTTCCGCGAGATCTTTGGCGCGGGGGACTCGGCGCCGGCCCCGGCGGCGCCCGCTCAGGCCCCGGCGCCGAAGTCCGACCAGCCGCCGCCCGGACGCTGGGCGCCGCGCGGTCCCTCCATCCTCGATTTGAAAGACCCGCGTGAAGGCGCCTGACGCGCCTCGTTTGTGCCGCAAAATGACCCCGCAACGGCCGCGTGGGGTCGGGCCGTTGGTGCGCTGACATCAACAGCCGTCGAGGATGCAGAGATGCGGTTCCCCTTCCTGGCCGCCACAGCCATGGCCGCCGCCGTCACATTCGGCGTGCCCGCCATGGGCCAGAGCGGTGCAATTCCCCACCCCGGAGCCAAACCGGACGATGAAAGCGCGCTCCAACGCGACTACGAAGCCCGTGACCAATCGATCATCGACGGCGGTCAGACGGCGATGGCCGACCCTGCGGCACGGCCCGAGGAGTTGGCTGGCCTGATGGTTCACGACGCATCGGGCGAGAAGGTTGGCACCGTCGCCGGGGTCAGACTTGGCTCCGGGGGCGAGATCGATGCCTTGATCGTGGCGCGCGGAGAAGACGACTTAAAGGAGATCGACTGGCGCAACGCGCAAGTTGACGATGATCGCGTCATCCTGGACATGACCGCCGCGCAGGTTTCAGGATTGCCCGATTTCGAGTCCGCGCCACCCTCAGGGACCGCCAACTGACTCGGCTGCCCGAAAGGCCGCCCCTTACCCCCGAGAACGCCCGCAACGTCGACTGGCGTGGTGCGTTGAAAGGGTCAATGGGTCACACAAACGGAGATGCAGCCATGCGCACCTTGATGATCGCTACCGCCGCCCTGGCAGCCACCGTGGTCGCCGGAGGCGCCCAGGCCGACCAGCACGGCGCCGCAGGCGATGCCGGAGCACAGACCACGACAACGGTCGTCACCGACCAACAGGCCGCGGCCCCTGTCGATGGGTTCGAGTTGATCGGCAAGAAGGTGGTCGGCCAAAACGGCGACGATGTCGGCACCATCAAGAACGTCATCGTCGACACTCAGGGCCAGCCCAGCCACGTAGTCCTCGGCCATGGCGGTTGGCTCGGCATGGGCGAAAAGGAAATCGCGCTCGGCTTTGATCAGCTTCAGGTGTCCAGCGAGGAAATCCGCGTCAGCCTGACCGACGAACAACTGACCAACATGGCCGAATACGAAAGCCGCGATGAGCGGGTCGGGGACCGCAGCGAGGCAGCGCCTTTGCCGCAGACGGGACAGGCCCCCGACACCACCGCCACGACAACCGCCCCGACCACGCCGAACGAGCCTGCCAACACGGTTCCCGGCGCAGTCGGCACAGGCGATCAACCGGCCGCGCCGCGCGCAGCCGATTAGAGCGCCGATCAACCGCTCGGGGGAGGATGGTCGGAGCTACCGAACCCCTGGCGGAGCCAGCAGGGCCGGGCCTTTGGCGGCCACGCTGGCGCGGTCAAGGTCGCCGGTCAATGGGGCGAGGATGCCGCCCAGGCGCAGCAAAGCGCCTATGGCAACGGGGGCTTCCTCGCCGCTCAACATTTCCATGACCGCCTCGAACCCGGTCTTGGGTTCCGGGTACGGGGTTAGGCGCACGGCCACGTCCTCTGCAATTCCAGCGCCCCGTTTGGCTTCCATGACCGCCACGTCCAGGCCCCCCAGGCGATCGACCAATCCCAGGTCTTTCGCCTGCGCGCCGGTGAAGATGCGACCACGCGCCACGCGATCGATCTGGGCGGCGTTCAGGCGGCGGGACTCCGCGGCCTTGCCGGTGAAGTCGGCATAGATGGTATCGAGCATCTGGTCGAACCATACCTGCTCGGTCGGGCTGAACGGCCGGTTGGTGCTCCACAGCAGGGCATGCTCGCCAGTCTGCACCTGCTCCCAGTTCACGTTCAGCTTTTCCCATAGTCCGGCCAGCACCGGCTTGAGCGCAAACACGCCGATGGACCCGGTGATGGTGCCCGGCTGGGCAATGATCGACGTCGCGCCCATGGCCGCGAAGTACCCACCCGAGGCCGCCACGTCGCCCATCGACGCAATGATCGGCAGGTTGCGTTCGCGGGCGCGCATGACCTCCCGCCAGATAGTATCCGAAGCGACATAGGAGCCGCCGGGACTGTCGATGCGCAGAACGATGCCGCGCACCTTGGGATCGTCGATGGCGCGGCGCAGGGCCTTGGCCACCGTGTCGCCGCCGGCCGATTCGGAGGCCTGGAACGGCGACGTGTCGCTGGACCCACGATGAATGGTCCCGGCCACCCGGATGAGCGCAATGGTCGGCGCACCCTCGGGGCCCTCCTGGGACAAGGTTTCAGCATAGCGGGACAGCGCCACCGGTTTGGCCTCATCGTTCAACGCGCCGACTTCGGCCAGCACCTGATCCCAATAGCCCAGCTTCGTGACCAGACCGGCGGCTTGCGCCTCGGCGGCAAACAGCGGCGGGCCATTCATCAACCCGCGCACCTTGGCGGCGTCCAGGCCGCGCGTTGCCGCCACGCCCTCGACCACCTGTTCCTCGAAGGAGGCCAACAAGTCGCGCAGGGACTCGCGGTGGGCGTCGGTCATGGACTGGCGCACGGCACTGTCGAGCGCGGTTTTGAACTCGTGGCGCTGCCCGTATTCGGCATCGACGCCGATCTCCTTCAGTGCCTCTTGAGCAAAGGGTACTTCGACGCCGAACCCGGTCAGGCCGAGCAGGCCCGACGGCTGCATCCACACCTCGCCGAACGCCGAGGCGAGGTAGTAATCGACGGTGGCGGTGCTGCCCTCGCCCAAGGTGTCGGCAAAGGCCACGGCGGGCTTGCCCGAGGCCTTGAACCGCTCAATAGCGGCGCGCAGGTCCTGCGCCTGGGCCATGCCCCGACCGCTTTCGCTGACCGAGGCGATCACGGCGACCACCCGAGGGTCCGCCGCCGCATGGTCGAGCGCGGCAACGACCTGACGCAGCGACATCGGGGCGGAACCAAAGCCGGCCATGCCAAGGCCCGCCTCCCCTTCCGGGAACACGCGATCAAAGGGAAGATGGAGAACGATGCGCTCCGGCACTGGCTCGCGCAGGGTGTCGGCGACGTCGATGCTGCGCACCACGCCCCAGATCACGCCCCCGATTGCCAAGACGATCAGGCCAACGATGGCCAGGATGATGACCAGGACTTTACCGACCGCGCGCATGGGGACTCCGTTCCAGGAAGGTGTCCTGTCGGGTGTAGTCCCCACACCGCCATGCCGTCAAGCAAGCGGACGGCGATCAGGCTGCCGCTTCCTGGGGCGAGGCGCTCTCGACCGGATAGCCCGCCGCGTGCCACGCAAGGATTCCGCCGGTCACATTGTACACGTCGGTCTGGCCCAGGCGGTGGACGAGGCGCCGCGCCACGGCCAGCGATCGCACGCCGCTGCGGCACAGAATGAACAGGGGCTTTCCGGCACGCTCGGGCACGGCGTCAAGCTCGAACTCCGACATGGGCAGCAGCGGGATGCCGGGGACGTGCATCTCATCCCACTCCTCATCCTCGCGAACATCAATCACGACAGCGTCACCGGCCTGCATCCGAGCAGTCAAGGCATGGACGTCGATCTCGGGAATGGCGGGGAGGTTGGCGTCGGAAAGAGCGGTCATCGCAAGCTCCTGTGGAGTGGGCTGACCCTTAATTACCTCAGAACATGAGGCTTAACAACACAAAACACACTTGGAGGTGTTTTTTTCCAATGAATCACACCAAAAAACAGTTTAATAACGAGGTGGCTGGCTGACGACGAAGCCGCTATAGAGTCCCTGACCGGTTCCAGGAGGCGTCATGCTGACCGTTTATGTTCCCGAAGCGCGCGGCCTTACCGCCACCATGCCCAGCGTCAACGAACCCTTTCCCGCCGCTGCCGTATGGGTCGACCTGTACAACCCGGAGGACCACGAGGTCGCCCGCGTCCAGGGCGCGCTCGGCATCGAACTGCCGACGCGCGAGGAAATGCAGGAAATCGAGGCGTCGAGTCGGCTGTATGTCGAGAACGGCGCCTCCTACATGACCGCCGTGGTACTGGCCCAGTCTGAATCGGACCACCCCCAGCTTGCGGCGGTGACGTTCGTGCTGTCGGCCACGCAACTCGTCACCATCCGCCACTCCGAACCCAAGCCGTTCAAGGTGTTCGCTTCCCGCGCCCAGCGCCAGCCGCTGAACTCCGGGCAGGCAGTGCTGCATGGCTTGCTCGAAGCGATCATCGACCGCGCGGCGGATATCCTGGAGCGCGTGGGTGCCGAAATGGAAACCCTGTCGCGCTCGGTGTTCGCCCATTCCAAGGCCCGCGTCGGGGCCAATCGTGATTTCAAGGACATCCTGGAAAACATCGGCCTGACCGGCGACTTGAACAGCCGCGCGGCGGAAAGCCTGATGTCCATAGGCCGTGTCCTGGCCTTCCTGTCGGCCGCCAACGGAACGGGCACGGGAAAGCCGAGCAAGGACCTGCGCCAGTCGGTCAAGATCATGTGGCGGGATGTGCAGTCACTGCTCGACCACGCCAACTTCCTGTCGGACAAGATCACGTTCCTGCTCAGCGCCACGCTCGGCATGATCGGCATCGAGCAAAGCACGATCATCAAGATCTTCTCGGTCGTCGCGGTGATCTTCCTGCCGCCGACCCTGGTCGCCAGCATCTACGGCATGAACTTCGAGATCATGCCCGAACTGTCATGGCCTTTCGGCTACCCATTCGCGCTGGGGCTGATGATCGTGTCCGCCATCCTCCCGTTCCTGTACTTCAAGCGGAAGGGTTGGCTGTAGGGGCGTAAACCCCCTACAGCATATTCAGCGGGATCTTGATGTAGGACACACCGTTCTTTTCGGCCGGGGGCATGGCGCCGGCGCGCATGTTGATCTGCACCGATGGCAGGATGAGGCGCGGCATGTCCAGGGTGGCGTCGCGTTCGGTGCGCATGGCCACGAAGTCGTCCTCGGTCACACCGTCCTTCATGTGGATATTATCGCGCCGCTGCTCGCCAACCGTTGTTTCCACCGTGAACGGCCGCCCATTCGGGGCGTAGTCGTGGCCGACGAACATGCGGGTTTCGGGCGGCAAATCGAGCAACTTGCGCACCGAGCGATACAGCGTACGGGCGTTGCCGCCGGGGAAGTCGCAGCGCGCCGAGCCGTAGTCCGGCATGAAGATGGTATCGCCCACGAACACCGCATCGCCGATCACATAGGACAAGCACGCCGGGGTGTGGCCTGGCGTGTGGATGGCCTTGGCCTCGATGCTGCCGACCGTGAACGTGTCGCCATCGCGCAGAATGTCGTCGAACTGCGAGCCGTCGGTGGCAAAACCCGGCTCGGCGTCGAACAGCTTGCCGAAGGTCTTTTGCACGGTGGAAATATGTTCGCCGATAGCCGTCTTGCCGCCCAGGTGCGACTGAAGATACGGCGCCGCCGTCAGGTGGTCGGCGTGGATGTGGGTTTCGAGCAGCCAGTCCACCGTCAGACCGGCCCCGCGCACATGGGCAATCACCGCATCGGCCGATGTGGTGGAGGTCCGCCCCGACTTGGGATCGAAATCCAGCACGGAGTCGATGATGGCACAGCGCAGGGTGGCCGGATCACTGACCACATAGGTCGCGGTGTTGGTGTCTTCGTCAAAGAACGTCGTGACCGTGGGGGCGGAGGTGGCGGGCATCAATACGTCCTCTCGATCAGCGTTGGCAGAATTAGCATATGCTAATATTGAGGCGCAATTTCAAGGGGCGGCGAACCACCACACGCCCTCGCCGTCGCAACGCCGCTCCAGGGTGCCGGTGGCGACCAGCCGATGCAGGTGAGCCAGCGCCTCGCCTAATGCGAAAAACGTCTGGTGGGTGTCCAAGGTGCGGTTGAACAGCACCGGGACCAGATCAATCGCCCGCTGCGGCCCGGCGGCGCAGGCCTCCAGGGTATCGGCCAAGCGGGCGTCGTGGTGGGCCAGCAGGTCGTCGATGCGGGCGTGCAGCCCCCGGAACGGGCGCCCGTGGGAGGGCAGAACCAGCACGCTGTCGGGCACCTGGGCCTTGAGCGCGCCGAGGCTGTCGATAAACAGGCTGAGCGGGTCGGCGTCGGGTTCCTGCGGCCAGACGCTGACATTGGGGCTGATGCGCGGCAACACCTGATCGCCGGAAATCAGCACGTCCAGCGCGGGGCACCACAGGGCGGCATGTTCGGGCGAATGGCCGCGCCCGACCACCACCTGCCACTCGTGGCCGCCGACCATGAACCGTTCGCCATCGACCAGACGCCGCACCGCCGGGGGGATCGACACCACACGCGAGGCATAGGGATTGCCACGCTCGCGCACCACGGCCAGCAAGTCGGCATCGCCTCCGGCGCTGGCGTAGAATGCCACCTGATTGTCCACGAACTCGGTCGAGTGATCGAGGGCGAGCATGGCGCCATAGGTCCACTCGGCCAGGGTTGCCCACAGCGGCGCGTCCAGGTGCGGGCACAGCCACCCGGCAAGGCCCATGTGGTCGGGGTGGAAATGGGTGGCGATGACCCGCTTGACCGTCCGCTCGGCCAGAGGCCCGGCCAGCAGGGTATCCCACAGGGCCTTGGTCGCGTCATTGGCGACGCCCGTATCGACCAGCGTCACCCCGTCGCCGTCCTCAAGAACCCACAGGTTGATGTGATCCAGGGCGAACGGCAGCGGCATCCGCAGCCACGACACACCGGGCGCCACCTCGATCAAGGCCCCAGGCTCAGGAATGGCGTCGAGGGGATAATCGAGGACGACGTCGGTCATGGTGGTTTCCTTTACCAGATGAACCCCGGCAGGGCGGCCGTGGGAGCCAAACCGTGGGCGTTTGCGGCGTGCGCGATCAACTGTGGATCGCCGGGCTTGCCATAGGCGGCATCCAGGTCCGTGGCGTGAATGCCGCCCGTAACCCAGATGCTGGTCATGCCGGCCGCCGTCGCGCCAGCCACATCGGTTTCCAACGCGTCGCCCACCACGGCGATGCGCCAGGGGGACACGCCGAGGGTCTCGGCGCACAGCCGATAAATGGCGGCATCGGGCTTGCCCCGCTGGGCCACGGCCCCGCCCAAGGCGGCATAGCGGGCGGCAATGGCCCCGGCGCAGACGATGCGCTTGCCCGCCCGAATGACCACATGATCGGGGTTGGCGCAGACCATGGGCAAACCGCGCCCCACGGCAGCCTGCAACACGTCCTCGTAGTCCTCGACCGTATCGTCGAACGACAGGGGGCCGGTATTGACGATGAAATCGGCATCGGCCAGCGAGGCGACGATGGCGACGTCCACCCCCTCGAACACCGAGCGGTCGCGTTCGGGGCCGAGGTGATAGCACCGCTCCCCCAGCGCGGCGAAGAACGGGTCGGTGCGGTCGATCAGCGCGGCCCGCACCGCTTCACCCGAACTCATCACCGCGTCATACATCTCGCGCGGGATGCCGAACCCTTCCATCTGCGCCACCAGCACATGCGACCGGCGCGGCGCGTTGGACAGCAGGATGGTCTTGCGCCCGGCGGCGCGAAGATGGCGTAACGTCTCCGCCGAGTGGGGGAAGACGTTGGCGCCGTCGTGGATCACCCCCCACAGATCGAGAATGAACGCATCGAACTGGGTGGCGATGGCCCGGAAACCGGGCAGCATGATGGGGATTTGCATACTCTATCGAACGTCCACGCCAACGGCTTCGGCCACGGACTTAAACCCGTCGGCCTTGAGAAGGGCCAGGAGGTCGGCCTTGATGCGCACGACCAGCCCCGGACCGTGGTAAATCAGCGCAGTATAAAGCTGTACCAGCGACGCCCCGGCGCGGATTTTGGCATAGGCATCGGCGCCCGAAGCAATGCCGCCCACGCCGATCAGCGGCAGGTGCCCCTCGGTCAAACGGGCCATGCGGCGCAGAAGGTCGGTCGAGGGAGCGAACAGCGGCGCGCCGGACAGGCCGCCAGTTTCGCCCTTGGATGCGCCTTTCAGAGTCTCGGGGCGGGCCAGCGTGGTGTTGGACACCACCAGCCCGTCGAGCCGTTCCTCCACCGCAACGGCGGCAATGTCGGCCTCGTCCTCGGGTGTCAGGTCGGGGGCGATCTTGAGCAGCAGCGGCGGGTTGACCCCGCTGGCCAGGATGGCGGAACGGGTGCGGCGCACGATGTCGATCAGCGGCGCGCGGCCCTGGAGGGCGCGCAGGCCCGGCGTGTTGGGGCTGGACACGTTGATGACCAGGAAATCGGCCAGCCCGGCAAAGGCGGCGGCGCCCTTTTCGTAGTCGCTGGCGGCCTCCTCGGTGTCCTTGTTCTTGCCGAGGTTGACGGCCAGCAGGCCCGGCCCCGTCCGATCACGGGCGGCCAGTCGCGCGCGCACCACCTCAAGGCCGTCGTTGTTGAAACCCATGCGGTTGATGACCGCGCCGTCTTCGGGCAGGCGGAACACGCGCGGACGCGGGTTGCCGGGCTGCGGGCGGGGTGTCACGCCGCCGACCTCGACAAACCCGAACCCCATGCCGAGCAGCGCGTCGGGCGCTTCGGCGTTCTTGTCGAACCCGGCGGCCAGCCCGACCGGATTGGCGAACCGCCGCCCCCATAGGGTAATCGCCAGCGCCGCGTCATCGGCGGCGGCCCGCCCGCCCAGCCCGGCGCGCAAAGCCTTGAGCGCCAGACGGTGGGCGGTTTCCGGGTCCATCCGGCGCAGCAGCGGACCGGCCAGGGAATAAGGGTCGAAGGTCACGGGCCAGCCCTCAGATTTCGTCGCGCAGATGCGGGAAGGTGTAAGCGCCGTCGCGGTCGGTGGCGACCAGTTCGGCCCCCAGAACGGCCTCCAGCGGCACCGTGCCGTAAAGGTGCGGGAACAATTTCCCACCGCGCGAGGGTTCCCACTTCACCTCGCCGTCCAGCCGGGCGCTGTCCACGGTCAGCACCATCAGGTCGGGCACGCCGCCATAGTGCTTGGCGGCGGTTTCCTCCACCTGATCGGCCGTGGACAGATGAATAAATCCATCCGCAGCATCGTGGGCAGCGCCGCGATAGGCGCCATCGGCCACTGCCTGACGCCAGTCGGCGGCTGGCAGGAGCCTGTACAGCCGTTGCCCCGCTTGGGGTGCCGGCCGGTCGATGTCATGGTCTTGTTGCATGGCCCGGACGGTAGCTGATTCCGCGCCGCAAACCAAGGTGCAAACCGTCGTGATGCGCTATCCTGCATCCGACAAATCGCAGGAGACGCCATTCATGCTAAACCCGACCCGCCCGCGCTTCGGAATAGACCTGGGCGGCACAAAGATTGAGGCCATCGCCCTGGCCGCCGACGGCACCGAACTGGCCCGCGAGCGCCTGACCACGCCGCGCGGCCATTACGAGGCCACCGTGGACACCATCCGCGTACTCATCGAGGGGCTGGACGCCCGCTTCGGGGCGGGCTCGGTCGGGGTGGGCATTCCCGGCACGGTGTCCCCGGCCACCGGCCTCGTGAAGAACGCCAACTCCACGTGGCTGATCGGCAAGCCGTTTCACACCGACCTCGAACGCGCGCTCGGCCGCCCGGTGCGGGTCGCCAACGATGCCGATTGCCTCGCCTTGTCCGAGGCCACCGACGGCGCGGCGGCGGGCGCGGCCACGGCCTTCGCGGTCATCCTCGGCACGGGGGTCGGCGGCGGGGTGGTGGCCCATGGCCGGGTGTTGACCGGGCCGAATGCGATTGGCGGCGAGTGGGGCCACAACCCCCTGCCCTGGCCGCGCCTGTGGGACCTGCCCGACGGCCGGACCCTCGACGAGCGGCCGGGCGAAATCTGTTACTGCGGCCTGTCGGGGTGCATCGAGACGTTCCTGTCCGGCCCCGGCCTGACCACCGACCACCACACCGCCACCGGCGCCCGCCTGTCCGGCGCCGAAATCGCCGAGCGCGCCCAGTGGGGAGACAGCGCCTGTCTGGCGACCCTGGACCGCTACTGCGACCGCCTCGCCCGTGCCCTGTCCACGGTCATCAACATCCTCGACCCCGAGGTCATCGTCCTGGGCGGCGGGCTGTCGAATATCGAGGCGCTGTACACCCGCATCCCCGCCATGTGGACCCGCACGGTATTCTCCGACACCGTGGAAACCAAGCTGCGCCGCGCCGTCCATGGTGACTCATCAGGCGTGCGCGGGGCGGCGTGGCTGTGGGATCAGGGAGACGCGGTTCGGTCGGTGTAACGCGGCCTCCCCTTTTCTTTGCCCGCCAAACCATTACATTGCTGTCACCGCTTCCGCATCCAAAGGGGTTATCGTCCATGAAGATCAGCTTCGCCAAAACCGCCCTGCCGACGTCCGGGGCCTATGTGGTCGGCGTGCTCGCCGGCAAGACCCTGACCCCGTCAGCCAAGGCCGTGGACGAGGCCACCGGCGGCGCGCTGACCCGCGCCATGGAGGCCGCCCGGTTCGAGGGCAAGGCGGAGCAAACCATGACCCTGCTGGCCCCGGCCGGGACGGACTTGGATAAAGTCATCGCGCTGGGCATGGGCGATGCCGCCAAGCTTGATACCTTGGCGTGGCAGTCGTTCGGCGGCAACGCCTGCGCCGCCCTGTCGGGCGACAAGGAAGCCGCCGTGGCGGTGGACGTGATCGACGGCAGCCCCGTCGCCGCCGACGAAGCCGCCGCCCAGGTCGGCTTTGGCGCGCTGCTGCGCAGCTATCGCTTCGACAAGTACCGCACCACCGAGAAAAAGGACGACAAGCCCCGGCTGTCCAAGCTGCACGTCCTGACCGACGCGTCCGGCGCGAAGAAGGCGTTCGGAGCGCTGGAGTCGGTGGCCGACGGCATCTTCCTGACCCGCGATCTGGTCAGCGAACCGGCCAACATCCTCGGGCCGGAGGAATTCGCCAAGGAATGCCGCAAGCTGGAAAAGGCCGGGCTGAAAATCACCGTGCTGGGCGAAAAGGACATGGCCAAGTTGGGCATGGGCTCCTTCCTCGGCGTCGGCCAGGGGTCGGAGCGGGAAAGCCAGCTTGTCGTCATGGAATGGAACGGCGGCAAGGACAAAGACGCCCCGGTGGCCTTCGTCGGCAAGGGCGTGTGCTTTGACTCGGGCGGCATCTCGATCAAGCCGGCCGGCGGCATGGAAGACATGAAATGGGACATGGGCGGCGCGGGCGTCGTGACCGGCCTCATGAAGGCGCTGGCCGGGCGCAACGCCAAGGTCAACGCGGTCGGCCTGATCGGGCTGGTCGAGAACATGCCGTCCGGCACCGCCCAGCGCCCCGGCGACGTGGTGACGTCCATGTCCGGTCAGACCATCGAGGTCATCAACACCGATGCCGAGGGCCGCTTGGTCCTGTGCGACGTGCTGACCTACGCGCAGAAGGAATTCAAGCCGCGCGAGATCATCGACCTCGCCACCCTGACCGGGGCCATCATCATCGCACTCGGCAGCGAACACGCCGGGCTGTTCTCCAACAATGACGACCTGTCCAATGCCATCACCGCCGCCGGCACCGCCACCGGCGAAAAGGTCTGGCGCCTGCCGCTGGGCGATGCCTACGACAAGCAGCTCAAGTCCGACATTGCCGACATGAAGAACGTCGGCGGGCGCGAGGCCGGGTCGATCACCGCCGCCCAGTTCCTCCAGCGGTTCGTCAAGGATACTCCGTGGGCGCACATCGACATCGCGGGCGTTACGTGGTCGAAGAAGGATACCGCCACGGTACCCAAGGGCGGCACGGCGTTCGGCGTGCGGCTGCTCAACGAACTGGTTGAATCCCGGTACGAAAAGGGCTGACGTGTCCCAACTGGACATCACCTTTGCCGCTGGCTCCCTGGAGGAAATCGCCTCCGGGGCGCTGGTGGTGGGCGTGTGGGAGGGCGGCAACTTGTCCGCCGCCGCCCGCGCCCTGCCCTGCGCGGCGGACCTGGAGCGGGCCGTCGCGGCAACCACTGCCTTCACCGGCAAGGACGGGCAGACCCTGATCGTCAATGCCCCGGCCAATGTGGCGTGGAGCCGCATCGTACTGACCGGCCTTGGCCCCTATGACGCGGTGGAGGAAACCGCCGCCGAAACGATCGGCGCGGAATTGGGTGCCGTGCTGGCCGCCGGGCCGGACGAGGCCGCCGTTCTCGACCTCGGCCTGACCCCGGACCTTGCGGCGCGCTGTGCCCAGACCTTGCGCCTGCGCGCCCACCGCCTGCCCGATTTGCGGAGTATCGTGCCCGACGCCGAGCGCCCGCGCCTGCGCCGCGTCACCCTGCGCGTCGCCGATCCGCGCGCCGCCGAAGAAGCCTGGACGCCCCTGCGCGCCGTGGCCGAGGGTGTGGAACTGGCCCGCGATCTGGTGGCCGAACCCGCCAACCGCCTGACCCCGCAAGCCTTGGCAGAAGCTGCCCGCGCGCTGGAACCGCTGGGCGTCGCGGTCGAGATCCTGGACGCCGCGGCGCTGGACCGCCACGGCTTGAACCTGCTGTCCGCCGTTGGCCGGGCGAGCGCCCATCCGCCGTGTCTGGCCGTGCTGCGCTGGCGCGGCGCGGCCTTGGCCGATCAACCGCCGGTGCTGCTGGTCGGCAAGGGGCTGACGTTCGACTCCGGCGGATTGTCCATCAAGCCCGCCGCCGGGATGGAGGACATGAAGGGCGACATGGGCGGCGCGGCCGCCGTGCTTGGTACCCTGCACGCCCTGGCGACCCTGCGCGCTCCCGTCAATGTCACCGGCCTGCTGGCGGTGGCGGAAAACATGCCGGGCGGCAACGCGTGGCGGCCCGGCGACGTGTTGGTCAGCCACTCCGGGCAGACGGTCGAGGTCATCGACACCGATGCCGAGGGCCGCATGGTCCTGGCCGATGCCCTGTCATGGGGCTGCGCGACCGAACGGCCGTCGGCCGTGGTCGATCTGGCGACCCTGACCGGCTCCATCGTGGTGGCGCTGGGTGCTCACCACGCCGGGCTGTTCTGCACGGATGCCGCCTTGGCCCAAGAACTGGGCGCCGCCGGGCAGACGGTGGACGAGGCCCTGTGGCCGATGCCGCTGACCCCGGCGGTGGACGACGATCTGCGCAGCGACGCCGCCGACCTGTTGCAATGCGCCCCGGCGGGCAGCGGCATGTGGGGTGGCAAGCTGCTGCCCGATGCCCTGCACGCGGCGCGCTTCCTTAGCCATTTCGTGCCGGAGGGGGTGCCCTACGCCCACCTCGACATTGCCGGAACGGCTGACCGCAAGGAAGCCGCGGGCCGCTGCCCGGCAGGGCCGACCGGCTTCGGAGTGGCCCTGTTGTGCGCGTGGCTCGGCGCTACCTCAAAGGGGTGAACGCGAACGATTCCTATGGGTTGCCCGTTGTTCCTCTATACGCCCGGCAAGCTCTAGGAGAGTGACCATGAGAAAGGTACTGCTTCCCCTGTCCTTGATCGGCGCCCTCAGCCTAGGCGCCTGCGAGAACCTGACCGATCAGCAGAAGCGCGTCGGGGTCGGGGCGGCTGGCGGCGCGGCGCTTGGGGCCGTGACCACTGGCAGTGCCACCGGCACCCTGACCGGCGGCGCTTTGGGCGCCGGTGCGGGCTATCTGTATGACCGCTATGAGGAAGGCCGCCTGTAACCCCCAAACCAACGGCCCCGGAGCCATCCGCTTCGGGGCCGAATGATGTTGGGAATAAGGTAATATCATGATTTCCTGAACTGACGCCCCGGCACCTGCGTTGATGGCCGACTGCAACGAACAGGAGCCGACCGATGCGTCAGCGCGCAACTCGTACCACCGCCGTCATCCTGGCATCTTTGTTCTCGCTTGGCGCCCTCGCCGCCTGCGACGATGGTGGCACCCCCGAACAGACCGGCCAGGTTCCCCCGGCTGAACAGCAGCAGGCTCCGGCCGCAGAACCGGCAACTCCGCCGCCCAGCCAGCAGTAAGAGCGGCCCTCCCGAGGGCCGGGCCTAGTCTCGGCCCTCGCGGAGGCAAGCGAGAGGCCCTTCAATGCGGTTGTTCGGGATCTCGGTGGAGGCCGCCGTCAGGTGGCTGTCACCTCCGGCAAGCAGCGCATCCAACGTTGCCGACGCCTTTTGGCAGAACTCATCGCGGTTTGCCATGCTGTCCAGGGAGTGCACATTGGCCTGCGCCGTCACGTAATCGTCCATCACGCGTTTGACCCGCTTTGCGCCGTGCCGCTTGGCAAAATAGTCGATCATGACGCGGCCATGCGCCGTCAACGCCGGCCCATATTGCCCGATGAAGGTATCGTAGCGCGGCTGCTCGTCGCACATCAGGGCAGCCACCATCAACTTGTTCTGCAACGACCGCACGCGCAGAGCCTCGGCCTCGCGGGGGGTGGCGCAGTATGGGCTTGCCGCCCCAGCGGCCCCGTTCGTCAAAACGAGCGCGGCGACGAGGCTGACGGCGGAGAGGCGTCTAATCACGCGCACGGATGAAGTCCTTGATGCAGGAGGTTGGCACGCCGCCACCCTAGCACTTTCGAGCGCGCCAAGAAACCGCTTAAGTACCTGAAATCGAAAGGCTTATTTCCGCCACAATCGGCGTTAAATGGTCAAAAACGCACGCTCAGGCTGAACGACCCGAAGCTGTCGGCGGAAGCCTGTGTGCGGTATTCGCGTGTACGCAGCACGTGAGTATAGGCCACCCGCACGTCACCGATGGTTCCGGCAATGCCCGCCTGGACGTCGCCGACGAACGGCACCTTGGACACGCGCATGCTGTCGCGGAACGTGTTGCCGTCGAGGAAGATGTTGCGCGCCACCGCACGCCCTTCCACCCCGGCGAACAGATACCAGCCGCGCGGCCCGCTCGGCGTGAAGTAGGTCGAGCCGGTCAGGGCCGGGCGGATGCGCGGCGGGCCATAATCCTGTGGCAGATCAAGCCCGACGCGGAATGTCCCCCCCGCCGCTGCCGCCGTCAGCACGTTGCCGAGCGACACGCCAAAGTGCGGTGTGAAGTCGGCCCTGAACCCGGCGACCTCGGGCGACCGCCATGCCTCGACCTTGCGTTCATAGGCCAGCAGGACGCCGATTTCATCCTTGAGTTGGTTGTCCCAGCCGCGCGCCTCATCGACGCCGATCACGCCATGCCAGTCGTTCTGCACCTGACGGCCCAGCGCCGACGGCCCCACGACGCCTAGCTGAAGCTCCAGGAAGTCAAGCTGCGTGCCGGTATCGGACACAAAACCCAAGCCGCCGTAAAGCCACCCCGCATAGGGCCGCTGGTCGGGCAAAGGCCCGGTCGCCGCCGTGTCGAACGGCGTAAAGATGCTATGGCCGACGCTGATGCCATACCGGCGGACACCCTGGGCCGGAAACACCGGCACCGCATCGGCCAGCCGCATCGCCCAGTCGGGGGTGCTGCTCTCGGCCGACACCCACACGGCCCGGATGCCGTTGGTGTAGTGCCGGTCGGTACCGCTGAGCTTGTCGTTTTCGATCTGAAGGCCGAAGAAAGATTTCTCCGCGCCCTCCATGGCAAGGCGGGAAACGGGTGGAGGCGCAGGCTCCTGAGCCATGCCCGGAGCCGTCACGGCAAGACCGGCAGCAAGGCTCAACAGCACGGGTAAGCTGAGGCGGGACATGAGGACGACTCCTGGAACCGGAACCTTGGTATAGCGCTACGCTTGAGGCGCGGCAACAGACGCGGACTCCGCCCCCAGCGGCAAGGACTTGCGCGGCACGCCAGGTTCGAGCAGGCTGCCGGGATTGACGCACGAGGAGGACCTTTTATGGCCGCTTACACCGCGCCCCTGCGCGACATGACCTTGTCCATGAACCTTGCCGGCATGGACACCATCGCCGCTCTGCCCGGTTACGAGGACGCCAGCCCCGATCTGGTGGCGGCGGTCCTGGAGGAAGCCGGCCGTTTCGGCGCGCAGGAACTGGCCCCGCTCAACATCGCCAGCGACCGCGAAGGGTCGGTGCTGGAGAACGGCGTGGTCCGCACCTACAGCGGCCTGAAGGCATTTTACGGCCAGTTCGTCGAGGCAGGCTGGAACGCCGTGCCGTTCGACCCGACCTATGGCGGCCAGGGGCTGCCGTGGCTGGTCGCCAGCGCGGTGCAGGAAATCTGGCAGTCGGCCAATTGCGCCTTCGCCCTGTGCCCGATGCTCAGCCAAGGCGCGGTGGAGTCGCTGTCCTCGCACGGCTCCGATGCCCAAAAGGCCCTGTACCTGCCCAAGATGATCTCGGGCGAGTGGACCGGCACCATGAACCTGACCGAGCCGCAGGCCGGGTCCGACCTGGCCCGCGTGCGCACCAAGGCCGTCCGCGCCAGCGACCACTACCTGATTACCGGCCAAAAGATTTTCATCACCTATGGCGATCATGACCTGACCGAAAACATTATCCACATGGTCCTGGCCCGCCTGCCCGACGCGCCCGAGGGCGTGAAGGGCATCTCGCTGTTCATCGTGCCCAAGGTGATGGTCAATGCCGACGGCAGCCTGGGCGACCGCAACGATGTGCGCTGCGTTTCCCTGGAACACAAGCTGGGCATCCACGGCAGTCCGACCGCCGTGATGGCGTTCGGCGACGACGGCGGGGCCATCGGGTATCTGGTCGGCGAGGAAAATCGCGGCCTGGAATATATGTTCACCATGATGAACAACGCCCGCCTGCAAGTCGGGCTGCAAGGTGTCGCGGTGGCCGAACGCGCCCTGCAACAGGCGGTGGCCTATGCCAAGGACCGCGTGCAGTCGCGCCCCGTGAGCGGCGGCCGCGACCCGGTAGCGATTATCGAACACCCCGACGTGCGGCGCATGTTGATGACTGCCAAGGCGTTGACCGAGGCATCGCGCCATCTGGCCTATACCGCCGTTGCGGCGCTGGACATCTCCCATAAAAGCCCCGATCCGGCCGCTGCTGCCGCCGCCGAGGCCCGCGTCGCCCTGCTGACCCCGGTGGTCAAGGCGTGGAGCACCGACATTGGCGTCCGGGTGGCCGATCTGGGCGTGCAAGTGCACGGCGGCGTCGGCTACATCGAGGAAACCGGCGCGGCCCAGCACTACCGCGACGCCCGCATCGCCCCGATTTATGAAGGCACCAACGGCATCCAGGCGGCCGACCTGATGGGCCGCAAGGTCCAGCGCGACAAGGGCGCGGAAATGACCCGCCTGCTGGCTGAAATGCGCAGCGGCCTTGCCGCCTTGCCGAGCGATCAGGCTGCCGCCCTGGCCGCCGCCTGCGACCGCCTGGAACGCGTCACTGCCTGGGCGTTGACCGCCAATGCGGTGGACAGCGCCGCCGCCGCGACGCCATTCCTGCGCCTCACCGGCCTGACCGTCGGAGGATGGCTGATGGCCGCCGCCGCCGCGCTGGCCGCCAAGGGCGAGGATGCGGCATTCGCAGCCGACAAGGCCGCCACGGCGGCGTTCTTCCTGCGCCACCTGCTGCCGGAAACGGCCTCGCTGGAGGCCGACGTCATGGCCGGTGGCGACGCGGTAATGGCGCTTGCGGTGGATCGGTTCTAAGAGTTGGGGGGGGATGGACGTTCCGCCCCCTACCGCTTCACGCAGTCGAACAATGCACGGCCGATGATTCTGGAGTTTTCCTGTCCGGCCACTTTCTCCAGGCGCGAACGCGTGATGGCGTTGCCATACGTTTCCCGCTCACGCAGGGCGGCCAGGATGGGGTCCACGTTGGCCTTGGTGAGGGCGGGCTGCGCCTTGTCCCAAAAGCACCCGCAGTCGAGCCGCAGCAAGGACTTCTGGCACGCCGCCAGAACCCGGTCCTGATACTCCGCCCCCGGCGCAATGCTGCCTGCCGCGCCCGGAGACTCTTCGCAGGCTGCCAAGGCGAAGAGCGCAACGGCGGCCACGGCCAACGACGAGAGACGATGCCGAGCCATGACTCCTCCGAAAGTGTACGTTCGACGCTTCCGATCGTACCACGAAAGTTCCTTTTTGGGAGTCGCCACGCAGTGATGGCGGGGACTAATTCCTGCTGGTGAACCATCACGACCGGACAGTATACTCCCGGCGCAATGGGCCAGATGAACCGCTATATTTTTCGCCAGTTGCTCACCGGAACCGCGCTCGTCACCGCCGGTCTGCTGTGCATCCTGTGGCTGACTCAGTCTCTGCGTTTCGTGGAGCTGATCATCACGCGTGGGCTGTCGGTGGGCACGTTCCTGGAACTGACGGGGCTGCTGCTGCCGAACTTTCTGGTCATCATTCTGCCGGTGGCGCTGTTTGCCGTGGTCTTGTTCACGTACAACAAACTGAACATGGACCGCGAACTGATCGTCCTGCGCGCCGCCGGGGTCAGCCCCTGGGGCGTCGCGCGCCCGGCGCTGGCGCTCGCCCTGATGCTGTCGGTCATCGGCTATCTGATGGCCAACCTGTGGGTTCCCGAAACCGTGCGGGCCTTCCGTGAAATGCAGTGGTCGGTGCGCAACGACCTGTCGCGGCTGCTCGTCCAGGAAGGCGCCTTTACCACCGTCATGCCCGGCGTGACCGTCTACGTGCGTGGACGCGAGGCCAGCGGTGAACTCCTCGGCCTGATGGTCCACGACACCCGCGACCCTGATGAAAGCGCCACGCTGATGGCCGAACGCGGCGCGCTGGTACAGAGCGACGGCGGGCCGCGCGTGGTCATGGTCAATGGCAGCCGTCATTCGGTCGAACGAGGCACGGGACGGCTGTCCTTGCTGTACTTCGACAGCTATACCATGACCCTGGGCGATGGGCGGGAAGATGCGGGCGTCCGGTTCCGCGACGCCCGCGAACGCAACATGGATGATCTTTTGCGGACGACCACCGACATGGACCGGAACCTTCAGGACGTCGATATCCGCCGCTTTCGGGTCGAAGCCCATCAGCGCATGATCAATCCGCTGTCCCACATCACCTTTGCCCTGATTGCCGTGGCTGCGCTGCTGACCGGTCCGTTCGAGCGGCGCGGGGGCGCGAAGCGCGTTCTGTGGGCCATCGGTGCCATGCTGGCCACTCAAGCCGCCATGATCGGGGCCGCCAATCTGGCGACAGGGTCGCTGGCTTTCCTGCCACTCATCCATGCCGCCGTGGTTGTTCCATTAATCGCCGCCACGGCAATTCTGATCCGCGCCGGACTTGCGCGTCCGCCGAACCGCCGAAGTGCCGCCACCCTGGGAGCGCCCACATGATGCACCGCCGCCTGCGCTCCCTGCTGGCTGCCGGAACGGCCGCCACCGCCCTGCTGATCGGCGCTGCCGGAGCCACGGCCCAAGAGCCGCTGCTGCGGGACATGGTCGAGGCTGGCGAGCGCGCCATCATCACCGCCGACGAATTGACTCACGACCGGGCGCTGGGCATCGTGACGGCGCGCGGCAACGTGGAAATCCAATACGGCGGGCGCATCCTGCTGGCCGACACCGTCAACTACCAGGTGGCGAGCGACCGCGTGACCGCGACGGGTTCGGTTATTCTGACCGAACCGGACGGCAACACCCTGTTCTCCGACCACATCGAACTGACCGGGCAGCTTGGCGAGGGCTACGCGCGCGAGGTCCGGGTGCTGTTGAACGACGGCTCGCGGGCCGCCGCGAACTCGGCCACCCGCACCGGAGGCCGCGTCACTGAACTCAATCAGGCGGTCTACTCGGCCTGCGATTCCTGCCCGACCGACCCCACCGCGCCTTTGATCTGGCAGGTCAAGGCGATGAAGGTCGTCCACGATCAGGAAAGCAAGGACATCGTCTATACCGACGCGTGGCTGGAAATGTGGGGCGTGCCGGTCGCCTACACGCCGTACCTGTCGCATCCCGATCCCACGGTAAAGCGAAAGTCCGGCCTGTTGGCCCCGTCCTACGGCGGGCGGCGCGACTTGGGCGCGACCATCACCACGCCCTACTATCACACCTTTGCGCCCAATCACGACGTGACCTTCGCCCCCATGATGACCGGCCGCGAAGGCTTGGTGCTGGCCGGCGAGCACCGCTTCATCGGTAATCGCCTGAGCCTGGAGAGCAGCGGCTCGATCACCCGCGACAGCCAGGACCGCATCCGCAACCACCTGAATGCCGAAGCCCTGTTCCTGGTTGACGACACATGGCGGGCCGGTGCCGACGTTCAGTTGACATCCGACGACACCTACATGCGCCGCTACGGCTATGGGCAGCCGGCGTTCCTGACCAACCGCGCCTTCGTGGAAGGTTTTTCGCAACGGTCATATGCCAGCGTGGAAGGTTTCTACTTTCAGGACCTGACGCTGCCGGGCACGCTGGGGACCGCTTTGCAGACCGGCTCTCCGGTCGTCGCCCCATTGGCGGAGTGGCACCTGACCACGGCGCCATCGGCCAAGGGCAGTTTCCACACCGCATCGTTCAGCGCCGTGTCGCTGCACCGCCAGAACGGTGCCGACAGCCGCCGCCTTTCCGGCGAATGGGGATGGCATGTTCCCCACATTGCCGACACCGGCGAGGTCTATCGCCTGGACGCCTCCCTGCGGGCCGACGCGTACAACGTGGAAGGGGTGCGCCGCGCGAGCGGGCCGACCTATACCGGGTCCACCGGACGCGTGGTGCCCGAACTGGCGATGACCTGGTCGCTGCCCATGGAACGGGACCATGCGACCTTCAACGAGGTTTTTGAACCCATCGTCATGGGCGTAATCAGCCCGCGCGGCCAGAACTCCGACAAGATCCCCAACGAGGACAGCATCGACTTCGAGTTCGACGATACCAATCTGTTCTCGAGCAACCGATTCACCGGATGGGACCGCGTCGAAGGCGGCGCGCGGGTGAACTATGGCCTTAAATGGGCCGCCTATGGCCGGGCCTTCGGCCATGTGGAGACCCTGTTCGGCCAAACGTTCCATGCCACCAAGCAGGACGTCTTCTCCGAGTCCTCGGGCCTGCGCGACACCTTCTCCGACTATGTCGGGAGAGTGCTGGTAAACCCCGGCCCCAACCTGAACCTGATGTACCGCTTCCGCCTGGACAAAGAGTCCTTTGAGCCTCGGCGCAATGAGTTCTCGGCCATCGTCGGCCCGCCGACCCTGCGGGGCTTG
>JBAYSM010000014.1:0-32108 GCA_041676205.1 Rhodospirillaceae bacterium | reverse complement strand
TATGTGGAGGGCCTGCGCATCGACGAGGCGGTCCACCCGCTGACCATCCTTGCTGTCGGCCTCTATGGCTCCACACTGCCCAATCAGAACGGCGCGCCGGTGCGTCTGGTCGTGCCGTGGAAGTATGGCTTTAAAAGCATCAAGTCGATTGTCCGCATGACGTTCCAGGAAACGCCGCCGACCACCACCTGGATGCGCATGGCGCCCAATGAGTACGGCTTTTATGCCAACGTCAACCCGGACGTCGATCATCCCCGCTGGTCACAGTCCCGCGAACGGCGCATCGGCGACTTCCTCCGGCGGCCGACCCAGATGTTTAATGGCTATGGTGACGAGGTGGCCGGGCTCTATTCCGGCATGAACCTGTCCGAGAGTTTTTGATGGCGCCCGCCCGCTGGCTCAAACCCGTCGTGTTCTGTGCATCCCTGCTGCCGCTGGCGTGGCTGGCCGCGCGCGGGTTGAGCGGCGGTCTGGGCGCCAATCCCATTGAGGCGATCACCCGGTTCCTGGGTGATTGGGCGCTGACCATGCTGCTGGTGGCCTTGGCTGTCTCGCCGCTGCGCCGTTTGACTGGGTGGAGCGCGATTGCGCGGCTGCGCCGCATGGTGGGCCTGTTCGCGTTCTTTTATGCCGCGCTGCATGTGATGAGCTACGTCGGCCTCGACCAGTTTTTTGCGTGGGGGGAAATCTGGGCTGACGTGGTCAAGCGCCGCTACATCACCGCCGGGATGGTGGGCTTCGTCATCTTGGGTGCGTTGGCCGCGACGTCGCCCAAGGCTGCCGTCCGCGCCATGGGAGGGAAGATGTGGCAGCGCCTGCATCGGTTGGTTTACCCGGCATCGGCTCTGGTCGTTCTGCACTATTTCTGGATGATCAAGGCCGACCCGACGCGCCCAGCCCTCTACGGAATTGTCCTTGCCGTTCTGCTGCTCGAAAGGGTTGTGGCGCGTGGTGCACAAGGACGGCGCGCAGCCTCCCAATTGATTGGTTCTACAGGGGGTGTTGCGGGCCGTTTGCGGCGATAGCCGTTTGCACGGCGCCCGCCTGAGGGGTATGGTCGTCTCGGGGCAGACACAATTTATCGCGTGCGCATCGTCTGAGGACAGCGCACTCGGGCCGGGGGATTATTCAGGGTGACGGTACAATCGAACATGGGTGGGTTCGATCACCAGTGGGCAGAATTGGTCCCGGACCTCCTGTGCCTCTGTGAGAATGGGGTTATCGCCTTTATGAACGGGGCGGGGGCGCGTCTGGTGGGTGCCGCCGAGTCGGGGGAACTGGTGGGCCGGCCCTTGGCAGACATCGTGCATCCCGATTACGCGCCGCTGGTCGAGGACGATCTCGACCTGCTGCTGGGCGATGAATACGTCCCGCTGATGTTCGCCCGCATCGACGGCACCCCGTTCGAGGTCGAGGTCCGCGCGCAGTCGGTACCCGGATCGGACGACAGTGCCATCCTCGTTCACGCCCGCGACATCGGCGACCGAATGCACTCCGTGAACCACGTCCTGGAGAGCGAGCAGCGATACCGCAGTCTGGTCAATCTGGCCCTGGACATGATCTGCCTGGTCAATGATGGCGTCATCACGCTGATTAATCTGGCCGGTCAAAAGCTGCTGGAGCATACCGAGCCGGACGCCTTGATCGGCCGCCCGGTGCGCGATCTGGTGCACCCCGATTACCATGCCATCGTGGATTTGGGCCTGGAGACGCTGGCCGAGGAAACCTCGCTGGTGCCGCTCAAGTTCAGTACGGCTGCGGGCGAGGCGGTGGACGTGGAAATGCGGGTCCGCGCGGTCGATCATCGCGGCGCCTTTATGATCGAGGCGCGCGATATCCGCTTGCGGCTGCGCTCGGCCGAAGCCATCCGCGAACGCGAAGCCCGCCTGCAAGGCATCCTCGACACCGTGGCCGAAGGCATCATCACGGCTGACGAGCGGGGCCTCATCCAGTCCTTCAACCGCGCGGCCGAACGCATCTTCGGGCGCACGGCCAAGCAGGTTCTGGGACAGAACCTGTCGATCCTGATGCCGCCGACCGACGCCGCGCGGCATGACGGATATCTGTCGACGTACCATGGCGGCGGCGGCGGGGCCATGATGGGCCGCAGCCGCGAGCTTTTGGGCTTGCGGGCCGATGGGTCGGTGTTCCCGCTGGAACTCAACATCTCGGAACTGCATCTGGGCAAGGCGCGGCTGTTCACCGGCATCATCCGCGACATCACCGAGCGCAAGCAGGCCCAGGAAGCCGAGGAACGCTACAAGCGCGAACTGGAAGTCCAGGTCGAGGAACAGACCCGCGACATCCGGCGCATGAGTCGCCAGGTGCAGGGAATACTGGCCTCGGCGGGCGACGGCATCATCGGGGTCGATCTGGATGCCCGCATCACCTTTGCCAATCCCGCCGCCGCCGCCGTCCTGGGTTGGTCGGACAAGGACCTGCCGGGTTTGGCCGCCGAAAAGGTGTTCCGCTACGCCGATGGTCCGAAGGCTGGTCGCGGCGTGCCGGTGCGCGCTGCCCTACGCCGTGGCGTGTTCCACGAGCGGACCGAAGTAATGCTGGCCCGCAAGGACGGAACGGCGGTCGCGGCGGAGTACGGCTCCAGCCCCATCGAGGATGAGGGCGAGCGCACCGGCGCCGTGGTTGTCTTGCGCGACATCACCGAGCGCAAAGCGGCCGAGGAACGCCTGCGGGTCGCCGCGGCGGTGTTCGAGACGACCGTGGAAGGTGTGTTGGTGTGCACGCCCGAGGGCCGTATCACCATGTCCAACCCGGCGCTGACTCGCATCCTCCGCCCCAAGCACGGCACGCCGCTGGGGGACTCGGTGCAGGCTGTTCTGTTCTCCGAGGCGCCGCAGCTTTGGAACGAACTTGTCGCCGCGTTGCAGATCGGCGGACATTGGGAGCATGAGTTCTGGAGCCATCGTCTGAACGGCGACGATTTTGCCGCCCGGCTGGTGGCCTCGCCGGTCGCGGCGAAGGACGGTGTGGTTGGGTCCGTCGTGCTGGTGGTCAACGACATCACCCAGCGCAAGCGGGACGAGGAACGCATCCGCTATCAGGCCAACTATGACATGCTGACCGGGCTGCCCAACCGCACCCTGTTCCATGACCGCCTGGATCAGGCCGTGCGCAACGCGCGGCGGTCCGGGCAGGCGATGGCGCTGATGTTCATCGACCTCGACGGCTTCAAGGCGGTCAACGACACGCTCGGGCACGAGGCCGGCGACATGGTGCTCAAAGGCGCCGCCGAACGGCTTGGGGCCTGTGTGCGGGACAATGACACGGTGGCGCGCCTGGGGGGCGACGAATTCACCGTCATCATGACCACGATCAACGGTCCCAACGGCGCGGCCATCGTCGCGCAACGCATCATCGACCGCCTGGAGGAGCCCTTCGACCTTGCCGGGCGGGTAGGGCATGTGTCGGGCAGCATCGGTATTGCGGTGATGCCGGATGACGGTGAGACGGCGGACGATATTCTCAGGAATGCCGACGCCGCGATGTATCACGCCAAGGCTCAGGGAAAGGCAAACTACCAATTTTTCAGGCCCGAATTGGTGCCATCCGAAAGCGTGGGGTAACGGGTAGGTCTTGCGTTCCGCTTGAATTGGGGGCTTCATTGGCTGTACGAATTCCACCAATAAGTAACGTGACCGCCCAGAGCGGTCCTCAGGTGAACAGGGCATGGCTGAAGAAAGCAACTCGACTTCCCAGGACAGCGCGGTAAAGCGTCGACGGCCGATCGAGATCGTGATCGCCGAAAAAAACCCATTGTTAATGAGTAGCCTGATCAAGTTGTTCGCTGGTGATGATCGTTTCACCATGGTAGCGACGACACCGGACGGCGAACGGTTCCTGTCGGCGGTTGAGCGTCTGGTGTTCGACGTGGGCATCATCGGCTGGGAAATGCCCTATCTGGACGGCCGAGGGGTTCTCCAGACCCTCCAGGGCAAGCCCAACGTTCCGCGCATGATCGTCTACACCGGGTCGGCTAACCCCGACGTGCCACGCCTTGCTATGGCACTGGGGGCGGCGGGGTTCTGCTCGAAGTCCGATCCGCCGGCGCAGTTGCTGGAAACCGTCGCGGCGGTGGCCGATGGCCGGATGATGTTCCCTTTTGTCGATGTGTCGCAACTGGCGTCCGACCCGTTCGCCGGGCTGACCCCGCGCGAACGCGAACTTCTGGCCGCCCTGGCAGGGGGCCTGACCAACGCGCAGATCGCCGGGAAGCTGGATATCTCGCTCAACACCGTGAAGTTCCACCTCAAGAACCTTTACGACAAGCTCGGGGTGTCGAACCGCGCCCAAGCCGTGGCCCATTACCTGAAGGGTAGGGAGGGGCGGTAGGCGAAGCCTCTTTTCCCTCGCATCCGCAGCATGGCGGGCGCCTGCCGCAAGGTTGGGCGCCCGTTTCCATTGTGTGCAGTGCAAACATTCCCCTTGAACCCCACCCGGCGGTGTTGTTTCTTGTCCACCCGCAAGATATTTGGGGCCACCCCCGGCGGGTGTTCCTACCCACAGCCCACCCCCCTAAGCTGGACCAAACCAGAAACTGGGGAAACGTCGCCATGACTGTCCAGACGACCACTGCACCTGTCGCGGATGCTCCGCGCACGCCGCTGTTCACGTTCGGCCTGCGCACCATCACCGAGGCTGCCGCCATCGCCACCTATGACTGGATCGGTCGCGGTGACAAGGAAGGCGGCGACGGCGCGGCGGTGGATGCCATGCGCCTGGAACTGAACCGCCTGCCCATCGACGGCGTGGTGGTCATCGGCGAGGGCGAAAAGGACGAGGCTCCGCTGCTGTTCAACGGCGAGCAGATCGGCAACCCGCGCCACAAGATGCAGTTCGACATCGCGGTTGACCCGGTTGAAGGCACCTCTTACATGGCCAAGGGCATGACCAATGCCTTGGCGGTGATCGCCATGGCGCCGCGCGGCACCATGTACGTGCCCGGCCCGTGCTTCTACATGGACAAGTTCGCCGCTCCGCCCGCCGTGCGTGGCAAGATCGACCCCTACGCGCCGACGGCCGAAAAGCTGCGTATCATCGCCAAGGAAACCGGCAAGCCGATCTCTGAAATTACCGTGTTCGTGCTCGAAAAGCCGCGTCACAAGCAGATCATCGAGGACATCTACAAGGCCGGGGCGCGCACCGCCCTGTACCCTGCCGGTGACGTTGCGGGCGCCCTGATGGCGGCCATCCCCGACAGCGGCATCGATTGCATGATGGGGACCGGCGGCACGCCCGAGGGCATCATGACGGCCTGCGCCATCCGGGCGCTCGGCGGCGAGTTCATGGGCCGCATGGACCCGCAGCTCAACAGCGAGCGCATCGCGGTCGAGGAAGAAGGCATCGACACCAAGCGGTGGCTGCTGCGCGATGAACTGGTGACGTCGGACAACGTGTATTTCTGCGCCACCGGCATTACCACCGGCCTGTTGCTGGAGGGCGTCGAACGCAAGCGCGGCACGGTACGCACCCAAACCTTGATGGTGTCGGGCCTGAGCGGTGAACGCCAGATCCTGACCACCTACCACAAGACCCCCACGGCCTAAAGGAAAGCGACCGCGCGATGCCCACCAATCGCAAGCTCGATCGGCCCGTGATCCTTGGGATCGTCGGTGACTCGGCCGCCGGGAAGACCACCCTGGCGGCGGGCATCGCAGCCATCCTGGGGCCGGATCGGGTGGCGACGCTGTGCACCGACGACTATCACCGCTTCAATCGCGTGGAGCGGGCGGCCAACGGTATTTCGGCGCTGGACCCGCGTGGCAACTACATCGACATCATGGAGCAGCACATCCAGTTGCTACGGGCCGGAAGGCCCATCCTGAAGCCGGTGTACAACCACGCGACCGGCGCGCTGGAGGCCCCCGAGTACATCGCCCCGCGCGATTACATCATCGTCGAGGGGTTGCTCGGCTACACCACCCGAACCTTGCGCGACTGCTATGACGTCAAGGTCTACCTGGAGCCCGAGGAGGATCTGCGGGTGTCCTGGAAGATCCAGCGCGACACCGCGCGCCGCGGCTACACCGAGGACCAGGTGCGCCGCTCATTGGAAAAGCGCCAGTTCGACAGCGTGACCTTCATTCGGCCTCAACGCACCTTTTCGGACATGGTGGTCAACTTCCACCGGCCCAGGCATAACCTGGATGCCGTCGGCGGGCAGCTCAACGTGCGCCACACGCTGCGCCCGACCCTGCCGCACCCAGACCTGACCCCAATTGTGGAAGGGTCGAAAAACGGTATCCGTCTTGAACTCGCTCGGGATATAGATGGCAAGCCCGTCGATGTCCTGGAAATCGGGGGCGACGTGGGCGACCGGCGGGCCAAGGCGATGGAGGATCTGGTTTGGAACCTCATCCCGGAAGCAAGCCATTTGCGGGCCAACCTGGGTCAGTATCAGGATGCCTCGCAGCAAACCCAAATGAGCCACCCGCTCGCGTTGTCGCAGTTGCTCATCACTTACCACCTGGTGAAGGCGGCCATGGGCCACTATGCCATCTGATGATCTCGGGGATTTGAAATGAACGCACAGACGATCAGCCATGCCGACTTGGCCAATGCGGTCCGTTTTCTCTCGGCCGATGGCGTGGGCAAAGCCAACTCGGGTCATCCGGGCATGCCGATGGGCATGGCCGACGTGGCAGCCGTGCTCTTTACGCGCTTCATGAAGGTGGACCCGGCCGAGCCGAAGTGGCCGGACCGTGACCGCTTCGTGCTGTCGGCCGGGCATGGCTCCATGCTGCTGTACAGCCTGGGCTATCTGCTCGGCTACCGCGACCTGACCATCGACCAGCTCAAGAATTTCCGCCAGTTCGGCGCGCTGACCGCCGGGCACCCGGAATTCGGTCATGTGTCCAACGCCGACACCACCACCGGGCCGCTGGGCCAGGGCATCACCAATGCGGTCGGCATGGCGCTGGCCGAAAAGATGCTGGCCACCCGGTTCGGGTCGAGCGTGGTCGATCACTACACCTACACCATCGCCGGTGACGGCTGCCTCATGGAAGGCGTCAGCGAAGAAGCCATCGAACTGGCCGGGCTGTGGAAGCTCAACAAGCTGATCGTGCTGTGGGACGACAACGAAATCTGCATCGACGGCGCCGTTTCGGTGTCTTGCAACACCGACCAGATCAAGCGTTTCGAGGCGTCGAACTGGGACACCCAGCGGATTGACGGCCACGACCCCGAGGCCATTGCTGCTGCCATCGAAAAGGCCCGCAAGTCCGACAAGCCGTCGCTCATTGCCTGCCGCACCATCATCGGCAAGGGCGCCCCTGGCGTCGCCGGGACCGAAAAGGCCCACGGCGCGCCGCTGACCGCCGCCGACATGGCCGCCGCCCGCGAGGCGATGAACTGGCCCCATGCGCCGTTCGAAGTGCCCGAGGGCGTTCTGAACAAGTGGCGTGCCGCCGGTGCCAAGGGCGCCGATGCGCGTCTGGCCTGGGAAAAGCGCGTCGAGGCGCTGCCCGAGGACGCCAAGGAAGCCTTCGTGCTGGCCCAGCAGGGCCGTCTGCCCGAGGGCTGGGACGCCGGTCTGGACGCCCTGAAGAAGCAGGCCGCCGAGGAAAAGACCAAGGTCGCCACCCGCAAGGCCAGCCAGATGTGCCTGGAAAAGATCATCGGCGCGGTGCCGCAGATGGTCGGCGGTTCGGCTGACCTGACGCACTCCAACCTGACCATCACCAAGGCCATGAAGTCGATCACCCCGACCGATTTTTCGGGCGACTACGTCCACTACGGCGTGCGCGAGCATGCCATGGGCGCGATCATGAACGGCCTGGCCCTGCACGGCGGGTTCATTCCCTACGGCGGCACCTTCCTGGTGTTCACCGACTACTGCCGCCCGGCCATCCGCATGTCGGCCCTGATGGAGCAGCGGGTCATTTATGTGATGACCCACGACTCCATCGGCCTGGGCGAAGACGGCCCGACCCACCAGCCGGTCGAGCACATCCCGTCGCTGCGCGCCATGCCGAACCTGCTGGTGTTCCGTCCGGCCGACGTGATCGAAACCGCCGAAGCCTGGCAACTCGCCCTGGAAAACACCCGCCGCCCGAGCGTCCTGGCCCTGTCGCGCCAGAACCTGCCGACCGTGCGCGGCTATACCAAGGAAAACCTGTCGGCCAAGGGCGGTTACATCCTGTCCGAGCCCGAGGACGGCGCCCGCGACGTGACCATCATCGCCACCGGGTCCGAGGTCGAGATCGCCCTGCAGGCGCAGGTCATGCTCAACAGCGTCGGCGTGAAGGCTGCCGTGGTTTCCATGCCGTGCTGCGAGCTTTTCGACGAGCAGCCGACGGACTATCGTCAGACGGTTCTCGGCAACGGTCTGCGCATCGCCGTCGAGGCGGCGGGGACTTTCGGTTGGGAACGCTACGTCGGTCTTGACGGCGCGGTGATCGGGATGCGTTCCTTCGGGGCGTCTGCGCCGATCGCGGACCTTTACAAGCATTTCGGCATTACCGCAGAGGCAGTGGCGGATGCCGCCATGACCCGCCTCAAGCGTAACGCCTAAGGGAGAAACGACTTATGCCCCTTATTTCTCTGCGCCAGCTTCTGGATCACGCTGCTGAAAACGGCTACGGCCTGCCTGCCTTCAACGTGAACAACATGGAGCAGGTCAAGGCCATCATGGAGGCCGCCAAGGCCACCAACAGCCCGGTGATCCTCCAAGGTTCGGCTGGCGCCCGCAAGTACGCCGGTGAGGCGTTCCTGCGCCACCTGATCCTGGCCGCGCTCGAAGAATACCCGGAAATCCCGGTGTGCATGCACCAGGACCACGGCACGTCTCCGGCCGTCTGCATGCGCTCCATCCAGTCGGGCTTCTCGTCCGTTATGATGGACGGCTCGCTGATGACCGACGGCAAGACTCCGTCGTCCTACGATTATAACGTCGCCACCACCCGTCAGGTGGTCGATATGGCCCATGCCTGTGGCGTGTCCGTCGAAGGCGAACTGGGCTGCCTAGGGTCGCTCGAAACCGGCATGGCCGGTGAGGAAGACGGTGTTGGTGCCGAAGGCGTGCTGGACCACTCCAGCCTGCTGACCGACCCCGACGAGGCGGCCGACTTCGTGAGCAAGACCCAGGTCGATGCCCTGGCGATCGCCATCGGGACCAGCCACGGCGCCTACAAGTTCACCCGCCCGCCGACCGGCGACATCCTGGCCATTCAGCGCGTCAAGGAAATCCACGCCCGCATTCCCAACACCCATCTGGTGATGCACGGCTCGTCCTCGGTCCCGCAGGATTGGCTGGAGATCATCAACAGCCACGGCGGCGACATGGGCAAGACCTATGGCGTGCCGGTCGAAGAGATCGTCGAAGGCATCAAGCACGGCGTCCGCAAGGTCAACATCGATACGGACCTGCGCATGGCCTCCACGGGCTCCATCCGCAAGTACCTGACCGACAAGCCGGCCGACTTCGACCCGCGCAAGTACTTCAAGGTCGCCCAGGACGCCATGACCGAGATCTGCAAGGCGCGCTACGAAGCGTTCGGCGCGGCCGGTCAGGCCGGGAAGATCAAGGCGCTGTCGCTTGAAGTCATGGCCGACCGCTATGCCAAGGGCGAACTGGCTGCCAAGGTGACTGGCAAGGTTGCCGCCGAGTAAAGAAACTTCCGCTGTGTCCCTCGGGGGTGAATCCTCCGGGGGACCAGTGAACCGGGGAAAACCGAGACTATGACCGTCAAGATCGCTCCGAGCATCCTGTCCGCCGATTTCGCCAAGCTGGGCGAGGATGTGCGAGCCATCGACGCCGCTGGCGCCGACTGGATCCACATCGACGTGATGGATGGCCACTTCGTGCCCAACATCACCATTGGCCCGGCCGTCGTGAAGGCCCTGCGGCCCCATTCGGCAAAGGTGTTCGACGTGCACCTGATGATCGATCCGGTCGATGCCTACATCGAAGAATTCGCCAAGGCCGGGTCGGACATCATCACCGCCCATGCCGAGGCCGGAAAGCACCTGCACCGCACGCTCCAGGTCATTCGGAGCTTTGGCAAGAAGGCCGGTGTGTCGCTCAATCCGGGCACCCCGGAAAGCACCATCGAGTACGTGATGGACGACGTGGACCTCATCCTGGTCATGTCGGTCAATCCGGGCTTTGGCGGGCAGAGCTTCATTCCGTCGCAGCTTGAAAAGATCCGCCGCATCCGCCGCATGATCGGCGACCGGCCGATCGACCTCCAGGTCGACGGCGGCGTCAACCCCGAGACGGCCCGCCAGTGTATTGAAGCAGGCGCCAACGTCCTGGTGGCGGGCAGTGCTGTGTTCAAGGGCAGCGACTACGCCGCCAATATCCTCGCATTGCGGGGCTAGTACTTAGAGATCCTAGCGGTGGGAGTGGGGCGAACGTGTAGTGCGTCCACTGACGTCCCACCCACCGTTGGGTATTGGCCCCCCGGGTCCAGGGGCCAAGAACCCCCCTTCGCAATGGCCGGCGGAGGGGGGTTCGTTTTTTTGCAGTACTGGGTCCGTTGTCACAAAACCATAACATCGCTGTCATAAAGGGTTCGCTGTCCGTGAGTAAGGTGCGGGTGTTCTCAGCCGGCGGAATTCTCCGTCTGGCAGAGTGTCCAGCATTCGGAGGTTTCCCTTGCTCAAGAAGACTCTCGCCCTCGCCGCCGTGGCTTCCGTCGCGACCGTGGCCGTTGCCGGTGCCGCCCAGGCCCGCGACCAGATCCGCATTGTCGGGTCGTCCACCGTCTACCCGTTCACCACCGTGGTTGCCGAGAACTTTGGCCGTGGCTCGGGTTTCAAGACCCCGATCATCGAGTCCACCGGGACCGGCGGCGGCTTCAAGCTGTTCTGCGCTGGCGTCGGCACCGATCACCCCGATTTCACCAACGCGTCGCGCCCGATCAAGAAGTCCGAGTTCGATGACTGCGCCAAGAACGGCGTGACCGAGATCGTTGAGCTGCGCGTCGGCTTTGACGGCCTGGTGATGTCCAACTCCAAGAAGGGCACCCCGATCAGCCTGACCCGCGCCCAGATCTTCCAGGCGCTCGCCAAGGAAGTGCCGGTCAACGGCCAGTGGGTTGCCAACCCCAACAAGAAGTGGTCCGACGTCGATGCGTCGCTGCCGGCCATTGAAATCGAAGTCCTCGGCCCGCCGCCGACCTCGGGCACCCGCGACAGCTTCGTCGAACTGGCTCTGGAAGTCGGCTGCAATGCCTTCCCCGAAGCCAAGGCTCTCGACAAGGCTGCGCACAAGGAAAAGTGCCAGACCATGCGTGAAGACGGCGCTTTCGTCGAAGCGGGCGAGAACGACAACCTGATCGTTCAGAAGCTCGACTCCAACCCCAAGGCTTTCGGCATCTTCGGGTTCTCCTTCCTGGACCAGAACGGCGACAAGCTTCAGGGCGTCAAGGTTGAAGGCGTCGAGCCGACCTTCGATACCATCGCCTCGGGTGAGTACTCGGTGTCCCGCCCGCTGCAGATCTACGCCAAGAAGGCCCACGCTGGCGTCATCCCCGGCATGAAGGAATTCCTGGCCGAGTATGCTTCGGATAAGGCCATGGGTGCCGACGGCTACCTGGGCGACAAGGGTCTGGTGCCGCTGCCGGCCGATCAGGCCGCCAAGTACCGCAAGAATGCCCTGGACCTGGTCACCCTGACCGCCGGCGACATCTAAGTCGCCGACCACGGACGCGCGGGGGGAGACTTAGCCCCCGCGCGAACGTGTTGTTTGGGATAATGTTCCTTGAACTGGACCCAGATGCAGGGCACCCCTAGGCAGTTGTCGTGACAAAAGTTTTGGCGGACCCATGCAGATACTTCTCCTGATAGCGGTTGTCCTGGGCCTGACGCTGATTGGTTTTCGCTTTGGGCGGCTGCGTTCGGTTCGCGTCGCCGGAGGCGATACGCGCAAACTTCATTCACTACCGACCTATTACGGCCTGTATGTCGCCCTATGGTGCGGCATTCCGGCGCTTGTTCTGGTCGCCGCCTGGATGGCGCTGGAACCATCGATCATCCGGACCATCGTGCTGGGCGGTTTGCCGCCCGAGATTTTGCTGATGCCTGATGGCGCACCGATCAACGATGCGCGCCTCAGCCTGCTGCTGACCGACATCCGTAACATCGCCTCGGGCAACATTGCCTCGCAGTCGGACCCGGCGGTGATCGAAGCGGCAGCGCGTTATGCCGGGCTTCAACAGATCAGCTTCGGCGCTATGGTGGTGGTTGTGCTGTCGGTGGCGCTTGGTGGGGCGCTGTTCGCCTACCGCTTCATCGCGCCGCAGTTCCGCGCCCGTATCCGGGTTGAAAGCATCATCAAGGCCGTGATGGTCGCCTGCTCGCTGGTCGCCATCCTGACCACGCTGGGCATCATCCTGTCGCTGCTGTTCGAGTCGCTGCGCTTCTTCGCGCAGGTGCCGATCACCGAGTTCCTGTTTGGCACCAACTGGAGTCCGCAGACCGCCATGCGGTCCGATCAGGTCGGATCGTCGGGGGCCTTCGGGGCGGTTCCGCTGTTCGCCGGCACCATGCTGATTGCCATGATCGCCATGTGCGTGGCCGTGCCGATTGGGCTGCTGGCGGCGATCTACATGGCTGAGTACGCCCCGCGCAAGGTGCGGGCGGTGGTCAAGCCGCTACTGGAAATCCTCGCCGGTATTCCCACGGTGGTCTACGGCTTCTTTGCCGCCCTGACCGTGGCCCCTTTCATCCGCGACACCGGCGGGCTGCTTGGCCTCAGCGTGTCGTCGGAAAGCGCGCTGGCGGCTGGTCTGGTCATGGGCATCATGATCATTCCGTTCGTGTCGTCGCTGTCCGACGACGTCATCACCGCCGTGCCGCAGTCCATGCGCGAAGGATCCTACGGCCTGGGCGCCACCAAGTCCGAAACCATCAAGCGTGTGATCTTCCCGGCCGCCTTGCCGGGCGTTGTCGGCGGCATTCTGCTGGCGGTGTCGCGGGCGCTGGGCGAAACCATGATCGTGGTGATGGCCGCTGGATTGGCATCGAACCTCACCGCCAACCCGCTCGAAGCCGTAACCACGGTAACGGTGCAGATCGTCACCCTGCTGGTCGGCGACCAGGAGTTCGATAGCGCCAAGACGCTTGCTGCGTTTGCCCTTGGGTTGGTGCTGTTCACCGTGACTCTGGCGCTGAATGTCATAGCCTTGCATGTGGTGCGGAAGTACCGGGAGCAGTACGAGTAATGGCAACCATGGATGAAACTATGGACACCCGTAGCGCCAAGGCAGCCCGTGCCGCGCCGTCCGGCCGGTCGCAGATCGCAGAAACCGTGAACGCGGGCCTGCGCCGCCGTTACCGCGCTGAACGGCGCTTCCGGGCCTATGGCATCATCGCCATTCTGGTGGCGCTGGGCATGCTGGCAACGCTGTTCGTGACCATCATCGGCAAGGGCTACACTGCTTTCTGGCAGCATTCGCTGGAACTGAACGTCGCCGTGCCGGCCGATGCGGTCAATCCGCAGGATCTGGGGTCGGCCAACTACCTGGGCCTGCTGCGCGATGCCCTTCAGGCGCAGTTCCCAGAGGTTGACACCCGCCAGGAACGCCGCGCCCTGTTCGCCATGCTGTCCGATGGCGCGCCGTACGCGCTTCAGGACGCGGTCGCGGAAGACCCTTCGGTCATTGGCCGGTCGGTTACGGTCCAGGTCGCGCTGGATGATGACTTCGACATGCTCGCCAAGGGCCACATCGACGCCAATCTGCCCGAGGCGCAGCGCCGTCTGAGCGATGCTCAGGTGGCGTGGTATCAGGCCCTGGCCGAGCGCGGTATGATCGAGGGGCACTTCAACACCACGCTGTTCACCAGCGGCGATAGCCGCCAAGCCGAAATGTCGGGCATCTGGGGTGCCGTGGTGGGGTCGTTCTTTACCCTGGCCGTGACCCTGGCGCTGAGTTTCCCCATTGGGGTGGCGACGGCGGTCTATCTTGAGGAATTCGCCCCCAAGAACCGCTTCACCGACCTGATCGAGGTCAACATCAACAATCTGGCTGCCGTGCCGTCCATCGTATTCGGCCTGCTGGGCCTGGCGGTGTTCCTTCAGTTCTTCGGGCTGCCGCGTTCGGCCCCGCTGGTCGGCGGGCTGGTGCTGACCCTGATGACCCTGCCGACCATCATCATCGCCAGCCGCGCCGCCCTGAAGTCTGTTCCGCCGTCCATCCGCGAGGCTGCCCTGGGCCTGGGGGCGTCCAAGCTCCAGATGATCCTCCATCACGTCCTGCCGCTGGCGATGCCGGGGATGCTGACCGGCACCATTATCGGCATGGCGCAGGCGCTGGGCGAGTCGGCGCCGCTGCTGATGATCGGCATGGTGGCCTTCGTGGTGGACATTCCCAACGGCCCGCTGGACCCGTCGACGGTCCTGCCGGTGCAGATCTTTCTGTGGGCCGACAGCCCGGAACGCGCCTTCGTCGAGCGGACCTCGGCGGCGATCATGGTGCTGTTGGCTTTCCTGGTATTCATGAATGCGGCTGCGGTGTGGCTGCGCAAAAAATTCGAGAGGCGCTGGTAGACCCATGGCTGATACGCAGACAACGGCGGGAACTCCCCTGGTTGCCCAGGGCGACGCCGCCAAGATCGAGGCCCGCGACTGCAATGTCTTTTATGGTGAAAAGCAGGCGCTTAGGAATATTGCGCTGGACATCAAGGCCAACGAGGTCACGTCCTTCATCGGCCCGTCGGGCTGCGGGAAGTCCACCTTCCTGCGTTGCCTGAACCGCATGAACGACATCATCGACGGCTGCCGGGTGTCGGGGTCGATCACCCTGGACGGCGAGGACATCTATCACCGCCGCATCGACGTGGTGCAGTTGCGCGCCCGTATCGGCATGGTGTTCCAGAAGCCCAACCCGTTCCCCAAGTCGATCTATGAAAACGTTGCCTACGGCCCGCGCATTCATGGGCTGGCGCGCAACAAGACCGACCTGGACGAGATCGTCCACACCTCGCTCGAACGGGCCGGGCTACTCGGCGAGGTCAAGGACCGCATGGACCAGCCCGGCACCGGGTTGTCCGGCGGTCAGCAGCAGCGCCTGTGCATCGCCCGCGCCATCGCGGTCAACCCCGAGGTCATCCTGATGGACGAGCCGTGTTCGGCGCTCGACCCCATCGCGACGGCCAAGATCGAGGAACTGATCGACGAACTGCGCGAGAACTACACCATCGTCATCGTCACCCACTCCATGCAGCAGGCCGCCCGCGTGTCGCAGCGCACGGCGTTCTTCCACCTCGGCAATTTGGTGGAGTGCAATGACACCGAACAGATCTTCACCAACCCCCAGCACAAGCTGACCCAGGGCTACATCACCGGGCGCTTCGGCTGATCGTTTGAAAGGTGAATGCCTTGGTTGGGCATACCGTTCGCTCCTTCGAGGAGGAACTGAACCAGCTTACCAACATCATCGTCCGCATGGGCGGGCTGGCCGAGGCGCAACTGGCCGGGGCCATCCAGGCGATTGTGCGGCGGGATTCCGATCTTGCCGCGCGGATGATCGCGGGGGACGCCCGTATCGACGAGATGGAGCAAGAGGTGCACGCCTTCACGGTGCGCCTGCTGGCCCTGCGTCAGCCGTTTGCCGATGATCTGCGGGCCATCGTGGGGGCGCTCAAAATTTCCGCTGAACTGGAGCGCATCGGCGACTATGCGGCCAACGTCGCCAAGCGTGCTTTGGTGCTCAACCAAGCTCCGCCGGTCAAGCCCGTGGCGGGCATTCCCCAGATGGGACGACTGGTGCAGGAAATCGTCAATGATGTGCTGGACGCCTATGTCGAGCGCGACGTGGAAAAAGCCATGGCCGTGTGGCGCCGCGACAAGGAGGTCGATGAACTGCACACCAGTTTGTTCCGCGACCTGGTGTCCGTCATGATGGAGGACCCCCGCAACATCACGCCCAGCACGCACCTTATGTTTATCGCCAAGAGCATCGAACGCATCGGCGACCATGCGACCAATGTGGCCGAGACCATTCAATTCGTGGTTAAGGGAACATCGCCGACGGAGCGCCGCCCCAAGGGCCGCGATTCCGCCTTTGATGGGGAACAGGGAGACGACAAGGCATGAAACCGCTGGTGATGATCGTCGAGGACGAGGCCGCCCTCGTGACCCTGCTGCGCTATAACCTTGAAAAAGACGGCTACCGGGTATGTTCGGCCAGCGATGGCGAGGACGCCCTGGTGGTCATCGACGAGATGAACCCCGACCTCATCCTGCTCGACTGGATGCTGCCGGTGATGTCTGGCATCGAGGTATGCCGCCAACTGCGCCGCAAGCCCAAGACCAAGGACGTGCCGATCATCATGATCACCGCGCGCAGCGAGGAAACGGACAAGGTCCGTGGCCTCAATACCGGCGCCGACGACTACATGAGCAAGCCGTTCTCCATGCCCGAACTTTTGGCCCGCGTGCGCGCCCTGATGCGCCGCACCACCCCGGTGCAGAACAAGGGGTCGCTGAATTTCCAGGACATCGTCATGGACCTGACCGCCCACCGCGTCACCCGTGGCGGCCGGTACGTCCACCTGGGGCCGACTGAATTCCGCCTGCTCCAGTTCCTGATGGAGCATCCCGGCGCCGTTTTCTCGCGCGAGGAATTGCTGAATTCGGTGTGGGGGCCGGACATCTATGTTGAGCCGCGTACGGTCGACGTCCACATCCGCCGTCTGCGCAAGGCGCTGAACGGCGACACCGATCCCGACGTCATCCGCACCGTCCGCGCCGCGGGCTACGCCCTGGATGCCGAAGCGGCTCACAGCATGGGCGAAGTGGGGTAGGGGGGCTGGACGGCGGGCAAGCTGCCCCCTACCTTGGGGGCATGTGGATGCTCATCTTCAAGATTGCCGCCGTCCTGTTGGTGGTCGAGGTCTCGATCCGCGTGCTGTCGCGCGTGCGGGAGGGCGACACGTCCGAACGTACAAACCACTTTCGCGGCTGGCTGCTGGTTGCCGTCTTGACCGTGACGGCGGCGGGATTGGCGTGGCTGTAGCCAATCCTCGCCGGATCTGTCGGATTATTCGTCGTAGCTGACCAGGGTCGCCACCGGAACGTCCAGCTTTTCGCGGCCCTTGAGGAAGCTCAGTTCGACGATGGCGGCGACGCCGACCACTTCCGCGCCGATCTTGCGGAACAGTTCGATGGCGGCGTTGGCCGTTCCGCCGGTCGCCAGCAGATCATCAAGCACCACCACGCGCTGGCCGGGCTTCACGGCATCGGCCTGGATCTCGATGGTGTCGGCGCCGTATTCCAAGTCATAGGTGTGACTGATGGTCGGGCCGGGCAGCTTGCCCTTTTTGCGGACCATCACGAACCCGCATCCCAACTTCAACGCCAGCGGCGCTGCGGTCAGGAAGCCGCGCGACTCTATGCCAGCCAAAACGTCAGGCTGCCACGCCCGCACCTCTTTGGCGAGCCGGCCCATAGTTACCTGCCAAGCATCCGGGTGGGCCAGCAACGTGGAGATGTCATAAAAATTGATACCGGGCTTTGGGAAGTCCGGGATGGAGCGGATGTGGTTCTTGATGTCCATGGGAACCCCCTGGAAGCCGGTAGGAGCGTCGAATCGCCCGGATGGTAGCCCACTGACGGCATGAGGCAACGGTGAAACGTCGAACGCCCGAACGGGGTGCAGGGTACACAGGTGTATCCAAAGTACCAAAAACTGATTCGCCTGTTGCGCAACAACCTATTAATTTTCTAGGATATAACCGTTCGCATTGGTATCCGGCGGAAGGAGCAGGGCGTGGACCTCGCTCAGGTCAATTCCATTCTTCAGGCCTCCTATGAGGACCTCAGCCCGCAACTCCGGCAGGCGGCCCGCTATCTGCTGGCCAACCCGGAGGAGGTCGCACTGACCTCCATGCGGCGCATCGCCGGTCATGCCGGCGTCAAGCCGTCGACCATGGTCCGGCTGGCCCGTGCTATTGGGTTCGAGGGGTTCGAGGAGTTGCGCGAGCCATACCGAAGCTGGCTGCGCGGCGGCGAAGGCGCCTATGAGGCGCGTGCGCGGTCCCTGCGGGATCGTGGGGCTGGCGGCATCCATGCGTTGCTGCGCGAAATCCAGGAGGCCGACGCCACGGCGCTGGCCGGAACCGCGGGACCGGCGGTTGGCGACGCCATCGTGCAGGCCGCGCAAACGCTCACGGGAGCGCGGCGGGTTTATGTGCTTGGTCTGCGCAGTTGCTATGCCTTGGCTCACTATTTTCATTACGCCTATGGAATGGTGCGGGAGGAGGTGCGGCTGGTCGACGGCAGCGGAGGCACGTTCCTCGACTCGCTGCGGGGGCTGGGTCCACAGGACGTGCTTCTGGCGATCAGCTTCAGACCCTACACGCGCGAAACCGTGATGGCGCTCGACATCGCGGTCGAGGCCGGAGCGACAGTGGTTGCCGTCACGGACAGCCTGGTATCGCCGTTGGCCCGTCCGGCCCGGCATGTGCTGTTGGCCGACACGACGAGTCCCAACTTTTTCCAATCCCTGGTCGCTGCGCAGTCGGTCATTCAGCAACTTCTGGGCGCGACGGTGGCATCCATCGGCGACGATGGCCTCCAGGCGATCAAGGAGAGCGAGCGCCGCCTCAAGCAGTTCGATGCCTATTGGCAGGAGCCGCGCCGTCGTCGGCGCGACGGGGATGGCGACAGTGAAATCGACGAGGCAGGTTTGGACGAGGAGGACCCCACCCCATGACTCAGTCCCATGTCTTTCATCGCCACACCAAGGCGGTTTACCCCATGGCCGTGGCCGGGGAGGGCATTTATGTGATCGATGCCGAGGGGCGGCGCTACCTTGACGCATCGGGCGGTGCGGCGGTGTCGTGCCTGGGCCATTCCGACCCCGATGTGCGGGCGGCGATCACGGCGCAGGTGGACCGGCTGGCCTTTGCGCACACGGGGTTTTTCACCAATCAACCGATGGAAGACCTGGCTGCCGGTCTGGCCGCGCGAGCGCCGGGCGAGCTCGACCGGGTGTATTTCGTGTCCGGTGGGTCGGAGGCGGTGGAAGCCGCGTTGAAGATGGCCCGCCAGTACTTCCTGGAGATCGGCCAGCCGCAACGCTCCCGCCTGATCGCGCGCCGCCAGAGCTACCACGGCAACACCCTGGGTGCGCTGGCGACCGGCGGCAACCAGTGGCGGCGGTCCCAGTTCGAGCCGCTGCTGATCGACGTCCATCATATCGATCCGTGCTACGCCTACCGCTATCAGGCCGAGGGCGAAAGCCTGGAGGCCTATGGCCGCCGCGCCGCCGACGAACTGGAGCGGGCGTTGCTCGACGTCGGCCCGGACACCGTGGCCGCTTTCATCGCCGAGCCGGTGGTGGGGGCGACCTCCGGCGCGGTCCCTGCTGCGCCGGGGTATCTCAAGCGCATCCGCGAAATCTGCGATCAGTATGGCGTGCTGCTCATCCTCGACGAGGTGATGTGCGGCATGGGGCGCACCGGCACCTTGTTCGCTTGCGAACAGGATGGCGTGGTCCCGGACATGATCTGCATCGCCAAGGGATTGGGAGCGGGCTACCAGCCTATCGGCGCGACCTTGGTCAGCCAGCGGATCTATCAGGCCTTTGCCGATGGCAGCGGGTTCTTCCAGCACGGCCATACCTATATGGGCCACGCCACGGCCTGCGCGGCGGCCAATGCGGTGCTGGCCAAGGTCGGCGCGGAGCCGATGCTGGCCGAGGTACGGCGGCTGGGCGACGTACTGCGCGGCATGCTGGAGGAACGGTTCGCCGACCATCCCCACGTTGGAGACATTCGCGGCCGGGGGTTGTTCCTGGGCCTGGAATTGGTCAAGGACCGGCCGAGCAAGCAGCCTTTCGACCCGGCGCTGAAGGTCAACGCCAAGGTGAAGGCGGCGGCCATGGCGGGCGGTTTGATGTGCTACCCCATGGGCGGCACCATCGATGGCGTCTTGGGCGACCATGTGTTGCTGGCTCCGCCGTTCATTTGCACCGAGACCGATCTCACGGCCATCGTGGACCGATTGGCCCAGGCCATTGGCGCGGCGACGCTGAAAGGGGGCGCATGACACCGGCCGCCCCCCTCATCATCGCGGTCGCTCCCAACGGGGCGCGGCGGCGGCAGACCGATCACCCAGCCATTCCGGTGACGCCGGCGGAGACGGCCGCCACCGCTGCCCTATGCGCCGACGCCGGTGCCAGCCTGCTACACCTCCACGTGCGGGATCGCGAGGAAAACCACATCCTTGACGCCGAGGCGTACCGCGACGCCATCGCGGCTGTGCGCAAGGCGGTGGGCGATCGCATGATCGTGCAAATCACCACCGAGGCCGTAGGCCGCTATGGCCCCGACGAACAAATGGCCGTGGTGCGTGCGGTCCGCCCGGAGGCTGTTTCGGTGGCCCTGCGCGAGCTTATTCCGACGCCGGAGCATGAGAGTGCGGCAGCGGCCTTTTTGGCGGAACTGGCCCGCGAGGACGTGCTGGTTCAGCATATCGTCTATGCCGCCGAAGAAGTCACTCACCTTCGCGGCCTCGTCCGGCGCGGCGTGGTGCCCGATGATCGGCCGTCCTTTCCGCTGTTCGTGCTGGGCCGGTATAGCGCCGGGCAGGTGTCCAGCCCGGCCGACCTGCTGCCGTTCGTGGCCGCGTGGGACGATGCGGGACCATGGGCGATGTGCGCTTTTGGGGGGCGGGAGGCCGCTTGCGCCGCAATTGCGGCATCCTTGGGCGGGCATGTGCGCGTTGGTTTTGAGAATAACCTGTGGCTCCCGGATGGGCGAGTCGCGGCGCACAACGCGGATCTCGTCGTCCTGGCGGCCCAGGCCGGGGCGCTGGCCGGGCGTGCCCCGGCGACCGCGCAGGCCGCACGGAGCCTGCTCGGACCCCTTGATACGGAACGCAGCAGTTGAGCATGAACCTTTCCTGTGGTTCGCTTTGTTAGAGAGTTCAAAGGCTTGCTCATGGCCCGCAGGATGCGGGACGGCAGCCGGTTCCCGTGGCAGCGGATGTCTTAGGTTCGTTGTCTCTCGTTTTCCGGGTCACGCCCCGGAGTTCCTTACCCACTGTGGAGGACAGGCATGAAGACGCTCTCTCTCATCGGTTTGTCGGCAGCCCTGGCGACAGGCATCGCATTTACCGCGGCCTCGACTCCGGCTGCGGCGCAGCAGCAGTTCATCACCATCGGAACCGGCGGCGTTACCGGCGTGTACTATCCGACGGGCGGCGCCATCTGCCGTCTGGTGAACCGCAACCGCAAGGAACACGGCATCCGCTGCTCGGTGGAATCCACCGGCGGATCGGTCGAAAACATCAACGTCATCCAGCAGGGCGAGATGGACTTCGGCGTCGTGCAGTCCGACGTTCAGGGCCGTGCGCTGGCCGGCGAGGGCGACTTCAAGGAGCCGTTCAAGGACCTGCGCGCCGTGTTCTCGCTGCATCCCGAGCCGCTGCATATCGTGGCCCGCACCGAAGCCAACGTGTCCAAGTTCGAAGACCTGCGCGGCAAGCGGTTCAACCTGGGCAATCCGGGGTCGGGCCAGCGCGCCACCATCGACCTGATCCTCGATCACCTGGGCTGGAATGCGGGCGTGTTCTCTCAGGCCGCCGAATTGCGTCCGGCTGAACAGGCTCAGGCACTGTGCGACAACCGTGTCGATGCCATCGCCTATACGGCGGGCGTGCCGAACGGCTCGGTCCAAGAAGCGACCACCGCCTGCTCCGCCCGCCTCGTGCCGATGGAAGGCGACTGGGCCAAGGCGTTCATCCAGAAGTACCCGTCATATGCCTTCACCACCATTCCGGCCAACACCTATCGCGGCACGGACGTTGACGTCGTGACGCTGGGGCCGAAGGCGACGCTGGTGACAACTGCCAAGGTGTCCGACGATGTGGTCTATGCCGTGGTGAAAGCGGTGTTCGACGATCTCGACTCGTTCAAGCAGCTTCACCCGGCGTTCGCCGTCCTGAAGCGCGAGGAAATGGTGAGCGATGCGCTGGCCGCGCCGCTGCATCCGGGTGCTGAGAAGTATTATCGCGAAGTCGGCCTTCTGAAGTAGGCCGAGGGCGCGGCGGGCCAGGGAACGTTCCCTGGTCCGCCAGCGCATTTCCCCCTGAACGGATAACTGACAGCGGGTGGCATCATGGCGGCGGAAAAAGATCCCCTGGCGAAAGCTCCTGGCGCTGCTGTTGATCCGGCGGTTGATCCGAACGACGATCCGGCACTGCGGGATTACGTGGCCGAGACGGAAACCGGCGCGCGATTGCCGACCGGGCTTGCCGCCAAGGTGTTGACCGGAGTTGCGCTGGGGTGGGCACTGGTGCAGTTGTGGTTCACCGGGCCGATGTCTTACACGCTGAACATCTTCGTTCTCAACGAAGCGCAGCAGCGGTCGGTACATCTGGCGTTCGCTATATTCCTAGCCTTTACTGCGTATCCTGCTCTGCGCTCGTCGCCGCGCCGCTGGATCCCCATCCAGGATTGGATCCTGGCCGTCGTCGGGGCGCTGTGCGCCGGGTATCTTTATGCCTTCTACGTCGAGCTCTCCCGTCGGCCGGGCTTGCCGACTACCGCAGACCTTTGGGTCGGCGTGATCGGCATGATCCTGTTGCTGGAGGCCACGCGGCGTGCCTTGGGGCCGCCTTTGATGATCGTCGCCAGCGTCTTTTTAGCCTACACGTTCCTTGGGCCGTACATGCCCGACGTGATCGCCCATCGCGGCGCGTCGCTCAACCGGGCCATCGGGCATTACTGGGTGGGGACGGAGGGCGTGTTCGGCGTCGCGCTGGGCGTGTCCACGTCCATGGTGTTCCTGTTCGTGCTGTTCGGTGCCCTGCTGGAGCGCGCCGGAGCGGGCAACTACTTCATCCGCGTGGCATTTGCGTTGCTCGGCCATCTGCGCGGCGGACCGGCCAAGGCGGCGGTCATCAGTTCGGCCATGACTGGGGTGATATCCGGGTCGTCGATTGCCAACGTCGTGACCACCGGCACTTTCACCATTCCGCTGATGAAAAAGACCGGCATGTCGCCTGAAAAGGCCGGTGCCGTGGAAGTCGCGTCGTCGACCAACGGCCAGCTTATGCCGCCGGTGATGGGGGCCGCCGCTTTCCTGATGGTCGAGTACGTGGGCATTTCCTACGTCGAGGTGATGAAGCACGCCGTCTTTCCGGCGGTGATTTCCTATATCGCGCTGGTCTACATCGTGCATCTGGAAGCCTTGAAGCTGAACTTGAAGGGCATGGAGCGCGAGGTTCCATGGCCGGTGCGGTCGGCCATCGTTCAAGTCTTCATGAGCTTCTTTGGCATGGTTATCCTGTCGGCCATCGTTTACTACGGCATGGGCTGGATCGGCGAAATATTCGGTAAGTATTCTGGGCTGGTGGCGACTGGCCTTGCGTTCATTGCCTATCTTGGGCTGCTCAAGTATTCTACTGGGGTCCCGGAACTGGTCTCCCTGGAAGACGTCACCCGCCTGCCGCCTCCGGGAGTGACGGTCCGCGCGGGGCTGTACTACCTGCTGCCCGTCGTGGTGCTCATTTGGAACCTGATGGTCGAACGCCTGAGTCCGGGCCTGTCGGCGTTCTGGGCCACCGTGTTCATGATCATCATCATTGTGACTCAGCGCCCGCTGAAGGTGCTCATGGGGCGGGGCGGTCAGATGCGGGCCGAGGCCATGGCCGGGTTGGTCGATCTGCGCGATGGATTGGTCGCCGGGTCGCGCAACATGATCGGCATCGGTGTCGCCACGGCGGCGGCGGGCATCGTCGTCGGAACCGTGACGCTGACCGGCATCGGTCTGGTGATGACCGACTTCGTGGAGTTCATCTCCGGCGGCAACCTGATGCTCATGCTGATCTTTACCGCGGTGATCAGCCTCATCCTCGGCATGGGTCTGCCGACCACGGCCAACTACATCGTGGTATCGACCCTGATGGCGCCGGTGATCGTCACTCTGGCGAGCGAGGCCGGGTTGCTGGTGCCGCTGATCGCCGCTCATATGTTCGTGTTCTACTTCGGCATCCTGGCCGACGACACGCCGCCGGTGGGCCTGGCCGCCTTTGCTGCCGCCGCCATTGCCAAGTCCGATCCCATCATGACGGGTATCCAGGGCTTCACCTACGACATGCGAACCGCCATCCTGCCTTTCCTGTTCATCTTTAACACCGAGCTATTGCTGATCGGCGTGAACACGTTCTGGCATGGTGCAGCGGTGTTCTTCTTTGGCGTGGTGGCGATGTTCGCGTTTGCATCGGCGACGCAGCACTATTTCCTGGTGCGCAACCGCCTGTGGGAGACGCTCGCCCTGTTGCTGGTCGCCTTCACGCTGTTCCGGCCGGGTTTCTGGTGGGACCGCATCTACCCGCCGCTGGAAAGCTTGCAAGCCACGGAAATTGCCCAGGTGGCCGAGCAAATTCCACCCGGCGGCCAGTTGCGCATCGTGGCATCCGGCGTCACGCTGGAGGGCAAGGAAGTCACCCGCCACATCGCGCTGCGCATGGGACCGCCCGCCCCCGGCGCGGAGCGGGTGGAGGAGGCTGGCCTGACCCTGAGCAAGGGCGAGGGCGCCGCCATGATCGTTGACGATATCGGCTTTGGCAGCCAGGCCGAACGCGCCGGGATCGACCTCGGGTGGGAAATCACCGAGGTTCAGGTGCTGGCCGACCGGCCGCCGCGTCAGATCATGTATATTCCGGCGTTGCTGCTCTATGGTCTAATCGCATGGGTGCAGGTCCGTCGGCGGCGCCGCGAGCAACCGTCACCTACCCCCACAACAGCCTAGGGAGGATCGGCCGTGTACCGGAACATCCTGGTTTCCATCGATCTCGAAGACGTCAGCGACGTTGAGACGACATTGGCGCGCGCCGTGGAGATGGCCCAGGCGAGGCCAGGAGCCAAACTGCACGTCATGACCGTGGTCCCGCCGTTCGGCATGAGCATCGTCGGCAGTTTCTTCCCCAAGAACTTCGCGCAGGAAATGGCCGAAAAGGTAATGGTCCGCCTGCGCGAAGTGGTCGATCCCCGGTTGCCGGACGGCATGCGCTGTCAGCACATCGTGGACGAGGGGACCATCTATGAAACCGTCTTGCGCGTCGCCCGCGAAATCCATGCTGATGTTATCGTGATCGGCGCGCATCGCCCCGCTCTGGCGGATTACCTGCTCGGCCCCAACGCGGCGCGAGTGGTGCGCCATGCCACCTGTTCGGTGTTGGTGGTAAGGGGTTAGAAGCCATCTCTCGCCATTCTCTATACACGGGCGAGCATTGCGGGTAACTTGGTTGCAGGCATGTGCCGAACCTAATGGATCAGAACAAAAACAGGCCGGTATACCATGGCGGAAGTGAAGCTTACGGCGGAGGACGTGCAGCGTCTTCTTCAGGACCCCTCGGGAGAGGCGCGCGCGGTGACGGCCGGGAAACTGGCGCGGCATTTCGACGACGCCGGACTGAGTCCGTCCGAACGGAAGCTGGCCGAGGATATTTTCCGCCTGATGGTGAGGGATGCCGAGGTCCGCGTGCGCGAGGCCCTGGCAACCAACCTCAAGGAGAATCCGCTGGTTCCGCATGACGTCGCGATGGCCTTGGCGCGCGACGTCGATACTGTGTCCCTGCCGGTCCTGGAATTCTCGCAGGTCCTTAGCTCGGCTGATCTGATTGACATCGTGCGCGGCCAAGATCCGGCCAAGCAAAAGGCCGTGGCCCGCCGCCACGAAGTGCAGCCCGAGGTTGCCGAGGCTCTGGTCGAGGAAGGTGATGCCGAAGTCGCCGCGACCCTGGCCGCCAACGCCGGCGCCCTGCTGTCGGATGCCTCGCTGCTCAGAATGGTGGACCGTTTCGGGGATGACGCGCGGGTCCAGGACCCCCTGGTGCACCGCGCCCACCTACCGGTGACGGTGTCCGAACGGTTGGTGCATCGGGTGTCCGAGCAACTCAAGGACCACATCCTTCGCAATCACGAACTGCCGAGCGACATGGCGGCTGATCTTGTGCTGCAAAGCCGGGAACGCGCCACCATCACCCTGTCCACGGAGTCGTCCGAGGATGAGGTGGAGGCGCTCGTGCTCCAGATGCGTGACCATGGCCGCCTGACCCCGTCGATCATCCTGCGCGCCATCTGCATGGGCGATCTAAAGTTCTTTGAATATGCCATGGCGGTCAGCACCGGACTGACCATCCTTAACGTTCGTCAGCTTATCCATGACAGTGGGCCGCTCGGTCTCAAGGGCCTATACGAAAAGGCCGGACTGCCGAAGGGATTTTATCCCGCCATGCGCGCCGCCGTCGATGTGGCACATGAAACCGTCTACGATGGCCGTGAGAACGACCGCCAGCGGTATTCACGGCGGATGCTGGAACGGGTGCTGACCCAGTACGGTGACCTTGGGGTGGAGTTCGAGCGTAACGACCTCGAATACCTGCTGGCGAAGATGAACCAGCTTCCGTCGTCCGCGCTGTCGGAATAGCGGAAGCCCGACTTTGCCTGGCAGCCACGTTCGTCTTCGGATGGTTGACGGCTATTGGTGACGTGGGCATGCTCGGGATAGCTTCACTGATCCGAGGGTTGTCATGAACACCAAGAGCTTTTTCGCTGGCCTCGCTGCCGGTATCGTCCTGGCGACCGTCGGCACCGCCGTTGCGCGCCTCAACGTTGTCGGCGGAGTCATCGGCGTGACGTCAGGCTATGGCGCCGCGACGGCCATTTGTGTAGACAGCCTAGGTCAGATCAATTCCGGCTCGCGCATCGAGGCGATCCCGATGCCCCTCAGCTATGAAGGCCGGACCGGCGTCGGCGTCACCTTCCGCTGCCCGTGATCCCGGACGAGTCGCTCCGGGTACATTGCAGTGTGTCAGTCTTACGGCTCCGAACACAGGTTCGGGGCCGTAATGCTTTTCAGCCCACAACAGACCGTGATGTGTGCGAGAGGTCGGGGAACGGAACTATCGCCTTTGCTGTTGCTTGTCCGGGGGTGGACCGGACACACAATGCAAAGGAGCGCCGATGGCCTGCCTCGCCCATGGACGAACGGGATTGGTGGTCGGTGTGTCGGCGCAGCGCGTGGCAAAGCTGTTCCCGGTCCGCCTTGCGCACCTGGCTCACAGAGAGTTTGCCGCATTGCGGGCGGCTCGGGATGCTGGGCTGCCGGTTCCCGCGCCAATCCGTCTCAAGATGTCGCGGCACGGCGTCGGCCTCATCATGGACCGGGTACAGGGGCAGACGTTGAACGACCAATTTCTGGGGCGTCCTTTCGGCGGGGTGCGTCTTTTCTTGGCGTTGCGCCGCATGGCGCGCCTCCATGCACGCATCAATGCCGTTGCCGCCCCTGAGTTGGAGTGCCGGCGAGAGGCGATGGTGCAGGCGGTGCGGGCGTCGGGGCTGGATGCGGTCTGTCAGGAAGCCGCCCTCGCGCCGCTCAACGATCCCTGTCCCTTGATGCTGTGCCATGGAGACATGCACATCAGCAATATTTTCTGGAGCACGAACGGCCTGGTGGTCGTTGATTGGCAAGACGCCGGGGCGGGGTGGCCGGAGTACGATGCGGCGCGCGCCTTCCTGATCTTCTTGTTCGGGGAATCGTCGCGGACATTCGGCCGCAGGATGGCTGCCGAAGCCTATCTCCACTGGTACTGCCGATACTCGGGCCTTCGGCGGGAGGATGTGCAGCGGTGGCTTCCGACGGCGGCGGCGGTACGTTTAGGAGGAGGGACGGTTCAGGAGGGGCGGGCGGCGCTGATCGCGTTCACGGCCAGATGGGTCCATGGTCCCCAGGCCGGTGTCCCCTCGACAATGACAAACGGCGCCAAGTCTGTGACTTAGCGCCGTTTGCTTTGGTCGGAGTGAGAGGATTCGAACCTCCGGCCCCTGCCTCCCGAAGACAGTGCTCTACCAGGCTGAGCTACACTCCGTCAGGTACCGCCGGGTTTTGATTTCTCGGCGTCGGGGCTGTGCTTATAGCGCCTCAATGGGTGGTGCACAAGCCCTCTTTGCGGAAAATTTTCAGGCTCCTGCAATGCGTCAGAAGGCGCGTTCGATGCAGAAGTCGATGATGCCGACCAAGGCACGTTTGTAGGTGCTGTCGGGGAAGATGTCGAGCGCCGTGCGGGCCAGTTCGCCATAGTGGCGGGCGCGGGTGATGGTGTCGGCCAGGGTGCCGTGCTTTTCCATCAGCGCCATGGCGTGGCGCAGGTCCGTCCCGTCTTCGGCTTGATCCAGATCGGCCAGGGTGCGGGACCAGAAGGCGCGTTCGGCATCATCGCCGCGCGCAATCGCCAGGATGATCGGCAGGGTGATCTTGCCCTCCCGGAAATCGTCGCCGACCGTCTTGCCCAATTCTTCCTGTTTGGCGGAATAGTCGAGGTAATCGTCCACCAACTGAAACGCGATGCCCAAGTTCATGCCGTAGCTGTACAGCGCCTCGGCCTCGGCGTCGGGCTTTCCGGCGGCCACCGCGCCGACCTTGCAGGCGGCGGCGAACAGTTCGGCGGTCTTGCCCTGGATGACCTCCAGGTACGCCTGCTCCGTGGTCGCGGTGTCGTTGGTGGTCATCAACTGGTGGACTTCGCCCTCGGCAATCACCGCCGAGGCGCGCGACAGGGTCGCCAGCACGGGCAGCGATCCGACTTCGACCATCAGTTCGAAGGAGCGCGAGAACAGGAAGTCGCCGACCAGCACGCTCGGCTTGTTGCCCCACAGGGCGTTGGCGCTGGCCTGTCCGCGCCGCAGGTCGCTTTCGTCCACCACGTCGTCATGCAGCAGGGTGGCGGTGTGGATGAACTCCACGCAGGTCGCCAGCTTGACGTGATCGTCGCCCTCGCCATAGCCGCACAGGCGGGCCGCGCTCAGTGTCAGCAAGGGGCGCAGGCGCTTGCCTCCCGCCGCGACCAGATGCCCGGCAAGCTGCGGGATCAGGGCGACGGGGCTGTGCATCCGCTCCACGATGGTCACATTGACGCGGGCCAGATCGTCGGCCACCAAGGCTAAAAGGGTGTCGAGCGCGTTCGCCGAGGACCCTTTGGACGGCTTGGGGTCTGGGGACGGCTTATTGTTTGGGGCGACGTTGGACAACGCGATATCCTGTGGATGGTTCAGGTGGCACCCGGCAGCTTGACGCCGGCTTCGGGCACCTGGAGCATAGGAGCGGGGCGGCGGAACGGTCAAGGAAAGTCGGTAGAGGAGAGGCGTGTGGTTGAAGTGATCCGCACCAACGACATCGTGCTGTTGTCGGCGCTCCAGGCGGAACTGGCGGCGCATGGCGTGGACGCCGTGGTGTTGGATGCCCACACCAGCATCATGGAAGGCAGCCTGGGCGTCCTGCCGCGCCGGTTAATGGTGATCCAGTCCGATGCCTTCCTCGCCCGCCGCATCGTCGCCGCGTTCCAGGAAGACCATGCCTGAGATATCCGAGGACACCTTGCTCAGTGGCCGGGTGCGGCTGCTGCAACCCTCCAGCGGCGGGTATCGCGCCGCCATTGACCCGGTGCTGCTGGCTGCTGCCGTTCCGGTCGGGCCGGGGACGCGGGTGCTGGACGTCGGGGCGGGGACAGGGGCGGCGCTGCTGTGCCTGCTCGCGCGCTGGGCCGAGGCCGATGTGACGGGGCTGGAGGTGCTGCCCGACCATGCCGACCTTGCCACGCGGTCGATTGACCTGAACGGCTGGAGCGCGCGGGGCAGGGTGGTGGTCGGCGACGTGAGCGCCCGGCCCGCGCCGCTGCCGCCCAACAGCTTCGATGCCGTGCTGACCAATCCGCCGTTCCACGGGCCGGGCACTCGTCCGCCTCACGCCGGGCGGGATAGCGCGCATATGGAGGCCGTGCCGCTGGCTGACTGGCTGGGGTTTTGTCTGCGCATGGCCAAGCCGCGGGGCAGCCTGACCGTGATCCACCGGGCGGATCGCCTGGATGCAATCCTCTCCGCCCTGCACGGTAAGGCGGGCGCGGTCGAGGTCATTCCCTTGTGGTCCAAGGCCGGGCAGCCTGCCAAGCGGGTCATCGTGCGGGCGCGGAAGGGGGCGCGCACCTCCGCCGTGCTGCATCCCGGCGTGGTGCTGCATTGCGACGATGGCACCTATACGGAGGCGGCGGATGCCATGCTGCGCGATGGGGCGGCCCTTGACCCCGCCGCCATGGCCGGGCGATAACAGACCATGCTGGGATTTTCGCTCACCAAATTGCTGTTTACGGCCATCGTGGTGGTCCTCGTGTGGCTTGTCTTCAAGCACGCTGGGAGGATCTTGCGCGGCGGCGAGTCGGGACCAAGCCGCGTTGAGCGCGCCCGCCGTGCCGCCGAGGACGTGACCCGCGCCCGCGCCCAGCCTCAGCCGACCACGGTTGAACTCGTCTCCTGCCCTCAGTGCGGCAACTATATCGCTCAGGGTTCGGCCTGTTCGTGCGGGTACAAGGACCGACGTTGACCGCCTAAGCCATTCAAACGCAGCAGACCCCGCAAAACTCTTTGACCCTTTGGGGGTGCGGCGGATAGCTTTCGGGTTCGCTTTCCGCCGCCTCACTCAGAGACGAGACTCATGGCCGCATCCGGCAACGCTCCCAGTTTTCAGCAGATCATCCTCACCTTGCAGCAGTTCTGGGCCGATCAGGGCTGCATCATCCTCCAGCCGTATGACATGGAGGTTGGCGCAGGCACGTTCCATCCGGCGACCACGCTGCGGGCGCTCGGCCCCAGGCCGTGGAGCGCTGCCTATGTGCAGCCGTCGCGGCGGCCGACCGACGGGCGCTATGGCGAGAACCCCAACCGGCTCCAGCACTATTACCAGTTCCAGGTGATCATGAAGCCGTCGCCCGCCGACGCTCAGGCGCTGTATCTCGACAGCCTGCGGGCGCTGGGCATCGACCCGATGAAGCACGACATCCGCTTTGTCGAAGACGACTGGGAAAGCCCGACGCTTGGCGCCTGGGGCCTGGGCTGGGAGGTGTGGTGCGACGGCATGGAGGTGACGCAGTTCACCTATTTCCAGCAGGTCGGCGGCATCGAGTGCGATCCGGTGGCCGTGGAACTGACCTACGGCCTGGAACGTCTGGCCATGTACATTCAGGGCGTGGAGAACGTCTACGACCTCGATTTCAACGGCCGCGGCGTGAAGTACGGCGACGTGTTCCACCGCGCCGAGGTGGAGTATTCCGCCCACAACTTCGAACACGCCGACACCGAAATTTTGTTCCAGCATTTCAAGGACGCCGAGAAGGAGTGTCAGGCCCTGCTTGATGCCAAACTCGCCTTGCCGGCTTACGACCAGTGCATCAAGGCCTCGCACCGCTTCAACCTTCTGGATGCGCGCGGGGTGATTTCCGTCACCGAACGCGCCGCCTATATCGGGCGTGTGCGGGCGTTGGCGAAGGGCTGCTGCGAAGCGTGGCTTGCCGGAATTCAAGAAAAGGCGGAGGGCTGAGCCATGCAGATGCTGCTTGAACTGTTCTCCGAGGAAATCCCCGCCCGCATGCAGGCCGCCGCCGCCGAGGCGCTGGAAAAGCTGGTGGTTGACGGGCTGACCAAGGCCGGATTGACCGAGGGCCTGACCACGCGCACCGCCGTCACGCCGCGCCGTCTGGTGCTGGTGGTAGATGGCCTGCCCGCCGCGCAGCCCGACGTGTCCGAGGAACGCAAAGGCCCGCGCGCCGACGCCCCAGAAAAGGCCATGCAGGGTTTCCTGACCGCCAACGGCGTCACGGTCGATCAGTGTGAAAAGCGCGAGACGCCCAAGGGCACGTTCCTGTTCCTGACCATCGAAAAGAAGGGCCGCCCGACCGCCGAGGTCCTCAAGGACATCGTGGAAGGCGCCATGGCCGCCCTGCCGTGGCCCAAGTCCATGCGCTGGGCCGATAATCCGGCCCGCTGGGTGCGGCCGCTGCACTCCATCCTGTGCCTGTTCGACGGGGCCGTGGTGCCGGTGACGTTCGCCCGCGTGACGGCAGGAAACACCACGCGCGGCCACCGTTTCCTGGCTCCGGCCGCAATCACCGTGACGGATTTCGTCGACTATCAGGCCAAGCTGCGCGCCGCCAAGGTGCTGATCGACCCGATGGAACGGGCCGAAATCATCCGCTCCGGCGCGCTCGATCTGTGCAAGGGCGAGGGGCTGGACCTCAAGGCTGACGAGGGCCTGCTGCGCGAAGTCGCCGGTCTGGTCGAATGCCCGGTCGTGCTGATGGGCCG
>JBAYSM010000013.1:0-32437 GCA_041676205.1 Rhodospirillaceae bacterium | reverse complement strand
TGGTCATGGCTTCTTCCTGGTCATGGGTGACGACCACGAAGGTAATGCCAAGCTGATACTGAAGATTGACCAGTTCAAGCTGGGTCCGCTCACGCAGCTTCTTGTCGAGCGCGCCGAGCGGTTCGTCGAGCAACAACACCTTGGGCCGTTTGGCCAAGGCACGGGCCAGGGCGACGCGTTGGCGCTGGCCGCCCGACAACTGGTGCGGCTTGCGCCTGCCGAGCGGCCCCAGTTCGACCATCTCCAGCATTTCGGCCACGCGGGCGCGGATGGCGTCGCGCGGCATGCCGTCCTGCTTCAGCCCGAACGCGATGTTCTGCTCCACCGTCATGTGCGGGAACAGGGCGTAAGACTGAAACATCATGTTCACGGGGCGCTCATAAGGCGGCACCCCGGTCATGTCCTGGCCGTCGATCAGAATGCGGCCCTTGGTCGGGGTTTCGAACCCGGCCAGCATACGCAGCAGCGTGGTCTTTCCGCAGCCCGACCCGCCGAGCAGCGAAAACAACTCGCCCCGGTCGATGGTCAGCGAAACATCGTCCACCGCCATGAAGTCGCCGAACCGTTTGGTCACGCCGTCGAAAACGATGGCGGGCAGGGCGTCCGCCACGGCCGGGGTGGGGCGCTTCTGTTGCAGGCTGCGGGCGGCCGGAACCGCCGGGGGAAGGGAAGTATCACTCATGGGGCCTGACGCCCTTTACACCATAAAACCGGAGGCCGGGCCTAGGCATTCCCAGGTCCGGCCCGCCGATGGGGGACAGATGGCTTACTTGCCGGTTTTGATTCGGCTCCAGGCGCGGGTGCGCAGGCGCTCCAGCTTCTGGTCCGGGCTGGCGTTGGAAAACAGGCGCGCCATCACCTCCGCCGGCGGGAACACGCCGGGGTCGTTGCGAACGCCCTCGTCAACCATTTCCAGCGACTTGGGGTTGGCGTTGGCGTACCACACGAAGTTGGTGATCCCCGCCGTAATTTCCGGGCGCATCACGAAGTCGATGAACTTGTGGGCGTTTTCCGGGTGCGGCGCGTCCTTGGGAATGGCCATCATGTCGAACCACATGATCGTGCCTTCGGACGGGATGGTGTAATTCACCTTGACGGTGCCGCCGGCTTCCTCGGCCCGCGAACGGGCAATGAAAATATCACCGGAGAACCCGACCACGACGCAGGCATCGCCGCTGGCCAGAGCGTTGATGTATTCAGACGAATGGTACTTGGTAACGAACGGGCTGACCTTGGCCAGAACTTCCTCGGCCTTCTTCAGGTCATCCTCGGACTTCGACTTGGGATCGAGGCCGAGATAGGCCAGAGCGACCGGGAACATTTCCGACGGGCTATCCAGGAAGTACAGGCCGCACTTCGACACCTTGGCCGCCCAGGCCGGGTCGAACACCAGCTTCCAGCTATCGGTCGGGGCGTCCGCACCGGCCGCCGCGGCGACCTTTTCCGGGTTCCAGCCGATGCCGTTGGTACCCCACATATACACGATGGCGTGGGCGTTGCCGGCGTCGTGCACGGCGGCCTCTCCCATGATCTTGGGATCAAGGTTGCCGTAGTTGGTCAGCTTGGAGCGGTCGAGGGGCTGGTAAATCCCGGCCTTGATCTGGCGTTCCAGAAAGGTCCCGGTGGGCACCACGAGGTCATAACCCGAACGCCCGGCCAGCAGCTTGGCCTCCAGCACTTCGTTCGAATCATAGACGTCATAGGTGACTTTGATGCCGGTTTCCGCCTCGAATTTGGCGATGGTGTCTTCGGCGATGTAGTCGGACCAGTTGTAGATGTTGAGCTTCGGCTCCTCGGCGGCCATGGCGCCTCCGACCCATCCCATCGTCGCGGCGACGGCGCCGGCGACAAGACCCCTGACATGCTTCATCCTGAAGACCTTTCGCTGGCCGGATGGTCCACCCGTGAAGTCGGCCTGAGTGCGTCACGGGCGCGGTTTCGTGCCGACTTTCTCAGCACTTTTTCTTCTCTGCAAGAGGATTCATCACCCCCTGTGCACACTTGACGGGCCGCCCCCCTTGGCGCATGCCAAAGGACTGGCGCACAAGGAGTTTTCATGCCCCAGGCCGTGTCCTCCTATGCCGTAGCCCAAGCCCCGCGCGCCCTGCGTCCGGCGCTGGCGGGGCAGCACGCGGTGGATGTCTGCGTCGTGGGCGCGGGCATCACGGGATGTTCTGCCGCCCTGCACCTTGCCGAGCGCGGCTACAGCGTCGCCGTGATCGAGGCCGAGACGATCGGATTCGGCGCTTCGGGACGCAGCGGCGGCCACCTCATCGCGGGCTATAATCTGCGCCAGGAAGCGATTGCCCAAAAGGTCGGGACCGACGACGCGGCCCGCCTGTGGGACTTGTCCGAGGACTCGCTCCGCCTGACCCATGCCTTGATCGACCGCCACGCCATCTCCTGTCACCTGACGCCGGGGCATGTGCTGGTCGCGATCAAGCCCCGCCACGTCGACGTCCTGAAGGCAACCGCCGAAGAATGGTCCCGGCTCGGGCGGCCGGGGGTAGAACTGTGGGATACGGCGAAAACCCAGGCCGCCATCGCCAGCCGCCGCTACATCGGCGGCCTTCACGACCCCGGCGGCGGGCACCTCGACCCGCTGGCCTATACCCTGGGCCTCGCCCGCGCCGCCGAGGCCGCCGGGGCGGCCTTCTACGAGGCATCACCCATGACCGCGTGGGAGGCGGGCGACCCCGCCATCGTCCAAACGCCCGCTGGCGTGCTGCGGGCGCGTTTCGTGGTGCTGGCCGGGAACGCCTACCTGTGGGGCCGCGAGCGCCGCATCGGGCGGACCATCATGCCGGTCGGCACCTATCTCATCGCCACCGAACCCTTGGGAGAAGATCGTGCCCGCGCTCTCATTCCCGGCAACCAGGCGGTCAGCGATCTGGCCTTCGTACTGGATTACTTCCGCCGCAGCCCCGACCATCGGCTGCTGTTCGGCGGCGGGGTGAGTTACTCGCGGCACGACCCCAGGAACATCGCGGCGTCCCTGCGCAAGACCATGCTGCGCACGTTCCCGCAACTTGCCGACGTGGCGGTGGACCATGCCTGGGGCGGTTCCGTGGCCATCACCCTCAACCGCCTGCCGGAGTTCGGACGCGTCGGCCCCAACGTGCTGTTCGCCCATGGCTATTCCGGGCACGGCCTGGCCCTGGCGGGGCTGGCGGGCAAACTGATGGCCGAGGCCGTCGCCGGGCAGGCCGAGCGGTTCGACGTGTTCACCCGCATCCCGCACGCCGCGTTCCCCGGCGGCACCGCCCTGCGCACGCCGCTCTTGGTGCTGGGCGCCGCATGGCACCGCCTGCGCGATCTGTTGTGACAGTCTTTTACTCCCGAAAGGCGCGCCCCTGCGCCTTCCGTGCATGGCTCCGCCCCACCGTTGCAGCCGTTTCATTCTGTGGGACTCGGCAACACGGGAGGCAGTGGTGGACAGTCGGCGAGGCCTCAACGTCTTTTGTTTCCGAAGCCGCCTTTACTTTCTCTATCTGCCGGCCTTGGCCGTTGCCCTGCTGGTGGTGCCGATAAGCGTCGTCGTGCGCGCGCTGGCCGATCCTGGTCCCAGCGTCGTTGCCGTTCCCGGCCGCGTCATCCTCAATGGTCCGATCAAAGCGCACACCGCACCGCAGTTCCTGTGGGCGCTCGACCGTGCCATGGCCGGTGTGCCGCCGGACAGCGAACTCGTGGTCGAACTGAACAGCCCCGGCGGGGCGCTTTCCGCGGCGGAGTCCATAGCCTGGGCCCTGCGCCGCGTCGGCATGACCCGCCCCGTGCGCGCCGTGGTTCCCGCCGGGGCCTCCTGCCAGTCGGCCTGCACCGTCGTCTTCCTGGGCGCCGACCGGCGCGAGGCTGATCCGGCAGCGCACTTCATGTTCCACCTGCCCGATGCCCCCGAAGGCGCCAGCGCCACCCTGCGCTGGACGGTTCGCGCCCTGGAACGGGTATTCCAGGGCTATGCCCGGTTGCTGGAAGACACCAGCCCGGCTTTGGTCCGCTACATGGTCACGCAGGGCGTGTTCCACTACCGGCTGGACTGCCATCTGCTCGGGGCCGAGCTGGGCCGGGCGTTTCCTGACTTCACCACCGTCCGCGCCATCGCGCCGACCATCAGCATTTCGGACGAACAGCACGCCATTACCCAGTTGGTCTTCAGGACCCGGAACACCTGCGCGACCCTGGGCGGCGGCCCCATTCAGGAGGCCAACCGGACCTGACGTCTCACATATCGCGCGGCGCTGCAAAGATGATGATGATGACCATCAGAACAAAGGTCAGCAGCAACCCGATATAGATCAGCCACCCGATCGAAAAATAGGCCGCCATGACGTAACCGCCCGTGTACAGCAGCAGGCCGACCAGGGCGATGGCCATGATGCCAAGGGTGCGGCCTGACCCAGCCCAGGCATCGGTGGTTGGGGCTGGTTGCCCCGCCAACTCGTACCGGCGCCCCGGCCCCGGCCGCTCCACGAACTCCGGCGGCGGCCCGGCGTTTGATGCGGCACGTCCGGCCAGCGCAATGCCCGACGCCACCACGGCGGCGAAGGCTGCCAGAAATGCCCAAGAGATATACGGTGCCTCCCGCGAGGCCATGGCCGCCGCGTACAGCAGACCCAGCGCCACCACAACCAGCACCGCTCCGATTGCCCAAGTCTTCACCGCTCCGCCTCCATCGCCGTGTGCGCGTATGGGAGGAAACGCCGGTGGCTCCGGGAAGGTCCGCAGGATTATGTCGTTGTACATACGCCCAAGGGTAAAACAACGGGACGTAGGACGTTCGGTCAGCTAGGCGCGCCGCCACGTTGCCGGTAGGGTCCGCGCCATGGAAGGCCTTCGGGGGGGACATCGGGGGCGCCCAGGAACCGGCGGACAGCGATGTTCGCCGGTTCTTTTATGTCTGGACCACACGGTTTATGGTGGCCGTGGCCGTACACTTTCCGGGCATGGAGTTTTCTGCATGACTTCCGAAACCTCTTTATTCCCGCCGCGTGCGGCCCTCGTCACCGGCGCCGGCCGCCGCATCGGCCGCGCCGTCGCCGAGGCACTGTCCGCCGATGGCTGGGCCGTCGCCATCCACTACCGCGACTCCCACGACGCTGCCGAGGATGTCGCCAACGCCATCCGCGTACGCGGCGGCACCGCCGTAACCCTGCGCGCCGACCTGGGGGATGAAGCCGACGTGGCGCGCCTTGTCCCGGCGGCGGTCGAAGCGCTGGGTCCGCTCGGCGCGTTGGTCAACAACGCCTCGGTATTTGAATACGACTCGGTCGAGACGGCGACGCGGGCAAGCTGGGACTTGCACATGGAGGCCAACCTGCGGGCACCGTTCGTGCTGACCCAGGCCTTTGCCGCGCAAGTACCGGCGACGGGCAAGGGCTGCGTGGTCAACATCATCGACCAGCGGGTGTGGAATCTGACGCCGCATTTCACGTCTTATACCCTGTCCAAGGCCGGGTTGTGGGCGTTGACACAGACGCTGGCGCTCGCCCTTGCGCCGCGCATCCGCGTGAATGCGGTCGGTCCCGGTCCGACCCTGCCCAGCGCCCGCCAAACCCTCGATCAATTCGCCGCCCAATGCGCCGACATGCCCCTCAAGCATGGGTCCAATCCAGCCGAGATCGCCGATGCCGTGCGATTCCTCCTTGCGGCGCCCGCCGTGACGGGGCAAATGATAGCGCTTGATGGCGGCCAGCACCTGGGATGGCGGACGGCTGGCGAGGACGCCGGACCGGACGAATAGGGGGCAGGCCCACGCCTCTCCCCTCACGGAGACACACGCCCCCATGAAAAACACGCCCGTCATCGCGCCGCTGCGCCCGACGCCCCACCGGATTGCCGATGCCTCGCAGGGGTTGCGCCATGTGTTCGTACGCGACATGGTGCTGACCTGCTCCATCGGAGTCTACGACCACGAAAAAGTCGCCCCGCAGCGGGTGCGCATCAACGTTGATCTGGGCGTCCGAGAGGCCGAGGGCGCGCTGGGCGACGCCATCGACAACGTCGTGTGCTACGAACAGATCGTCAACCGGGTGCGCTCCATCGCCCAGGACGGCCACGTCAATCTGGTCGAAACCATGGCCGAGCGGGTCGCCGTGATGTGCCTCCAGGACCCCCGCGTGCGCAGCGCCCGCGTCCGGGTGGAGAAACTCGATGTGTTCGAAGATGCCCATTCCGTGGGCGTGGAAATAGAACGCTACAGCAGCCTCTGAGCTGTCCGGCCGGGGAGCCCCGTTACAGGACCGTTCCCGGCCTCGGTGGTAGCCCCTCTGAAGTCAGACGGCCTACCTCTATCGGTAACTTGACGCTCCGCATCGATTCTCATTTCGATCATGATGAATCCTAAGGTGGAGGCCGTGCGAATCGGTGGTAGGGGCGAAGTTGTGCACATCGGGACCCGCCCTAGCTGGACCGTCATGGAGCTGTCAAGGTCCATTTGTGCGGTTAAAACAACAATGCCCGCAAATGCTTTTGTGTAGATAATTCAGTAACTTACAGCTTTGCCGCTTTTTTGGGCAGAGGGGTGTTCCCCCAAGGAGTCTGCGGCTCGGCGCGTTTGCTCCTAGGTATACCCACAAGGTTATCCACAGACATCGTGGATTACTTTTTGCACCCGCACAGACCCTTGCGGATCCGCCGCCTCCGCGCCGCCACGGCCACGGCAATTGACCGCGCACCCGCTTCACCCGCATATGAACGCCATGAGTTCAGACACCTTTCCAGAACCGCCCGACGACGCCCTTCCGGCTGACGTCCCCCCGGCTGACGTCCCCCCGTCCGGCACAGCGCCGGACGGTCCGGTGCGACGCGGCGTGTCGGTGGTGCGGGATACCCTTCGGGTTCTGCCCGATTGCCCCGGCGTCTATCGCATGTTGAACGCCCGTGGCGACGCGCTGTATGTCGGCAAGGCCAAGAGCCTGAAGAAGCGCGTGGTGGCCTACACCCGCCTCGACAAGCTGCCGTTGCGCCTTCAACGCATGGTGTCGGAAACCATCACCATGGAGGTGGTGACGACCCATACCGAGGCCGAAGCCCTGCTGCTCGAGTCCAACCTCATCAAGCAGCTCAAGCCGCGCTACAACATCCTGCTGCGCGATGACAAGTCGTTCCCCTTCCTGGTCCTGACCGACGATCACGCCTTTCCGCAGATCGTCAAGCATCGCGGCGCGCGATCGCTGTCGGGGCAGTATTTCGGGCCGTTCGCCTCCGCCGGGGCGGTCAACCACACCCTGAACACGCTGCAAAAGGCGTTCCTGCTGCGGTCGTGTTCCGACAACGTGTTCTCCAGCCGCACCCGGCCGTGCCTGCTGTACCAAATCAAGCGGTGCTCGGCGCCGTGCGTGGAGCGCATCGACCGGGCCAGCTATCACGCCCTGGTCGAGCAGGCGCGGGCCTTCCTGTCAGGCAAGACCCAGGAGATCCAGCACGACCTGGCGGCCCGCATGGAGGCGCACTCCGACCGCATGGAATATGAGCAGGCCGCCGCCCTGCGCGACCGCATCCGCGCCCTGACCAACGTGCAGGCCCGCCAGGACATCAGCCTGGACGGGATCAGCGACGCCGACGTCATCGCCGTGCACCAGGGCGGCGGCACCACCTGCATCCAGGTGTTCTTTTTCCGTATGGGGCAGAACTATGGAAACCGCGCTTATTTCCCGGTCCACGCCCAGGACGCCGAGGAGGGCGAGGTGCTCGAAGCCTTTATCGGCCAGTTCTACGCCGCCAAGCCGCCGCCTTCGAGCATCCTTTTAAGCCGCCCGCTGCCCAACCAGGATCTGGTTGTGGCCGCCCTGCGCCTGCGCGCCGGGCATCGGGTCGACGTCGCCGTGCCCCAGCGGGGCAACCGGGTCAAGGCCGTCGCCCATGCCCTGAACAACGCCCGCGAGGCGCTGGGCCGCCGATTGGCCGAAAGTTCGGCCCAGTCCAAGCTGTTGCAGGGCCTGTGCGAAGTGTTCGAGATGGACGCCGCCCCCGAACGGGTCGAGGTCTACGACAACTCCCACGTCCAGGGCACCCACCCGGTCGGCGCCATGATCGTGGCCGGGCCGGAGGGCTTCCGCAAGAACGCCTACCGCAAGTTCAACATCAAGGGCGACGTCCGGCCCGGCGACGACTACGGCATGATGCGCGAGGTGTTGACCCGCCGCTTCACCCGCGCCCAAAAGGACGACCCCGACCACGACCGGGGCGAATGGCCCGATCTGGTGCTGATCGACGGCGGCAAGGGCCAACTCAGCGTGGCTTGCGAGGTGTTCGCTGACCTCGGCGTCGAAGACGTGACGCTGGTGTCCATCGCCAAGGGACCGGATCGCAACGCCGGCAAGGAGACATTCTACCAGCCCCATCGTGCGCCGTTCACCTTGCCCGGCAATCATCCGGTGATGTACTTCCTCCAGCGGCTGCGCGACGAAGCGCACCGCTTCGCCATCGGCAGCCACCGGGCGCGGCGATCCAAGGCCATCGGAACATCGCTGCTCGATTCGCTCGACGGCATCGGGCCAAAGCGCAAGAAGGCCCTGCTCCATCACTTCGGATCAGCCAAGGGTGTTGCCGATGCCGGACTGGCGGATCTGGCGGCGGTGGACGGGATCTCGGAAAGTCTGGCCAAAAAAATCTATGACCACTTTCATTCGGGCGGTTAAACTCGGCGCCTTCTCCTGACCGGCTTTACCCGGCGGATGCACCTCAGCCTTGGACCGACCGTGTTCAGCCTTCCGAATATTTTGACCATGTCGCGCATTGTCGTCATCCCGCTGGTGGTGGCGACGTTCTACTTCGACAGCCCGATGGTCCGCTGGATCGCCGTCGGCTTGTTCGGTGCCGCCGCCATTTCGGATTTCTTCGATGGCTGGCTCGCCCGGCGGTGGAATCAGGTGTCGAGCCTTGGCCGCTTTCTCGACCCCATCGCCGACAAGTTGCTGATTGCCGCCGTGCTGTTCATGCTGGTGGCGTTCAACCGGGTCAGCGAGTGGTCCGTGCTGCCGGCCATGATCATCCTGTGCCGCGAGATCCTGGTATCGGGCCTGCGCGAGTTCCTGGCCGAACTGCGTGTCGGCGTGCCAGTGACCAAGCTCGCCAAGTGGAAGACCGGCTTCCAGATGGTCGCCCTGCCGGTCCTGCTGATCGGCAATGCCGCGCCCTATGGCATTCCCGGCCAGTGGCTGGGCGAAGGATTCCTGGCCATCGCCGCCGTGCTGACCGTCATCACCGGGTGGGACTACCTGCGTGCCGGGCTGGCCCATATGCGCAGCCACCCCGACGCCCCGCCCGCCAACGAACGGACCTGACATGACGGCCACCCCTCTCGTTCTTGGTTTCGCCGGTCCCAGCGGCAGCGGCAAGACCACCTTGCTGTCGGCCGTGCTGCCCCTGCTGACGGCGCGCGGCCTGTCGGTGTCGTGCATCAAGCACACCCACCATGCGGTGGACATGGACACGCCGGGCAAGGACACGTGGATTTTCCGCGAAGGCGGCGCGCGGGAGGTGATCCTCGCCTCCGAAGCCCGCTTCGTTCTGCAACGCGCCTACACGCCCGAGCACCCGGAGATGGATCTCGACGCCCTGGTGGGTCGCCTGGAGGCCGTGGACGTGGTGCTGGTCGAGGGCTTCCGCCCCCATGGCCACCCCAAGATCCTGGTCTTCCGGCCCTCGCTCGGCAAGCCCCTGCCGCCGCCCGAACGCCTGACCAGCCTGCTGGCCGTGGCGACCGACCAGCCCGACCACCCCGACCTCGCGGGCATCGGCGTGCCCCTGCTGCCGCTGAACGACCCGGCCGCCGTGACGGAGTTCGCGGTTGAACGGTTGGGCTTGGGTGGCGTCTGAGGTAAGATGAACCGCCGCTCCCCCGCTAAGGAATGATGATGCAGGTTCTCTACTTCGCTTGGCTGCGCGCCAAGACCGGCATCGGCAGTGAAGATGTCGCGCCCCCGGCCGAGGTCGCCACTGTTGGCCAACTCATCGATTGGCTCAAGCAGCGCGGGCCCGGCCATGCGCAGGCGTTTGCCGACCTGTCGGTGGTGCGCTGCGCCGTCAACCAGGACCACAGCGGCCTCGACACCCCCATCAAGGCCGGTGACGAAATCGCCTTTTTCCCCCCTGTCACGGGCGGTTAAGCCATGATCCGGGTGCAGCGCGACGACTTCGACCCCGGTGCCCTGCTGGCGGAGTTCACCGCCGGGGATACCTCGGTCGGCGCGGTGTGCAGCTTTATCGGGCTGGTGCGGGATCGTGGTGACAGCGACGGGGTCAGCGCCATGACCCTGGAACACTACCCCGGCATGACCGAGAAGCAGCTCGCCGGGATCGAGGCCGAGGCGCGCGCCCGCTGGCCGCTGGCCGACGTCCTGGTCATCCACCGCTTCGGCCGCCTGGAGCCGGGCGAACGCATCGTGTTCGTCGCCACCGCCAGCGCCCACCGCGCCGCCGCGTTCGAGGCCTGCGCCTTCCTGATGGACTGGCTCAAGACCAAGGCGCCGTTCTGGAAGCTCGAAGAAGGCGCCGACGGCGCGAAGTGGGTTGATGCCAAGGCGACCGACAGCGACGCCGCCGACCGCTGGACGCGCTGAGGCCGATGCACGTCGCTTCCACTGCGTCGCCGGAAACCGCGTTCTGGAACGTCGCCTTTGCGCGGGTGTCGGCGGCCATGCCCTATGGCCCGACCCTGCACCTGCCATCCGACCGCCTGGACTTCGCCACCGCCCGGCCCGGAATGCTGACCACCCACGCCAGCCCTGGCCCCGGCGTGCTGTGCGTCTGTTCCGCCGAGGCGCTGCCCTTTCCGGCAGAAACCTTTGCCTGTCTGGTCGGGTTCGACGTGCTGGGCCGCAGCCCCCGCCCGTCCCGCATCCTCAGCGAAGCCGCCCGCGTGCTGGCCCCCGGCGGACGGGCTGTACTGGTCGAGCCGTGGACCGGCCCGATCGGCACCCTGTTTCACCTGCGCCGTCACCGCCGGGTGGCGCCCGGCCTCGATCCGTGGTTCGACGCCGGACCGGACAATGCGGCCGCGCCGCGCGAATGCCTGGACGAGCGGGCCGATGAACTGTCCCGCCACGCCCCCGGCCTGAAGGTCATCGAAATCACCCCGTTCGGCGGTTTGGCCGAGATCTTGGCCGCCCGCGAAGGCATGACCACCGGGCGCATCGCCCGCCACCTCGCCCGCCTTGACCGACTGCCGGGCGCACTGGGGCGGATGACCAATCATCTGCTGTCCACCCGCGTCCTGTACGTGATTGAAAAGCGGCGGCCCCCGACCGATTGACAATTTTCAATGCCCGGCCGGGTAATCCTCCGTTAGATGACCCACCGGGGTCATCATCCCTCCCGCCCTTGACGCTCCGGTCTACGCTGCCCCGGACATGGCCTTGTGGCCTTCCCTCCCATGCCATCCGGGGCGGCGTTGTTTCGCTGAACGCAGGTCAGATCCGCTCAAGCCGCGCATGACTGCGCACGGGTTCTTTGGTAAGGGAGAGCCTGCGCTCCCCCCAAGCCATGGCTGCCCCCATGCCCGTCGTTCTGTTTCTGCACCGCCTGTTGCGAGATTCCGCGTCCCTGTACTGGGAACTGGTCAAGATCATGGTTCCGGTCATGGTCGCCGTGAAAGTGGCCGTGGACCTTGGCGTGATCGAGGTGCTGACCCGCGCCTTCGGGCCGCTGATGAGCCTCGTCGGACTACCGCAGGAAATGGGGCTGGTGTGGGCCACTGCCGCGCTGGTCAACATCTACGGCGGGGCCGCCGCGTTGATCGGCGTGCTGCCGGAAACGCCGCTGACCGTTGCGCAGATGACTATTTTGGGATCGCTGATCCTGGGCGCCCATTCGATGCCGGTCGAACAGCGGGTGTGCCAGAAAGCCGGGGCCGGGCTGGTGTTCACAACGCTGCTTCGGCTGTCGGCCGCGCTGGTCTATGGCGCCATCCTGAATGCGGTCTACAGCGGCTTGGACGTCCTGCAACAGCCTGTCAGCATTGCATGGCTTCCGTCCACCCCGGCCGATGCCGGGTGGGGCGAATGGACGGTCAATAGCATGATTACCCTGGCCACCGTGTTTGGCATCATCGTCGTGCTGCTGGCCATCCTGCGGCTATTCGACGCCACCGGCATTACCGCCTGGCTGACCCGCATCCTGGCCCCGGTGCTGCGCGCCATGGGCATCGGGCCGCAGGCAACGCCGCTCGCCATGGTCGGCGTGCTTCTCGGCCTGTCCTACGGCGGCGGGCTGATCATCCGCGAGGCCCGTGCCGGCACCCTGCCGCCCCGCGACGTGTTCCTGGCGGTGTGCTTCATGGCCATCTGCCACAGCATGATCGAGGACACCCTGTTCATCATGGCGCTCGGCGGCCACTGGTCGGGCATTTTGGTCGGGCGGCTGGTGTTTTCTCTGATTGTCATGGCGGTCTTGGCGCGCATCGTCCACGCCTTGCCCGACCGGGTGTTTGAACGCTGGCTCTACCGCAGCCCGGCGCCGCAGGCGGCGGAGTAGTCCTTTCCACTCACCACGGATCGAGTTCGCTGTCCCAATACAGGAAGTCGCGCCAGCTCTGGTGCAGGTAGTTGGGCGGGAAGGCCCGGCCCATGTCCTGAAGCTGGTAAGTGTCAGGCGTGAGCGGCGGCCGGATGAGCGGCATCGATGCCTCGCGCGGAGTGCGGTTGGCCTTGCGCATGTTGCACGGCCCACAGGCCGCCACGACATTGACCCAGGTCGTCCGCCCCCCGCGCGACCGCGGGATGACATGGTCAAAGGTCAGATCGTGGGCAGCGAGGCGATGGCCGCAATACTGGCACGTGAAACGATCGCGCAGGAACACGTTGAACCGCGTAAAGGCGGGACGGCGCGCCTGGGGCGCGTACTCCTTCAAGGCGATGACGCTGGGAATGCGGAACGCACGGCTGGGCGAATGGATGACGCGGTCGTATTCCGACACCACGTTGACGCGGCCGAGGAACACCGCCTTGACCGTGTCCTGCCATGGCCACAGGGACAGCGGGAAGTAGCTCAACGGCCGGAAATCGGCGTTGAGGACCAGGGCAGGGCATTTTTCCAACGTCGCCAACAAGGATGTCACCTCGCGCGTCGTGCCGCTCTGAACAGGGCAAACAATACGACAGGTTCCGCCAAGAACCCCGCGAAGATTTGATGACAGGACGCCTCTTTACAAGCGCGAAGCGGCTGCCTAACCCTGACGGGGTGCCACCCCCACCTTTGAACAAAGGCGTTCCCCGGCATGGCCGACGTCACTCGATTCGCCCCCAGCCCCACCGGCCGCCTGCACCTGGGCCATGCGTGGTCGGCCCTGTTCGCCGCCCGCGCCGCCGGACCGGAGGGCCGGTTCCTGCTGCGCATCGAGGACATCGATCCGGTACGCTGCCGCCCCGAGTTCACCGCCGCCATCCTTGAAGATCTAGCCTGGCTTGGCCTGCGCTGGGAAACCCCGGTGCGTCACCAATCGGCCCACCTTGCCGACTATGCCGCCGCCCTCGGGCGCTTGCGCGAACTGGGCGTGATCTATCCGTGCTTTTGCACCCGCACCGACATCCAGCGCGAGATCGGGGACATCCACCGCGCCCCCCACGGGCCGGACGGCGCGCTGCTCTATCCAGGTACCTGCCGCGCCTTGCCCGCCGACGAAGCCGCCACGCGCGAGGCCGCCGAGCCTCACGCCCTGCGCCTGGACATGGCCCGCGCCATGGCCTTGGCCGGGAATGCGCTGGCCTGGACGGACCTTGCGCGCGGCGCCCAACAGGCGGCACCGCAGATGTTCGGCGACGTCGTCCTGGCCCGCAAGGACACCCCGACCAGCTACCACCTGGCCGTGACGGTCGATGACGCCCTGCAAGGCATCACCCTGGTCACGCGCGGGGTCGATCTGTTCGAGGCCACCCACGTCCACCGCCTGCTGCAGGCACTGCTCGGCCTGCCGACACCGCGCTACCACCACCACGCCCTGCTCACCGGCCCCGACGGCAAACGCTTCGCCAAACGCGACCAGAGCCTGACGCTCCGCGCGCTGCGGGAAAGCGGGCTTTCCGTCAAGGAAGTGTTGGGGATGTTGGACGGGAAGACCGAGGTTTCGCCTGGCACTACTTGACGCAAACGTCCCGCACGCACTCGCGCATCCAGCGATGCGCTGGGTCGGCATCCAGCCGCGGGTGCCAGAGCAATGAAATCGTGACCTCCGGCATGGAGACCGGAAGGGGAAAGCTGTGCATTCCGGCGCGCAAGGCCTCCGTGTGCCGTTCGGGAACACTGGCAATCAGGTCTGAAGCTCCAGCGAGAGCCAGCGCGCTTCCAAAGCCCCCGACAATCGTCACGATCTCGCGTTCCACCCCAAAGGACCTCAGGGCTTCGTCGATCGGTCCTTTGTCGAGACCCCGCCGGGAGACAAGGATATGCCTGCCAGCCGCATAGCGGGAGAGCGTGATCTCCCCCTGGCTCAACGGATGCCCCAGGCGCACGGCGCCAATGAAACGGTCCCGGAACAGGGCCTGCGCACGCACCTCCGGACTGGTCGCCTTCCCCACGACGCCCGTTTCCAGATCAATGCTTCCGTCGCGCAGGGAGGCACTGTCTTTGTCTGGCTTCGACACGAAACGTAAACGTACGCCAGGAGCTTCCTCGCCGACGCGAACAATGAGATCCGGTCCGAAGCACTCCACGAAGCCCTCGCTCGTCCGCACCGTGAACGTTCGGACAAGCTGCTTGAGATCGAGCTTCTCGGCAGGGCGCAGAACCGTCTTTGCAGTCTGGACGAGTTGGTTGACCTGCTCACGGAGTTCGAGCGCGCGCGGCGTGGGAACAAGGCCGCGTCCGGCCCTGACCAAAAGCGGATCGCCCGTCGTCTCGCGCAGCCGCGCCAAAGCCCGGCTCATCGCCGACGGGCTGAGCCGCAACCGTTGCGCCGCGCGGGCAACGCTGCCTTCCGCCAGCAGCACATCCAGCGTGACAAGCAAATTGAGATCGGGTGTCGACATGCCTCGACCCTAGCACAGGGGGTTCATGATGTGGCGTCAAACGCACGAATGAAATGCAGATAGTGCGCGTTCCGCACTGTTTGGCGAAGGACTACGTTTTTGACAGCTCCGTTTCGGGAGCCACCAGAAAACGGAGGCCATGGTGAAGCCACTTAATGCAGATCGTGCTGAATTGGGCATTGAAAGTCGGGAACGGACACCCTCGGCCCAGTGGGCGCTGGCCGGTCTTTCGCTGTCCATGCTGCTGTCCTCGCTCGGCACCAGCAGTGCCAATGTGAGCTTGCCGACCTTGGTGCAGGCTTTCAGCGCCTCCTTCCAGGAGGTCCAGTGGGTGGTCATCGCCTATCTCCTCACCATCACCACCTTGATTGTCAGCGTTGGACGGCTCGGGGACATGATTGGCCGTCGCCGGCTTCTGCTGGCGGGAATTCTCCTGTTCACGGGGACCTCGGCCTTATGTGCAATCGCGCCCACGCTGTGGGTTCTCATTGCCGCTCGGGCGGCGCAGGGCGTGGGAGCGGCTGTTATGATGGCTCTCACCGTGGCGCTGGTGGGCGAAGCCGTTCCGAAGACAAAGACTGGCAGCGCCATGGGGCTGCTTGGAACGATGTCCGCGATTGGAACCGCTCTCGGCCCTTCGCTTGGCGGCATCCTGCTCGCGGAACTGGATTGGCGGGCGATTTTCCTCGTCAACATCCCGCTGGGGATCCTGGCTTTTCTTCTCGTTCATGCCGCGCTGCCCGCTGAACGCCGGGAGGCCAAGACCGAGCGCTCCAGTTTTGACGCCCTGGGCACGCTGCTCCTTGCTCTCACGCTCGCGGCATATGCCCTTGCCATGACCATGGGGCGCGGCAGTTTCGGCCCGATAAACGTCGCACTGCTCATGGCTGCTGTCTTCGGTGTGGGCCTGTTCGCCGTCGCCGAGAAGAGAGCGGCATCCCCGCTGATCCAATTGGCGACGCTGCGCGATCCGGCGCTCAGGGGAAGCCTCGCCATGAGCGCGCTCGTCTCGACGGTGATGATGGCGACGCTGGTTGTGGGGCCGTTCTATCTCTCCCAAGGGCTGGGGTTAGACGACGCTTTTGTTGGGCTTGCCATGACAGCGGGTCCCCTTGTCGCCGCGCTGGCCGGTGTGCCCGCCGGTCGTGTTGTGGACCGCTTGGGCGCCCTCCGCATGACCATCCTGGGCCTTATTGGAATAGGGGCCGGTTCCATTGCTCTGTCGATGTTGCCGGCGAGGTTTAGCATTCCCGGCTACATCGCCCCCATCGTCGTCATCACCGCCAGCTATGCCCTGTTCCAGGTGGCCAACAACACCGCCGTCATGGCTGAAATCCGCCCTGATCAGCGTGGCGTCATTTCCGGCATGCTTAGCCTGTCGCGTAATCTTGGCCTCATCACGGGTGCATCTGTTATGGGCAGTGTCTTCGCCTTCGCATCGGCGGCGACCACCAGCATGACGGGGCATGCAGAGGCTGTAATCATTGGAATGCGCAGTACGTTCGCAGTCGCAGCGATTTTGGTTGTCGTCGCGCTGGGCGTGGCGGTTGGCGCTTGCTGCCGTGCACGCCGCAATCAAGCGAGAGCGTGAAGCTGGCACCTGCGACGCAAGCCAAAACCTCTTCGCCGCGTGGTTCAGCCCGCCTTCCCTAAAACTGCCGCAACAACCGCCGTAGATAATCCCGCTCCTCGCCCGGTCGTCCAAGGTCGTTGGAGCGGCGGCGGAGTTCCATGAGGATGTCGCGGGCGCGCCGCGCGTCGGGTTCGGTGGGGATCTCGACGCCTTCGGTTTGCAGGCCGCCAAAGCCGCGCCCCATGGGGTCGGTGCCCTGGCCCGGCTGCTGGCCGAACGGCATCATCATCATCATGCCCTGGCCCTGCTGGCCCATGGCCTGCATCATCTGTTGCATGGCTTCCCCGGCGCCCTTGCGCAGGGCGTCGAGGGCGCGGCCCTGGGCTTCCTCGGCGGGCGCCCACGATTGCCCGGCCAGGGCCTCACTGGCTTGGCGCATGTCGAGTTCGGCCTGCCCCAGATTTTCCGGCACCTGCCCGGCCCTTTCACCAAGCTCGCCCATGATGTCGCCCAATTCCCGGCGCAGGGCTTCCTGCTCCTCGGCCAAGGCGGCACCGGCCGCCGGATCACCCGCCTGCTGCTGCTGCCGCTCCGATGGACCCGGACGGCGGGGCTGAGGCCGCTGCGGAGTGCGGCGCCCACGCTCACTGTCTTCGGCCGCCTCGTTGCGACTGTTGTTGAACGTCTGGTTGAGCAGATCCTCCTGCCGTTGCGCCAGATCGCGCAGGGCGTTCATCATCTCCTGCATCTGCTGGGCCTGCTGGCTGGGCATCGGCTGGGCATTGCGCAGCGCCTGGAGCATCTGGCGCAGTTGCTCCATCATTTCGCGCGCCGCATCCTGCGCGCCGATCTCCGACATCTCGCTCAATTGGTCGAGCATCCGCGCCATGTCCGAAGGATCGATCATGTCCTGCGGCATGGTGATGTTGGGCATCTCCTGCATGGCCATTTCGGGCATGCTGTCCATCAGCGCCTGCATGAAATCGGCCAGGGCCTGCTTCAGTTCCTCGGCCAGCCGCTGGATCTCCTGCGGGTCGGCGCCGTCCTCAAGGGCTTGGTCCAGTGCCTTTTCAGCCTCGGCCATGCGGTCCTCGGCAGCGGCGAGCGCACCGTCCTCGATGCGCACGGCGGTCTGCCACAGCATGTCGGCGACATCGGTCATGGGCCGATCGGAAGCGGCATGGCGCAGGCGGGCCGAAGCGACGCGCAGCGTCAGGAACACCACCAGATCGCCGTCGAACCGCCCCGGCACGCTGGCGATGGCGTCAAGCATGGCGGCCACGGCAAATCGCTGATCGCGCTCGTGCAGCACGATCTTGCGCTGACGCACCAGCTCCTGCGCCACCGGATGGGAGAACTGCCGCTCCGGCAAGGTCAGCGGGACCGTATCGGACACGCCCAGCTGATCCAGCCCATCCCGCACCTCCAGCCGCGCCGTCACCTCCAGCCCGGCCCACGGATGCGCCGTCAGATCAACCAGGGGCTGCCCGGCGGTCGTCTTCTGCTGCCCCGGCGGCACCGGCAGGTCCACCACTTCACTGACGGTGCCGCGCGTCAGGGTCAGTTTCAGGCTGCTCAGGCCGAAATCGTCGGCCGCCTCGAACGGCAGGCGCAAGCGCCAGCGCGGCCCTTCGCCCGGTGGCCCGGCAAAGGCCACGCGCGGCGGCGCATCGGGAACCACCCGTAGCGGCCATTCGGCCAACGTGCGGCCGCTGTCAATCACGGCGAGGGTTTCGGTCATCCCGCCGGTCGCCGGCAGGGCGATGTCGAGGCGGTGGGTGGCGTCGGCCAGGGCCTCGGGCGTTTCATAGACATCGCCCAGGCGGACCGTCGGCTCCTCAACCCCATGGATCAGCAACAACAAGCGGCTGCCCTGCGGCGCCTCGATGCTCAACGACTCCGCCCCGGCCTGCACGCCAGTCCGGTAAAATGGCGGCTGCCCGGTGTAGTCGGGCGGCGTCACCCACACATCGACAGACAACATTGGCCCGGCCGCCCCGCCGAGCGTCGGCGTCATGGCGCGGACAAGGCGCGGCAGAGGATCGTGCCACGCTGCAATCCCGGCCACGAACAAGGCCAGCACGGCAACGGCGCGCAAGCCGTTCGGATCGCGCGCCGGAACGCCGGGATGCGGCACCACGCCGCGCAGGGTGGCGGCCTCGGCGGCGGCACGGCGGGCGTGAGCCTCCCACAAGGCGCGGGCCAGGGGATCCTCGCCGCCCTGGGCCAGCACGTCGCGGCTGGCGGTCAGCGGGCGGTGGGGGATGGGTTGCTCCAGACGGCGCGCCGCCTCGGCCTCGGTGGGCCAACGGAAAACCCGCAAGCCGACGATCAGACTGACCGCACCGGCCACCCCGAAGGCGGCCAGAACCACGGCATGCAGCCACCCCGGAAGGCGCGGCAATAGATCGGAGAGCGCCAGGGCCACGAACAGGCCGGCGATGGTCACGGCGGGCCACAGCCCTGCCCACAGGCGCTCCCAAACCAGCGCCGCGCGGGCCGCAGTCAGCCGCCGGAGTATGGACGACATGGGACGCACATCCCCAACCTAAGACGTTCCCTGTGGCTTGGGGAGGGGGTGTTGCATGCTTTTCTGACACCCATAGTGGGCCATTCGCGCTCAGCGTTAGAAAAATCGTTGCAGAATAGGGGCTTACCCTTGACGCACCGGGGGGGCGTCTGGCACCTTTGGAATGTGGGCGGCCAGCGGCCGGCCCGGCATGGCTTGGCCGTGCCCCGGCAACAACGTGTATGCCCCAGCGAAAGGGGGAATGCGCCAATGACAAAATCAGAACTCATCGCGCGACTGGCCGAACGGAATCCGCACCTCTACCAGCGCGATGTGGAACGCATCGTGTCGACTATCTTTGATGAAATCGGTGCCGCGCTGGCCCGTGGCGATCGGGTGGAACTTCGGGGCTTCGGCGCGTTTTCGGTCAAGAAGCGGGATGCCCGCACCGGCCGCAATCCGCGCACCGGCGAGTCGGTGAAGGTGGATCAAAAGGCGGTCCCGTACTTCAAGACCGGCAAGCAACTGCGCGAACTGCTGAATACCGACTGACGCCCCGCCGGGGGCAGCCCATAACGACTCGGAGCGTGCCCGTGAGATTTCTTGCCTGGCTGATCGGAATTCCCGTCGCCGTCCTGGCCATCCTGTTTGCCGTGGTCAACCGCCACATGGTGACGGTGGACCTGTGGCCGTTGCCGTGGACGATCGGCCTGCCACTGTTCCTGATGGTACTCGGCGCGCTGGGCCTGGGTATGATGCTGGGCGGTGGCGTGCTGTGGATCTCGGGCAGCGCGGCGCGCAGCCGGGCACGGGCGGAAGCCCGTCGCGCCAACCGCCTGGACACCCGCGTCCGCGTCCTGGAAACCGAGAACGAGCGCCTCAATCAGCTTGTGTCGGCCTCGGCTGCCTCGCCCCGCGCCCTCCCTCCCGTCTGATGGCGCCGGTCTGATGCTGAACGCCGACGATATCATCCGCCGCCTGGACTTGCTGCCTCACCCCAAGGAAGGCGGCTATTTCCGCGAGACATGGCGCGCCGCCGAGGACATTCCCGCCGCCGCCCTGCCGGGGCGTTACACCTCCGCGCGGGCCTTTGGCACCGCCATCTATTACCTCTTGACGCCGAGCACGTTTTCCCACTTGCACCGCCTGTGCAGTGACGAGGTGTTTCACTTCTACCTGGGCGATGCGGTCGAGCAACTCCACCTCCACCCCGACGGCACGGCCGAGCGTGTGGTGATCGGCGCCGATCTGGCTGCCGGTCAGGCGCCGCAGGTCATCGTTCCCGCTGGCGTGTGGCAAGGGGCGCGGCTGGTTCCGGGCGGCACGGTGGCGCTGTTGGGCTGCACCGTGGCACCGGGGTTCGACTTCACCGACTACGACCACGCCGACCGGGCCGCCCTGCTCGACCGCTGGCCCGAGCACGCCGCGTTGATTACCGCGCTGACCGCGGACTGAGCCGCCATGCCGCTGCCCTATGACATGCCCCTGTTCCGGCCGCCGTCGGAAGGCGACAACCTGATTATTCAGGCGACCCTGGGGTGCAGCTTCAACCGCTGCTCGTTCTGCTCCATGTACCGCACCAAGACCTATGGCGCCCGCCCGTTCGACGCCGTGGCGGCCGATATCGCCGCCGCCGCCCGCGCCTGGCCCGAGGCCCACCGCGTGTTCCTGGCCGACGGCGATGCCATGGGCCTGCCGACCGATCACCTGCTGGCCCTGTGCGCCCTGCTGCGCGACACCTTCCCGGCGTTGCAGCGCATTTCGGCCTATGCCACGCCCGCCAACCTGCTCAAGAAATCGCCCGAGGACTTGGCCGCCCTCAAGGCCGCCAAGCTGTCGCTGGTCTATGTCGGCATCGAAAGCGGCGACCCGGCCATCCTCCGCCGCATAACAAAGGGCGCCACTGCCGCCGGGATCATCGAGGCCGTCACCAAGGCCAAGGCCGCCGGGATCAAGGTGTCGGCCACCGTCATCCTGGGTCTGGGCGGGGACAGCCACTGGCGGCAGCATATCGAGGGCACCGCCGCCGTGCTCAACGCCTGCGCCCCGACCTATGCCTCGACCCTCCAGTTGTTCCTGGAACACGACCGGGTGGACGATTTCCTGGAGACCTGGAACAGCCGGGCCGAGCCGGGCGAAACCTTCATCCCGCGCGACGATGCCGGGGTGCTGGAGGAACTGGACCTGCTGCTCTCGCTGCTGGCCCCGCCGCAGCCGGTGATCTTCCGCTCCAATCACGCCTCCAACGCCCTGCCGCTGGCCGGCACCCTGCCCAAGGACCGTGACCGCCTGCTGGCCGCAGTGCGCGGCGCGCGGGACGGGCTGGTTAGGACCCGGCCCCGCTGGATGCGCAGGGTTTAGCTCCCTTCCGCCAAAGGGTTTATACCTCATGGCCTATGGTGCTTTTGGCTGTCTGGTCGGTCGCCCGCCGGGCGCGTAGAAGCAAAAGATGCTGACGAACCACCATACCTCGCGTTGCATCACGGACGCGCTCGCGCCCCCCCCGGATCCGGCGTTCGCCGAAGCGGGCCGCCGGGCAGCCGTGATGGTTGCCCGCATCGGGGCCTGCACCATGGCGGGGGGCTGTCCCATCGACCGGCCGGTGCGCGCCGAAATCCAGCCCGCGATCAGCGCCGGGCAGGCTGAAGCGTTGTGGCGCGCCACCCTGACCCATGCACAAACCGCCCTGAACTGCCGCCGGGATTGTCCCGCCGTGGACATGATGCGAGCCTTGCTTGACGCCACGCGCCGGGCCTATCAGGCGGCGGGCTGACCCTGCGAACAATCACGAAATCTTCATCCTTTAACGGCGCACCGTAGGGCACAAAGGCGCCTGCCGCGCCCCCACGGATGAAGAGGTTGCTCCGATGCCCTCGCCGCGCCTGCTCCCGCGCCTGCCCTCCCGCGCCCTGGCCGAAGCCATGGGCGCCGCCGCAACATGCCTGCATGCCCCGTGCGCCCCGTTGCCCCGGCTGTGGCCGGACCTCGCGCGCACGTTGGTCGCCGGGGCCTCGGCCGTGATGGTTCACGCCCTGTCCAATGAGGCCGTCCACGCCGGTCATGCCTGCCACCTGAACTGCCCGGCGGTCACGGCATTGCGCGACATTGCCGCCCTGCTCGATGCGGAGCCGCAGACCGGCTGGCCGGTGGTCAGCGCCGCCTGAGGCTACAGGATCTCCAGCACTTGCTCGGGTGGCCGCCCCAGTCGGGCAGCGTCCCCCTTGACCACGATAGGGCGTTCGATAACCCGCGGATTGGCGACCATGCCGGCAATCAGTGCATCGTCGTCCAGGGCGGGGTCATCGAGTCCGACCTCCTTGGCCTCCTTTTTGCGCAGAAGATCACGCGGTGACTCCATGCCCAGCTTGCGCAGGAGGCCGCGCAGGTCATCGGCACTGGGGGGAGTATCGAGGTATTCCACGATGGTCACGGAAACGCCCTTGTCCTGAAGTAAGGCAAGTGTCTCGCGGGACTTGGAGCAGCGCGGGTTGTGGTACATGGTAACGGCCATGGCCTGATGTTCCTTGCGTTCGTCGGGATCTACACCCACATGCGTAGTTCTTAATCGATTTCGGGGCAGTGATGCAGTTTTTTTCCCTTTTAAGCGGTGTTCGGCTTCTGACGCTTCTTGTCATCCTTGCCGTGTCCGGTCCAGTTGCCGCGCAGCCAGCGGACGCTCCGCCTGCCGCCGAGGTCCTGACCACGAAGCAGTTGGAAAACCTCATCACCACGCTGGAGAACGAGGAACAGCGCACGCAGTTCCTGGGTACCCTCAAGGACGCCCTGCAGGCTCAAAAGGCTGCCGCCCCGGTGCCGGGCAGCCTGGGGACGCGGGTGCTGGGTGGACTGTCCACCACCATTGCCTCGGTCAGTTCGGAGTTGGCGCACCTTGCCGGAGGCGCGGCCCGCCTGCCAAGCCTTGCCATGGACGTGAAGGCAAAGCTCGACTCGCCCGCCGAACGTGCCGCATTCCTGAACGCCCTGATCGCCATGGCAGTGGTCGCCACGGTCGGTGTCCTGGCCGCGTGGCTGGCCAAGCGCCTGTTGAGACGCCCCGCAGCCGTCCTGAAGGCCCGCCCCGGCGCCCGGTGGGACGAGCGAATCGCCCTGGTCATCGGCCGGGTCATTCTGGCGCTGCTCCCGCCGGTGGCGCTGGCCGTCGCCGCCTGGGGCGTGCTGCCGTTGTTGGGGGTGTCCGACCGCCTGATGACCGGATTGACCACGTTCATCGCGGCACTGGCGGTCTATCACGCGGTGGTCGGCGTGGCCCGCACCCTGTTGGCGCCCGATGACGAGACCCAGCGCGTGTTGCCGTTCGGTGCCGAAACCGGACAGTACCTAATGATCTGGGTTCATCGATTTGCCGCCGTCGTGCTGCTGGGCGGCTTCGTGCTCCAGGCCGCCGCCCTGGCCGGGCTGCCGCAGCAGAGCTACGCCGTGCTGCTCAAGCTGCTCGGCCTGCTGGTGGCGTCGCTGGCCGCCATCCTCATCTTGCAGAACCGGACTGCCGTGGGGACATGGCTGCGCCGCGACACCGCAACGCCGCTGCCCGGTGAAAGGACCCGCCGCCCCGCCCAGCGCGTCCGGCAGCGGTTCGCCGACATCTGGCACGTCCTGGCCGTGGTCTACATCATCGGGCTGTACGTGGTGTGGGCGGCCGAGATTGCAGGCGGCTTCACCTATATCCTGAAGTCGAGCGCCCTGACGGCCATGATTCTCATCCTGGCCGCCGGTCTGTCCCACGCGATCCGCCTGTCCATTGCACGGGCCTTCCGCATCAGCGCGGAGAACCAAGCCCGCTTTCCGGGGCTGGAGGACCGCGCCAATCGTTATGTCCCTGTACTTCACACCATCCTGCGCTTTGCCCTGGTCCTCATCACGGTCCTGGCCGTGCTGGAAGTGTGGGGCCTGGAAACCCTGACCTGGCTGACCGCCGGGCCGGGCCAGCGCCTGACCGGCGCCGTGTTGAGCATCGCCATGGTGCTGACGCTGGCCTTCGTCGCCTGGAGCATCGTGAGTTCCACGATCGAACGGTACCTCAGCCAGACTGACGAGGACGGCACCGTGATTGCCCGGTCGGCTCGCGCCAAGACATTGCTGCCGCTGGCCCGCACGGTGTTCCTGGTCGTTCTGGTGGTGATCGTCGGGTTGATCGTGCTGTCGGAAGTGGGCGTCAACATCGCCCCGCTGCTGGCCGGTGCGGGCGTCATCGGTCTTGCCATCGGCTTTGGTTCGCAAAAGCTGGTGCAGGACGTCATCACTGGCGCCTTCATCCTGATCGAGGACACCATCTCGGTCGGTGACGTGGTCAACGTCGGCGGTTTCTCCGGCACGGTGGAGGCCATTTCGATCCGGTCCCTGCGCCTGCGCGACGCCAGCGGCAGCGTCCACTCCATCCCGTTCTCGACGGTCGATAAAGTGACCAACCTGACCAAGGAGTTCAGCTACGCCATCCTCGACGTCGGCGTGGCCTATCGGGAGGACACCGACGACGTTTTCGCCGTCATGACCGAGGTTGCCGAAGGCATGCGGTCCGACCCCGAATGGGCGCCGCTCATCCTGGAACCGATCGAAGTCCAAGGGGTGGATGCCTTCCTCGACTTCGAAGTCATGCTCAAGGCCCGCATCAAGACGCTGCCGATCAAGCAGTGGGCAGTGCGCCGCGAGTTCAACCGCCGCCTCAAGAAGGCGTTCGACGCGCGCGGCATCGAGATCCCGTTCCCGCAGTCAACCGTGTGGTTCGGCGAGGACAAGAACGGCAACGCCCCCGCCGGTCGGGTCGAAGTCCGCCACCAAGGGCGCGTCCCGGCCCCCGTCGCGCCCACCGTCACGCCGGAGCAAGGCTGATGGCCGCCGACCTCCCCGACCTCACAAACCGCAGCCAGTATCGCCATTGGGCGCAGGACGTGATCCGCTTTCAAGACCTCGACCGGGTCGGCCATGTGAACAACATCGCCTTTCTGATCTATGCCGAAAGCGGGCGCGTCGCCTGGGCTGAACAGACATGGCCGGGGTCCACGGCGGGCACCGGCATCGGGTGGACCATCGTACGCATCACCTTCAACTACGTCGCGCAGGCGCACTACCCCGGCACGGTGGACATTGGCACCCGGACGTTGCGCCTGGGCACATCATCCTGCACCGTGGGCCAGGGCCTGTTCGTCGGAGACACCTGCGTCGGCACCGCCGAAAGCGTGCTGGTCTGGACCGACGTCAAGGCGGGCCGCGGGCTGCCTATCCCGCCAGACATGCGGGCGGCGCTGGTGGATTAAGACGCAGCCAGGGCCGCACGCGGCCTGATCAACACCAGAACGTTGCCGAGCAACACCAGAACCACCCCGGAGATTGCCTCGGGCGTCCAGGTGTAGCCTTCAACGACAGTGGACACCGCAAGGGCCAGGATCGGGAACAGCACGGACGCATAGCTCGCCCGCGCCGGACCGATCCGGCCCAACAAGGTCAAGTAGGCCGAGAAGGCGATGATCGAGCTGAACACCACCAGATAGGCCAAGCCCCCCGCGTAGGCCCACGTCCAGGCAAAGGTGAACGGCGTTCCCATCACCAAAGCCACGACCATCACCACCGCCGCGCTGTAGAGCATCCCAAACGCATTGGTTGGCATGACCCGTAGGCCGGCGCGCTGATTGGCTGCGGAAAGGGTCATCCCGATGGCAGCCGACAACGTGCCGCCCAACGCCAGGACAACGCCGCGCAGGCCGCTGTCATTGATTGAGACGGCCGAGACCTCGGGCCAGAACACCAGCCCTATGCCGCCCAACCCCAGGGCGGCACCGCCGACCATGCGGGCCTCCAGGCGCACGCCCAAAAACAGGGCGCCGAGGATGATGTTGATGACCACCACGGTCGAAAACGCCACCGCCAGCAGGCCACTGGTCAGGTGCTGCGCCGCGCCGTAGAAGCACAGGTAGTTGATCCCGAACAGGAACACGCCCTGGACCGCCACGCGCAGATGCTGGTTCCGGGTCAGCCGTAAGCCGTGGCCACGGATCAGACTCCATAGCACCAGGAGCACCCCGGCCACCCCGAAGCGATAGGCCACCGACGCCAGCACGGCGACGTCAGCCCCCACCTGGAGCTTTAGCCCGATCCAACTCGTCCCCCAGATGGCCACCACAAGGGCATAAAGCCCGGCATCGGCGAACCGACCCGGAACGACTGGGGTACTGGACATGATGAAGGGCTTTCGCGGCTGACGATCAACGTTCAGTTAAGCATCGGCTGCGCCCAGCTTCAAGCTGCGTCGCCGGCACACACCGGGTCATGCCCGGTGATAGGGATGCCCTTCGAGGATGCTCTGGGCGCGGTAGAGTTGCTCGGTCAGCAGGCCACGGACCAGCATGTGGGGCCATGTCATGGCGCCCAGGCCGAGTTTCAGGTCGGCGGCGGCGCGTACCGCCGGGGCATGGCCGTCGGCACCGCCGATCAGAAAGGCGACGGCCGGGACCGCCTGATCGCGCCAGCCACCCAGGGCATCGGCAAAGTCCTGGCTGGACAGCATCTTGCCGCGTTCGTCCAGCGCCACGATGCGGGCGCCGGGTGGCACGCAGGCAAGCAGAAGCGCGCCCTCCCGCTCCATGCGCTGAGCGGCTGGCAGAGGGCGTTTTTCTTCGACTTCCTTGAGGGACAGCGGCCACTTCAGCCGCCCCGCATAGTGCTCGAACAGGGCACGTTCAGGCCCGTTCTTCGCGCGCCCGACGGCGGCGATGATCAGTTCCATGATGCGGCCCCGCTTCGTCCCTGGTTAGGTCGTCAGGGACAATCCCGCCGGCTCAGGCGTTCCCACCGCGCCCTGCGCGATCAGGTCCTGCGTCAGCGGCCCGGCGGCACCCCACATCTTTTCCAGATTGTAGAACGCGCGCACTTCCGGGCGGAACAGGTGGATGATGACGTCGCCGCCGTCAACCAGCACCCAGTCGCAGGTCTGCTGGCCTTCCATGGTCGGCATGATCCCCAGGCCCTTCAGACCCTGGGAAACCTTGTCGGCCATGGCCCCGACATGACGGGTCGACCGTCCCGAGGCGATGATCATGTAATCAGCGAAGCCGGACTTGCCCTGAAGGTCAATGACCGTGATGTCTTCGGCTTTTTCGGCGTCCAGCAGAGTTTCAATCTGTTCGGCCAGTTGCGCAGCGTCCGGGCCGGGCGGACGCGGGGAGGTCGTCTTTATGGTCAACTCCTTTGTGTTGATTCGCCCCATCAGCATCCGTGACTGTACCAGCCACCAGGCTGGCCCCGATCACGGCGGGCGCGAATTTCTGTTGCCGAGGCGGCGTGGCGCCTGATTGGGAGGAACACCCAGGCCGGGGGTTTCTCACCGGCCAACGCCCGCGCCCTGCGAACAGGGAGGCGGGCGGAGGCGAAACGTTGGGCCGCCTTGCCGGTCAACGCTGAATAAGAATAGGTGCCACGGTCGAGAATCGCAACCGGGGTCCTGTGGAAGATTGACTGCCAAGCCTTCCAACGCGGGATCTGGGCCAAATTATCGGCCCCCATCAACCACACAAAGGCCGTGCGCGGGAAGCGCACCGGCAGAACCGCCAGCAAATCGGCCGTGTACGTACTGCCCAGGTCGGCCTCCAGGGCGCTGACCCGGATACGCGGATGGCGCGCCACGGCCTTCGCCCAGGCCAGCCGTTCAGCCACTGGCGCCATTCCGGCCACGGGCTTCAGCGGGTTCTGCGGGCTGACCAGCCACCATACTTCGTCCAGACCCAGGCGCTTGAGGGCCTCCACCGAGATATGGCGATGCCCCTCGTGGGCCGGGTTGAACGACCCGCCGAGCAGACCCACCGCCACGCGGCGGCTATCGCCCCACGGGTTGGGAGGCAGCGTCAGGGCCGGCATTGGCCCGCGCCGAGCACTTTGTACTTGAACGTGGTCAACTGTTCCACGCCGACCGGGCCACGGGCATGCAGCTTGCCGGTGGAGATGCCGATCTCCGCCCCCATGCCGAACTCGCCGCCATCGGCGAACTGGGTCGAGGCATTCCACATCAAGATTGCCGAGTCGATCTCGTTGAGGAACTTTTCGGCCGCCGCCGCGTCCTCGGTGATGATCGATTCGGTGTGCTGGCTGGAATGGCGGCCGATGTGGGCAATGGCCTCGTCCACGCCGTCAACCACTCGCACGGCCAGAATGGCGTCGAGGTATTCGGTGTCCCAATCCTCGGGGGTGGCCGCGATCATGGCCGGGACCAGGGCACGGGCGGCATCATCGCCGCGCAGCTCGCACCCGGCCGCCAGCAGCTCCTCGGCCATGCCGGGCAGCAGATCCGCCGCAACGGCGCGGTCGATCAGCAGGGTTTCGGTTGCCCCGCACACCCCGGTCCGGCGCATCTTGGCGTTCAGCACCAGCTTGCGCGCCGTGTCGGGGTCAGCCGCCGCATGGACGTAGGTATGACAGATTCCGTCCAGATGCTTGAACATCGGAATGCGGCTTTCCGCCGAGACGCGCTCGATCAGCGACCGTCCGCCGCGCGGCACGATGACGTCCACGAACTGGTCCATGCGCAGCAGGATGCCGACGGCAGCGCGGTCCGTGGTGGGCACCATTTGGATCGAGTCGGCGGGCAGCCCGGCCTGCTCCAACCCGGCATGCAGGCACGCCAGGATGGCGCGCGACGAATGAATGCTCTCCGACCCGCCGCGCAGGATGGCTGCGTTGCCCGCCTTCAGGCTCAACGCCCCGGCGTCGGCTGTCACGTTGGGCCGGCTTTCGTAGATGATGCCGATGACGCCGAGCGGCGTGGACACCCGCTGGATATGCAGCCCGTTGGGGCGGTCCCATTCGGCCAGCACCCGGCCGACCGGATCGGGCAAGGCCGCGACGTCTTCCATGCCACGCGCCATGGCCTCGATTCGGGCGTCGTTGAGCAGCAGGCGGTCGAGCATGGCTCCGCTCAGACCCTTGGCCTCGCCCGCCGCCATGTCCTTGGCATTGGCCGCCGCAATGTCGGCCGCGCGATCGCGCAGGGCCTGGGCCGCCAGCGTCAGGGCGCGGTTCTTCGCCTCGGTCGGCGCCGTCGCCAAAACCCGCGCGGCAGCCTTGGCCCGATGGCCCATGTCCAGCATCTGGGTTTCAACGTCGTGGTCGGCCATGGTCAGATACCCTCTCCTCGTACTTTACAAATCCAACACCAGATCGTCCCGGTGGATCAATTCTTCGCGGCCCCGGTAGCCCAGTAACGCTTCGATGGCGCCCGACTTGTGGCCCTTGATGATGGCCGCGTCGGTGGCATCATACCCGATCAGCCCCTTGCCAAGCACCCGCCCGTCGCCATCGACCAGCGTGACCGTATCGCCACGCGCAAACGTCCCATCGAGCGCCACCACGCCCGCCGGAAGAAGGCTCTTTCCAGCCCGCAGCGCGGCCACGGCGCCGGCATCCAGAACCACCGTCCCGGCCGGCTTCATGGACCCTGCGATCCACTGTTTGCGGGCTGAAGCCGGGGTTTCGGTCGGCAGGAACCATGTGCATGGCCCGCCGTTCTGGAGGGCCGCCAGCGGGTGCATCACCTTGCCCGGCGCAATCGCCATGGCGCAGCCCGCCCCCATGGCGATCCGCGCGGCGATCAGTTTCGTGACCATGCCGCCGGTGCCGACTCCGGGCCGCGCCTCGCCCGCCATGGCCATGATCTCGGGGCTGAGAGAATGCACCTCGGGGATCAGGGTGGCGGTGGGGTCGACCTTGGGATCGGCGGTGTACAGGCCGTCGATGTCCGACAGCAGGACCAGCGCGTCGGCCCCGACCATCATGGCGACCCGCGCGCCCAGGCGATCGTTGTCGCCGAAGCGGATTTCCTGAGTCGCCACCGTGTCGTTTTCGTTGATGACCGGGATGGCGCCGAACTTCAGCAACGTTTCCAGCGTGTTGCGGCCGTTCAGGTAGCGCCGCCGGTCCTCGGTGTCGCCCAGAGTCAGCAGCACCTGGGCCGCCGTGATGTCGTGGCGGGCCAGGACTTCCTGATAGGCATGGGCCAGACGGCCCTGCCCAGTGGCGGCAGCGGCCTGCTTTTCTTCCAAGCGCAACGGCCGATTGGGCAGGCTGAGGTGACGCCGCCCGATGGCCACCGCGCCCGACGACACGATCACCACCTCGACCCCGGCGGCGCGCAGGGCGGCCACGTCATCGGCCACCGAGTCGAGCCAGGCCCGATGGATCTGGCCTTTGACCTGATCGACCAGCAGGGCCGATCCGATCTTGACCACCACCCGGCGCGCCGTCATCAGCCGGGCGGCGCCGGAAGACAAAGCACTCCCGACACCGGCGCTGGTCACGGCCGCCACTCCCCATTGCCGGTAGTCTCTTCGGGGGCCGACTCGGGGTCCAAAAGCTCCCCGGCCTCCTGGCGGGCCGCGCGGACGTGGCCGATCAGGGCGCGCAGCACATCGGGCAAATTGTGCCCGGCCGCGCCGGACAGGATCTGGACCGGCTTGCCGCAGGCGTCCTCAAGGATGGCCCGCCGTTCCTCGATCATTTCCGGGGTCAGGGCGTCGGTCTTGTTGAGGGCCACCACCTCGGCCTTGTCCTCCAGGCCGCCGCCGTAGGCTTCGAGTTCCCCGCGCACGATGTGATAGGCCTCGGCCACGTCGTCCTGGGTGCCGTCCACCAGATGCAGCAGCACCGCGCAGCGTTCAACGTGCCCAAGGAAGCGATCACCCAGGCCATAACCTTCATGCGCGCCTTCGATCAGGCCGGGAATATCGGCAATGACGAACTCGGTGCCGTCGATCTGGGCGACGCCAAGGTTCGGATGCAACGTGGTGAAGGGATAGTCGCCGATTTTCGGCCGGGCGCGCGTCACGGCGGCCAGGAAGGTGGACTTGCCCGCATTGGGCAGGCCGACCAGACCGGCATCGGCGATCAGCTTGAGGCGCAGCCACACCCACGCCTCGCCACCCTCAAGACCGGGGTTGGCGTTACGCGGAGCCTGATTGACCGAGGTCTTGAAACGGGCATTGCCCCAGCCGCCGTTGCCGCCCTCAAGCAGCACAACGCGCTGTCCGGCCTTGACCATGTCGGCCAGGACCTCGTCCTTGTCCTCGGACAGGATTTGGGTGCCCACGGGTACCCGGATGACGGTGTCCTTGCCGCCGCGTCCGGTGCAATTGCGGCCAGAGCCGCCGACTCCGCGTTCGGCCTTGAAGTGCTGCTGATAGCGGAAGTCGATCAGGGTGTTCAGGTTCGGCACCGCCTCAAAGACGATGTCGCCGCCGCGTCCGCCGTCGCCCCCATCGGGGCCGCCGAACTCGATGAACTTCTCACGGCGGAAGCTGACGCAGCCATTTCCGCCGTCGCCTGCCTTGAGATAGACTTTTACTTGGTCGAGAAACTTCATGTCATTGATCCGGCATCAAAAAAGGGGAATGGACCGCCCCATTCCCCCCTGCCGGCGCCCCCACCGCAGGGGCGGGGGCCGGTGTGGCCGAGCCGCCGTTATTCAGCAGCCACGGCCGGCACCACCGACACGAACGTCCGGTTCTTGTATCCCTTGCGGAATTCAACATGGCCGGGAACGGTGGCGAAGATGGTGTAATCGCGACCCAGACCGACGCCGGTACCGGGATGCCACTTGGTGCCGCGCTGGCGGATGATGATGTTGCCGGCGAGAACGACTTCGCCGCCGAACTTCTTCACGCCAAGGCGCTTACCGGCGGTATCGCGACCGTTGCGCGAGCTGCCACCAGCCTTTTTATGAGCCATGGTGTTGTCTCCTAAACCCTGACCGGTTCCGCTTTAGGCGGAAATCGCGGTGATCTTGACCAGCGTCTGATGCTGACGGTGACCGTGCTTACGACGGTAGTTCTGGCGACGCTTCTTCTTGAAGACGATCACCTTGTCCGAGCGGAACTGCTCAACCACCTGGGCGGTGACGGAAGCGCCGTCAACGACGGGCGCGCCGACCTTCTCCCCGACCATCAGAACCTGATCGAAGGTGATGGACTCGCCCGCTTCGCCGGACAGCTTTTCGACGGCGATGACGTCGTCTTTGGCGACCTTATACTGCTTGCCGCCGGTCTTGATGACTGCGAACATTGTGCTGCAACCTTCACAACGATTGGGCAGTCCCGATCGACAGGAGTTGTCGCGGGTCCGCTTTGAAAGAGGGCGACATCATACGCAGGGGAAGGCCACTGTCAATGCCCCTTGCACGGAAAAAGCGACTCTCCGCCAAGGCCTTGGAGAGGCGCCCCGGAATCCCATACATAAGCAACGCAACAGCCGCGGCTCGAAAGTGCGTTTTCCCTTGTGTCGGAAGCAAATGAAACTGACCGACGCAGGTAGCACATCAATTGACCGCCAGTTTGTTGCCGCAGGGAGGGGCATGCCCCTCCCTGCGGCGGCGCGCGTCTGGCGGGGTCACGCGGCTGC
>JBAYSM010000012.1:0-34621 GCA_041676205.1 Rhodospirillaceae bacterium | reverse complement strand
GGCTGTTGTTCGCCCTGTTGATCACCATCATCGGCACGTTCATTTTCTTGTTCTCGGCCAGCTACATGAAGGGTTATCCGGCGTCCGGCCGGTTCACCTTCATCCTGTTGGCGTTCATGCTGTCCATGCTGGGATTGGTGACGGCCGACAACCTGATCCTGATCTTCGTGTTCTGGGAATTGACCTCGATCACGTCGTTCCTGCTGATCGGCACCGACTTCAAGAACCCCGAGGGACGCCGCGCTGCCACCCAAGCATTGGTCGTCACCGGCGGTGGCGGGCTGGCCCTGCTGGCGGGCCTTGTCCTGCTGGGCGAGGCGGCGGGCACCTATTCGCTGACCGAGGTGCTGGAGCGCGGCTCAGTCGCCGGGCATGCGCTGTACGGCGGACTTCTGGTGCTTATCCTGCTTGGCGCGTTCACCAAGTCGGCGCAGTTCCCGTTCCATTTCTGGCTGCCGCAGGCGATGGCCGCACCGACCCCGGTTTCGGCCTATCTGCACTCGGCGACGATGGTGAAGGCCGGTGTTTTCCTGCTGGCCCGCCTGCATCCGGTGCTGTCGGGCACCCCGGAGTGGGAAATAACCCTGACCCTGTTCGGCGGCGTGACGGCGGTGATGGCCTCCATCGTCGCCCTGCGTCAGACCGATCTCAAGAAGATGCTGGCCTATACGACCGTCATGGGCCTGGGCACCATCACCCTGTTCCTGGCCGGGTCCGGCGAGGGTGCGGTGATGGCGGCGGTGACGTTCATCCTGGTCCATGCGCTCTATAAGTCGGCCCTGTTCATGGTCGCCGGCACCATCGACCACGAGGCCCATTCGCGCGACATCAATCGCCTGGGCGGGCTGGCCCGCGCCATGCCGTTCACTGCCGCCGCCGCCGCGCTGGCCGCGCTGTCCATGGGAGGCCTGCCGCCGTTCATCGGCTTCATCGGCAAGGAACTGATCTACGAAGCCTCCTTGCACGCCAGCTATGCCCCGATCTTCGTGACGGTCATGGCGTTGGCTGCCAATGCGATGATGATGGCGGTCGGCCTGATGATGGCGCTCGACCCGTTCTGGCTGAACGGTGAGCGCCGCCCGCGCCTGGGCCACCATGGTCATGTGCATGAAGCCCCGCCGAGCATGTGGGGCGGCCCGGTGCTGCTGTCACTGGTCGGGCTGGTTCTGGGCGTCGTGCCGTGGGTGACGGCGCAATGGCTGATCGGCCCCGTGACGGTGGCGGTGTACGGCCAGCCGACCGAGGTTTCCCTCGCCCTGTGGCATGGTATCACGCCAGCGCTGATGCTTTCGGTTTTGACCTACGTGCTGGGCATCGGGCTGTTCATCCTGCGCAACCCCATCCGTCGGATGGTGGCGCGCATACTGTGGGCCATGCCCGGTTCGGCCGATGATGCCTATGACGCCTTCCTGCGTGGTCTGCACGCCCTGGGGCGTGTGTTCATGCGCGGGTTCCAGCATGGCAATCTGGTCGGCTACATGTGGATGCTGCTGGCGTTCCTCTCCATCGTTCTGTGGGGCGCGCTGATCGGCACGGGAGCGCTGGCCAAGGTGCCGGTGCCGAGCCAGTTCCCGAACCTGTTCCTGTATGAGTGGGCGGTCATGGCGATGACGGCCGCCGGGGGTATCGTCGCCGTGCTGGCGACGTCCCGCCTGCTGGCCATCCTGGCGCTGTCTGCCGTTGGATCGGGTGTCGCGCTGCTGTACGTGCTTTTTGGCGCACCCGACGTGGCGACCACCCAGTTGATGGTGGAAACCCTGGTCGTGGTGTTGATCGCGCTCGTTCTGCTGCGCCTGCCCGGTTTCCGGGTCACTGAAAAGGCGTGGCGGCGCTCCATGGTGATGGACGGCGTGCTGTCGGTGTCGCTGGGGGTGGTGTTCACGATTATTCTGCTGGGGGTCACGGCGGGAACGCTGGACATGACGATCCCCGACTACTACGCCGCGCGCAGCCTGATCGACGCCCACGGCCGCAACATCGTCAACGTCATCCTGGTCGACTTCCGCGCGCTGGATACCATGGGTGAGATCACGGTCGTTTCGCTCGCCGGGTTGGCGGCCTATGCCCTCATCAAGCTGCGCGCCGATGGCGACCAAGACCGTCTTGAGGCCCCCCCGGTCAAGACGCCTGAAACGCAACGGGAGACGGTATGATGGAATCCCTCATCCTGCGCGTCGCCACGCGTATCCTGGCGGCCCTGATGCTGATGTTTTCGGTGTTCGTGCTGCTGCGCGGCCACAACGAGCCGGGCGGCGGGTTCATCGGCGGGCTGCTGGCTGCGACAGGCTTCGCCTTGTCGTCCATGGCCGACGGGCCGGCGCTGGTCCGCAAAGTGCTGCGTGTGGAACCGCGCCTGCTGTCCATGGTCGGCGTGTTCGCGGCCGTGCTGTCAGGCATCCTGTCAGTGTTTGCCGGAGAGGTATTCCTGACCGGCCAGTGGGGCTACGTCTTGGGGATTGCGGTTGGCTCGCCGATGCTGTTCGACACCGGGGTTTATCTGGTGGTGGTGGGGGCCGTGATGGCGATGCTGCTGGCCCTTGAAGAAGAAAAGGGGAACTGAGGGGATGGATCTCGTCCTTCCGATCCTGACCGGCGTCCTGATTGCCTGTTCGACCTACCTGATGCTGTCGCGCAATCTGGTGCGCGTGGTTCTGGGGCTGTCGCTGCTGTCCAACGCCGTCAACCTGATCATCTTCGCCTCCGGTCGCGTGACGCGCGCCATTCCGCCGCTGATTGCCGAAGGAGGCACCCTTCCGCCGGACGGCTATGCCAACCCGCTGCCCCAGGCGCTGGTGCTGACCGCCATCGTGATCGGGTTCGGACTGCTGGCCTTTGCCCTGGTGCTGACCTACCGCTCCTATCAGGAACTCGGGACGGTGGATACCACAGCAATGCGGCACGCCGAACCGGACACCGAGAGTCCCTATGACGACCTTGCGGAGGCCCGCGCCATGCGTCACGCTGCCGAACGGGGGACCGTGTGATGGCGCCGACCGGCTGGCCTCTCGTTCTTCCGATCATCATTCCCCTTCTGGCCGCGACGCTGGCCTTTACCGTGCGTGGCTGGCCGATCGTCCAGCGTTCGGTGAGCCTGCTCGGCATGCTGTCCATGTTGCTGTCTGGGCTGCACCTGCTGTCGCTGGTATCGGCCGGCGGGCCGCAGGCGGTGGCGATTTCCACCTGGGCGGCGCCGTTCGGCATCGTGTTAGTGGCGGACCTGCTGTCGGCCCTGCTGGTCGTGGTGACGGCGTTCATCGGGCTGGTCGTGGCCCTGTACTCCGGGGCCGAGGTCGGGCGGGGCCGCGAGCGCCACGGCTATCATTCGTTTCTGCTCATCCTGGTGGCTGGTTCGGCCGGGGCGTTCCTGACCGGCGATATCTTTAACCTCTATGTGTGGTTTGAGATTTTGCTGATGTCGACCTTCGGCCTGATGGTCCTGGGCGGCGAAAAGATCCAGATTGACGGTGGGGTCAAGTACCTCGCCCTCAACATGGTTTCGACCATCCTGCTGCTGACCGCGATCGGCCTGCTGTATGGCATGACCGGCACGCTGAACATGGCCGATCTAGCGATTAAGGTACCGCAGGTCGAAAATCCAGCCATGCTGACCGTGGTGGCGGTGATGTTCCTGGTGGCCTTTGCCATCAAGGCCGGGCTGTTCCCGCTGTTCGCTTGGTTGCCCGCCAGTTACCACACCCCGCCGATGGTGGTCAGCGCGCTGTTTGCCGCGCTGCTGACCAAGATCGGCGTGTACTCGATGATCCGCGTGTTCACCCTGATCTTCACCCACGACATGGCCGTCACACATACAATGCTGGCGGTGCTTGCCGGAGTGACCATGATCGCGGGCGTGCTGGGCGCGGCGGCGCAGACCGACATCCGGCGCATGCTGACGTTCTCGGTGGTCAGCCAGATCGGGTTCATGCTGATCGGCCTTGCGCTGATGACCCGCATGAGCATGCTCGGCACCGTGTACTACATGCTTCAGGACATCCTGGTGAAAGCCGGGCTGTTCCTGGCGGCCGGCATCGCGGTGCGGTATGCGGCGGGGGAGTCCTCGTTCGCCCGCCTGGGCGGTCTGTGGATGGACAAGTTGTGGCTGGCCCTGCTGTTTCTCATCCCGGCGATGGCCTTGATGGGCTTTCCGCCGCTGTCGGGGTTCTGGGGCAAGTTCGCACTCATCCGCGGTGCGCTGGAGGCCGAGGCGTGGATCCTGACCGGGGCCGCGTTGGTGTCCAGCTTCGTGACCGTCTACGTCATTGGCCGGGTGTTCGCCACGGTGTTCTGGAAGCCCGCACCCGCACTGACCGAAGGTGAGGCTCGCGCCCGCACCGCTGCCGCTCCGACGAGCGCGGACATGATGATGATGGTGCCTGCCGTGGTCGCCATTGCCGGCATCATCCTGGCCCTTGGCGTGTTTGCCGAGCCGACCCTGGCGCTGGTTGACCGGGCGGCGGAGCAGCTTATCGATCCCACTGCCTACATTACGGCGGTGCTCGGTCCCGATGCGGCGCCCCCCCGGCCGACCATGATCGGAGGCGTGCGATGATCAATCTGTTCGCCGTCAATATTCTGCTCGCCATCGCCTGGGCGGCGTTGAACGACACCTTTACCCTGATGGGGATTGTCACCGGTTTCATCACCGGGTTCGCCGCCTTGTGGGTGGCCCAGCCGCTGTATGGCCCGGCCAAGTATTTCCATCAGGTGTTCGGTGTTCTGGAACTGATCTTCTACTTTTTGTGGGACCTTATCCAGTCGTCGGTCCGGGTCTTGGTCGACGTGTTGCGCCCGCGCACGAAATCGCGGCCGGGCATCGTGGCGGTCAGCACCGAGGGCATGAGCGATATCCAGATCCTTGTTCTGGCCAACCTCATCACCCTGACGCCGGGCACTCTGACGCTTGAGGTGTCGGACGACAAAAGGACCCTTTACGTCCATTCCATGTTCCTCGAAGATGGCCCCGACGCCTTGCGCCGTGGCATTGAGGACAACCAGAAACGCCTGATCCGCCGTGTGGTCGGCGGCGGCGATGCGGTTTAGGGGCGCCATGCCATGCTGACCTTCGAGACCGGCTCCGTGATTGCCTGGGCGGCTAACATCGCCATCGTGCTGATCGTAATCGGCGGCGTGTGCGCGTTCATCCGATTGGTCAAGGGGCCGAGCTTCCCCGACCGCGTTGTGGTGCTCGATTTGCTGTCCGTGCTGGTGGTCGCGCTGGCCGCGCTGTTCGCCATCACGACCGGCTTTTCGGCCTATCTGGATGTGTCGGTGGCGTTTGCCCTGGTGTCCTTTCTGGCAACCGTTGCCTTTGCCCGCTTTGCCGAGCGGCGCCACCCCGGCAATGCTCCCGATGACGCGCTTTGTCAAAACTCGGCTGTGCCCCCCCCGGCTGTGGCCTCGAAGGAGGACGACCGATGAGTCAGGCGACCACCGGCAACCTGTTTCTGGACCTCCTGGTTGCCGCCTGCCTGATCGGCGGCGGCGTGTTCTCGCTGGTTGCGGGAATTGGCGTCCTGCGCCTCCAGGACGTCCTGCAACGCTGCCATGCCGCAACCAAGGCCGGGACGCTGGGCGTCGGGCTGGTCGTGCTGGCCGTTGCGCTGTACTTCCATTCGGTCGGCGTGACCTCGCGGGCCGTCGCCATCTTTGCGTTTCTGCTGCTGACCGCCCCGGTCGGCGCGCACATGATCGGCCGCGCCGCCTATCGTACCGGCGTCCCGCTGTGGGACAAGACCGAACTCGATGAACTCGGCGGGCGGTATCCGCTCAAAAAGGACACGCCGAAGACCGACGCCTGAGTGGGCCGTTCAAGGCTCCCGTGGGGCCGCCCCAACGCGCGGCCAGGCCTTGAACACGGCTTGCAGCAGGGCGGCCAGGGCGACGGCGAAGAACACGCCTCAGAATCCCCAGATCGCCCCAAAGAACAAGATCGCCACGATGATGGTGATGGGGTGCAGGTTCATGGTCCCTGACAGCAGGAGAGGGGCCAGGATGCGCCCGGCGAACAACAGCACCGCCAGCCCGATGACCAGCAGCCCGATCAGCAGCAGCACCTCGATGTCGGAGAAGTGGCGCCGGAACCACTCCTTGAGGGGGCCAAGTGGCTCAGGTTCGGTCATAGGGAGGCCTTTGCGTCTGGGGCGACGGGGAACGGCGTGACGACATCGGGCAGGCGGGTGCGGATGAAGGTGCCCAGTTCCCGGAACTCGGCAAACCGGGTCGAACGTTTGCGCCACAACAGCCCGACGGTGCGGGTCGGTACCGGGTCAGTTATCGGCAGCACCTTGATTTGCCGGTCCTGCGCGGCCTCGGCGGCGACGTAAAGGGCGGGCAGCAGGGTCGGGCCGATGTGGCTGGCCACCATCTGGCGCAGGGTGTCCAGGCTGGTGGCCTGGAATCCGGTGTGTTCGCGGGCGCCAACCCGATGGGCCAGTTCCAGAACCTGCTGCCGCAGGCAGTGACCTTCTTCAAGCAGCAGCAGGTCGGTATTGGCCAGATCGCCTGCCTTGACCGAGGGCCGCCCGGCCAGCGGATGATCCGCCGCCACGGCCAGCCACAGTGGCTCTGCGAATAGGGCAAAGCCGTCCAGCCCGTCCATGTCGACTGGAAAGTCGACCAGGATGACGTCCAGGTCGCCGTCCTTGAGCCGACGCTCCAGGCGGCGCGACGGATCCTCGCGCATGTAGAGGCGGAGGTCCGGGTGTTCCTCGCGGAAGGCCGACAGCACATAGGGCATCAGGTATGGCCCCAACGTGGCGATGACGCCAAGGCGTAACGGTCCCGACAGCGGCGCGCGGGCGGACCGGGCGAGGTCGGAGATGTCCTGAACCTCGCGCAGGACGGCGCGGGCACGCTCGGCCACCTCGCGGCCGATGGGGGTGAGGACGACCTTGCGGCGGGTGCGCTCGAACAGCTCCACGCCGAGCTTTGTCTCCAGGTCGCGGATCTGAATGCTCATCGATGGCTGCGACACATGGCAGGCCTCGGCCGCCTTGTGGAAATTCAAGCAGTCGGCCAGGGCGGTCAAATAGCGGAATTGGCGCAGGGTCGGCATAATAGCGACGGCTCCGGTGCGTGGTTTTGTTTTGATAAAGTGATGCTATCAGATGACCTAGTCCAGCGTTTCCGGGATAATCGTTCTGAGCGGGCCGTCACTGACCTTCGCGGCATTTTGTCGGCACGTCGGATACGGATTGTTATTGTTTCCGTAGGGATGGTGCTGTTCCTTATCCTGGAAGTGGAGAAGGCATTGCGCCGTGTCATGACTGCCCGCCGGACTTAAGGAGGTTGCCATGTCTCAGCCGATAATACTTGCCGCCGTTGACCTCGGCCCTCATAGCCGCAACGTTATCGAGCGCGCTTTGTCACAGGCTGCGGCCCATGATGCCTCTGTGACCGTCATTTACTGTGCCTCGGCGCCGGTGGAGGAGGCCGAAGCCGCCCTGCGTGCCCTTTTGGCCGGCAGCGAGGGCGGTGAGGGCATCGCCGCCCGTATCGTGTCCGGGGACCCTGCCACTGCCATCATTGCCGAGGCCGAGGCCGTCGATGCGCGGATGATCGTGGTCGGGGCGTCCGATCGCTCGTTCTTGGAGCAGGTCTTCCGGGGGAGCGTCACACTGGCCCTCATCCGCAGCAGCCGGCGGCCGATCCTGGTGGCCCGGACGGCGGTTCTGGCGGATTATCACCAGGTCCTTATGGCAGTGGATGTGAATGGGCCGGTGGCGCCGTTGGCGGCGGCGGTCCGCAGCATCCTCGGTCCGGTTCCGGCGGAACTGTTCACGGTTCTGGACGATGCGGTCCGGGTGCAGATGATCGTTGCCCAGGCCAAGCCGGACGATGTCGCGGCCTACGAGAAAGAAGCCGTACACTCCGCCTACAAGGTTCTCACGACAGCGGCGGGGCAGGTGGCCGAGCCGGGATGGGCGCCGAGCGCGCGGGTGGCCGCAGGCAATCCCTTGCGCGAGATCCTAAATCGGCTTGAGGAACTGGGAGGTGATGTTCTTGTTCTTCAGCCTGAGGCCAAGGGCGCGTTCCTGCGCGCGCTACTCGGAAGTTTGACCGAGGAACTTCTAGCCCGTTCCCGAGACTGCGATCTACTGATAGTGCCTGAGTAAGCCTGATCGCCCTTATAAAGACAAAGGGACCACGTCAGTGGAATTTGGAACCGTATTCATTGAGTTGTCGGCGGTGCTGCTGTTCGCGGTGGCCGTGGGCGCGTTCGGGTTGTTGCTCAAGCAGCCGCTGATCGTATCGTTTCTGGCGGCGGGCGTGCTGGCCGGGCCGGCCGTCCTGGGCATCGTCGAATCAGCCGCCGAGGTTCATCTGCTGGCTGAATTCGGCGTGGCTCTGCTGTTGTTCGTGGTCGGTCTGAAACTGGATCTCGGGCTTATCCGGTCCATCGGCAAGGTGGCACTCGTCACCGGCCTGGGGCAGGTGCTGTTTACCTCGATCATTGGTTTTTTCCTGTGCCTAGGCATGGGGTACAGCGCCGTGGCGAGCCTTTACATCGCCGTTGCCCTGACCTTTTCGTCCACCATTATCGTCGTCAAACTGTTGTCGGACAAACGCGAGATCGACTCCTTGCATGGTCGCATCGCGCTGGGCTTCCTGATCGTTCAGGATGTCGTGGTGGTGGTGGTGATGGTCGTTCTGTCGTCCATGGATGTCGGCGGCGGCGAAGGCGAGTCCCTGATCCTGGGCATTGCCATCATGGCGCTCAAGGGGGCGCTTCTGATCGGCGCTCTGGCGGTCTTTGTGCGCTGGCTGGCCGAGCCGTTGATGCGGCGTCTGGCGCAGTCGACGGAATTGGTCGTGCTGTTTGCCGTGGCGTGGGCGGTGGCGGTGGCATCGATCGGCGAGTGGGCGGGTTTCAGCAAGGAAATGGGTGCCTTCCTGGCCGGTGTGTCGCTTGCAACAACCCAGTACCGCGAGGTCGTGGCGGCGCGTCTGGTGTCCTTGCGGGACTTCTTGCTGCTGTTCTTTTTCCTCGACATCGGCAGCCGCATGGATTTGGGCGCCATCGGCGAGCAGATCCTGCCGGCCATTGGACTGTCGCTGTTCGTTCTGATCGGCAACCCGTTGATCGTCATGCTCATCATGGGCGTGATGGGATACCGCAAACGCACCGGATTCCTGGCCGGATTGACGGTGGCCCAGATTTCCGAGTTCTCGCTGATCTTTGCCGCGCTGGGCCTCAGCCTTGGCCACATCACCGGGGCCGATGCCGGTTTGGTGACATTGGTCGGCCTGATTACCATCGGCATGTCCACTTACATGATCCTTTACTCCTATCCCCTGTACCGCTGGCTCGAACCCGCTCTGGGCATTTTCGAGCGGCGCAAGCCGTTCCGCGAGATGGCGATGGAGGATGAAGCGGTCCCCAAGGAGCAGTTCGACGCCGTGGTGTTCGGCCTGGGCCGCTTTGGCAGCAACATCGCACGCGGCCTGCGTCAGCAGGGATGGTCCGTCCTGGGGGTGGATTTCGACCCTGAATCGGTCGGTAATCAGCAGCGCCAGGGCCATCCGACGGTATTCGGCGATGCCGGCGACCCCGAGTTCGTGAAGTCCCTGCCGCTGACCAAGGATCAATGGGTGGTCGCCGCCATCCCCGTGCGCGGCGTCGACACGGCCGGTGCCGACCCGGCGTTCACCCTGGTCAAGACCCTGCGCGAGGAAGGCTTTGAAGGGCGCGTCGCGGTAACCGCGCAGCACGCCAACGAAGCCGCCGAGTTCAAGAAGGTGGGGGCCGAACTTGTGCTGCTGCCGTTTGCCGACGCCGCGCACTACGCGGTGGAAAAGATGGTCCAACCCGCCCACCGCGCCGCCGAACGCGTGGTGATCCATACGCCTTGACGCTACGCCCCGATGTCCAGGCGGTAGCCCAAGTAGCGGACGGAGGAAATGCGTAAGGGGCCGTCGTCGGTGAGGTCCATCTTCCGGCGCAGGCGGCCGACCATCACGTCGATGGAACGGTCTTCGGCGCGCCAGGGGCGGCCGATGACGGTCTCGGTCAGCCACTCGCGCGAGAGCGGGCGGCCGGGGTTGCGGACCAGGGCGATCAGCAGGCGGAATTCTCCGCTGGTCAGGTCCAGGTCCTGGCCGTCGGGGGCCTGCACCCGCTGCCCGCCGGGGTCAATGACCCAGCCCGCACAGGCAATGTGGCCGCTGGCCTGGGGGGCGCCGTGGCCCGGCGCGGAGGCATCGCCCATCGGGTCCAATAGGTTCAGGCGGGCGATCAGCTCGCATTCCACCACCGGCTTGACCACGAAATCGCTCGCGCCGCGCCGCAGGGCGTCCACGCGCACATCCGGGCAGGAATCGGACGACATGCAGATGGCCCGTGGCCGCGTTGCCTCGGGCAAGTCGATGAGGGCATCCAGGGCGTTGCCATCGGGAAGCGACAGATCGAGTACCGCAAGGTCCACGGTGTCCACGGCAAGGATCCGGCGCATGGTGGTGACGTCCTCGGCGGTCAGCACCGAGAACCCGGCGTCTTCGAGTATGAAGCGCAGCATCATCAAAGTGACCCGGTCGTCCTCGACCAGCAGAACCGTGCGCACCCGCCCGGTGCTCTCGGGCGCAGGGTGCGGAAGCGTGGTCAGATCATTGCCGCTCATGGTTCACCTGCGGCGTAGTGCGCCATGCCCAGGGCTGTCCGAAGGTCGGCCAGCGCGCTCTCCGCGGTCGCAAAGTCCAGCCCGGCAGCCGCATCGGCGAGTCTGCCCGCCGGACCGGCATGGGCCGGCCCCAGTTTTTCCTGTAGCGCGCGCGCCGTCTCGGCGGCTTCAAGGTCGAAGTTAGCGAGCATGGCCTGCAGCCGGTCGAGGTCGGCGGTGATGGCGGTAAGATCCAACGGCATGGCGCTGGTCGGCTGAACGGGTGCGCTTTCGTCCGGTGTTTCCAGCACGGCCAGCCCGTCCAGGGCAACGGCAAGCGCGCCGCGCAAGGGCGCCATGGCGGCCTCGGCCTCGGCCAGCCGTTCGACCTTGATCGCCTTTTCCAGGGCCTGGGCGGTGGCGTGAATGTCCATCGCCCCGACGTTTCCGGCCACCCCCTTCAGGGCATGGGCCTCCTCGCGCAGGGCGTCCCAGTTTTCGGCTGCCAGCAGGTCGTCCAGCTTCTGGGCCGTGTTCAGATGCTGGTGGCGGAAGTCGCGGAGCAGCTTGGCGAGCAAGCGGGCATTGCCCATGACGCGACGCAAGGCGGTGGTGACATCGACGCCGGGCAATGTCGGCGGCAGGACGAACACCCCCGGAGCCGCGCCGTCGGACTTGCCGGGGGCGGCCGCGCCAGTGGCGGCCTTGGGGCGGGCGCCGATGATGCGGATGAGCACCGCGCACAGGAATTCCGGGTCAATGGGCTTGGAAACGTGGTCGTTCATGCCGGCATTGAGGCAGCGTTCGCGCTCCTCCTGTAGGGCGTGCGCGGTCATGGCGACGATGGGAAGGTCGTTGAACCGCTCCTGGGCACGGATGGCGCGGGTCGCCTCGATACCGTCCATAACCGGCATCTGCACGTCCATCAGGACGATGTCGTAGCCATCCGGCCCCGCCGCTTCCAGGGCCAGCAACCCCTCACGACCGTCATTGGCGACCTCCACCTGAATGCCCCAGTGGCTGAGGATTTCAGAGGCGACCTGCTGGTTCAGGGTGTTGTCCTCGACCAGCAGTGCCCGGCGACCGCTCAGGGCGGCCATGGCGTCCTCGGTGGTGGACAACGACGATACGATGGAGCGCCGCAGGTCGCCTTCGCCGCCCAAGCCGATGAGCTGCATCATGCTGTCGAACAGTAGCGACGGGTTGACCGGCTTGATGAGCAGCCCGTCGATGGCCTGGCGGCTTTCGGCCTCGCGGATCACCTCGTCGCGGCCATAGGCGGTGACCATGATGATGACCGGCAGGTCCACCAAGCCTTCGCGGCCCTTGATGCGGCGCGATGCTTCCAAGCCGTCCATGCGCGGCATCCGCCAGTCCATCAGGACGACCTGATACGGCTCCTCGCCCTCCGCCGTCACGCGGGCCAGTTCCTCCAGGGCGCCCGCGCCGTCTTCGGCCTCGGCCACCGTGCAGTCGAAGGACCGCAGCATTTCCGACAGGATGGCGCGGGCCGTGGCGTTGTCGTCGACCACAAGGACGCGGGTGCCGCGCAGGTCCTTCCAGCGGTCCACGTCGCGCAGGGTCGGGCGGGCGCGACGCAGGTCGCAGGTGAAGTGGAAGGTGCTGCCCTTGTCGGGCGCGCTTTCGACCCAGATACGGCCACCCATCATGTCGACCAGCCGCTGGCAGATGCTCAAGCCCAGGCCGGTGCCTCCGAACCGCCGGGTGGTCGAGGCGTCGGCCTGGCTGAATGGGGTGAACAGCTTGGCGCGCTGGTTCTCGGACAGGCCGATGCCGGTGTCGCGGATGGAGAAGTGCAGGACCACGCGGTCGTCCTGCTCGCTTTCCACGGCGGCCCGCACGACCACCTCGCCGACCTCGGTGAACTTGACGGCGTTGGTCGCCAGATTGGTCAACACCTGACCTAGGCGCAGGCTATCGCCGAACAGGCGTTGCGGCAGGTCGGGGCTGGCCGAGAACACGATCTCCAGGCCCTTTTCCTCGGCCTTGCCGGAAATCAGGGCGGCGACGTCGTCCAGCAGGTCGGTGACGGAGAATTCCGCTTCCTCCAGATCCAGCTTGCCGGCCTCGATCTTGGAGAAGTCCAGGATGTCGTTGATGATGCCCAGCAATGCCTGCGACGCCCCGAGGATCTTGGTCAGGTAGTCGCGCTGGCGGTCGTTCAGCGGGGTCTGCATGGCCAGCCGCGACAGGCCGATGACCGCGTTCATAGGGGTGCGGATTTCGTGGCTCATGTTGGCCAGGAAAGCGCTTTTGGCGTCGTTGGCGCGGTTGGCTTCGTCGCGGGCCACCGACAGGGCCTCCTCGCGCCGCTCGATCTCGGTGACGAAGAACGCGAGGCTGTGCGCCATGTCCGAAATTTCGTCATTGCCTTCCGTGGGAATGGCAACGGCCTGACCCTCGGCGCGGGCGTGCATGGTCTGTTGCAGGTCGGTCAGCCGGGCGATGACCCGCCGGCGCAGGAACAGGAACACTGCCAGTGCGCCCAGCACAGACGCCCCCACGGCGGCCAGCAGCAGCACCACGCCGAGGTCCATCATGGCCGAGAACGCCACACGGTCGCGGTCGATGTCGGCTTCCATGTCGGTGAACAGGTTGGTGGCGCTGGACGAGAACCGCCCCGACAGGACGTTGTTGCGGATGAGCAGGCCCTGGATGGTCTGGTCCAACTCAATCTGGCGGCGACGCAGGGCGAACAGGCCTTGCTCGCCGTCAACATGGGCCTTGACGCCCTGCCACAGGGCCATCATCCCATCCCACTCGGCCCCCGAAGTCTGCTGAATGCGGGTAAACCCCTCGGCCATGATGTGGGAGGATTGCCGTTCTGCGTTGCGCACGCCGCTGACGTAGGCTTGCGCGAGGCTTTGCAGCACGATGACGTGGCCCTGATCCATCAGTTCCAGCGACCGCCGCAGGTTTGCGCTTCCTTGCTCGCTGGCGTCGCGGAACGGTTGGACGGTGACGAAGGCGCGCTCCAGTGCCTTGATATGGTTGGCGATAGCGTCGGCCACGGCGATTCGCTCGCCGACCACCTCGACGACCTGATTGAGGTTGGCGACCATCGCTTCGCGGTGGGCGTCCATCTCGGTCATTACAGACGGGGCGATCCCGCGCGCGCGCGCGTCATCGAAGGCTCCGGCGATCAGCGTCAACTGGTCGGCCAGATACTGCTGCTGGCGCTGCAGGTCGAACCGGTCGCGGGCGGTGATCAGGCGCGGGGCCGTCACCGCCACGGATTCCGTGCGCTGCGCCAGCCGCGCCACACTGGTCAACTGGCGGTGCCGTTCCAGGGCGATGTCGTCGAAGCCTTCCCGAAAGCGTTCAATTCCCCACAAGGCAAAGCCTGCCACCAGCACGGTCAGGGCGACCAGCGCGGCCAGGGTGGCGGTAATGCGGGACGATACGCCGAACCGGATGGGACGGCGGCGGGACGGCGACGGCACCTGAGCAACAGACATTGACGTATATTTCCTCAGCGCAGGGGCGGTGCCCACAGAAGGCCGCCATCTTTGACCAGCGCATTGCGGCCACGGGGTAGGTTGAATTCGGACCCAGAGCCAATCGTGCGGTCGAAAACCTCGCCGTAGTTGCCGACCTGCTTGATCACCCGATAGGCCCAGGCGCTATCGAGGCCGAGTGCAGGGCCGAGGTCGCCATCGGCGCCCAGCAACATGCGGGCCTCCACCGAGCCATTGGCCCGCAGAGCATCCGCGTTTGCTTGGTTTACGCCAAGTTCTTCGGCCCGGAACATGACGTTGACGACCCACCGCACGATGGCGGCCCACTGGGCGTCGCCATCGGCGATGACCATCCCGATCGGTTCGTTGCTGATGCGTTCATCCAGAAGGATGTAGTCGGCGGGATTGGGGGCCAGCGACAGGCGCATGGAGCCGAGGATCAGCGCGTCGGTCGACATGGCCTCGCACTGGCGGCTGAAAAATGCGGAATAGGCCCCTTCAATGGTGGTGAAGGTCATCACCTCCATGCCCATGGCTTTGGTTTTGTTCAGGTCGCGCAGGTTGTCGTCCGATGTCGCCGTGCCTTGGACGCAGACGCGCTTGCCCTTGAGTTGATCCACCGATTTGATGCCGTCTTTCGCGTAGACCAGGAAGCCCTGACCGTCGTGAAAGACGATGCTGGGGAACTCCAGTCCTTGGGCATCGCGGGTCAAGGTGTGGGTCGATGCCTCGCTCAACACGTCCACGGCGCCTTCTCGAACGGCACCGAACCGGTCAGCCGTGGACACCATCACGAAGTCCACGTTTTCCTTGTCGCCGGTGGTTGCCGCCGCAATGGCGCGGCAGAACTCGGGGTAGAAGCCGATCCACTGGCCTTCCGGCCCCAGCGTGCTGAGGGCGCGGCCCAATTCATTGACGCCGCACCGCACGGACCCGCGCGCCACCACTTCATCCAGCGTCGGCCCCGCCTGCGCGGCGCTTGCCGCCACCAGTGTCAGACCTGCTGCAACGACCGCCAGCATTCCCCGCATGATTCAAACCCCCCGATAATGCCCATGACGGCGACTTTAGCATGGTCAGGCCTCATCGGAGAAACCGATAGGAGGGTATGTGCGCCGAAAGTTTGACGCCGCGCGCCCTAGCCCGCTTGCGCCGCCGCACCCCTAGTGAGGGTGCTGTATGATGGTGAATATTCCATGGAGGTGGTCATGAAAACTATCCGCACCCCCGCCCACCCGGAGCGTCGCGATCGCAAGGTTCCCGAGCGGGTCCATGACCCCTATCGGGTATCCGAGAAACCAGCCGAACCGGTCTATTGCCCGAACTGCACGGTGATTTATCATAAAGGCCGCTGGAAGTGGCCGGGTGCCCAGGCCAATGGCGCCGCTCAAGGTGCGCGCCCGGAGCTATGCCCGGCGTGCCGACGCATCCGCGATGCCATGCCGGCCGGCGAGGTCATGATCGAAGGGTGGTTCGTCGCCCCTCACAAGGACGAGATTATCGGGCTGGTCCGGCGCTGCGAGCATGACGAAGGCACCACGCACCCCTTGAACCGCATCATCGCCCTGCGCGAGGAGGCCACCCATCTGGAGATTACGACCACGGACATCCACCTGCCGCGCCGTATCGGCGAGGCATTGGCCAGCGCTTATGATGGTCAACTTTCGTACCACATGCCGACCGGGGAGTATTTCGTGCGGGTGAATTGGCGGCGCGACGAGTAGTACCGTCAAATCCCCCATTCGGCCCAGCAATTGGGGGTTTCCCATACCCGCAGGCGCATCAATTCCCCTATGCCATCGGAGCGGTCGCGGACCAACGGGGCCAGCCGGTCGTACCAGTGGCGGGCCAGGGCCTCGGCGGTCGGCGGAAAGGGCACGACGTAGAGCTTGGCGTCCAGGCGGCATTCGGTGACGGCGGCAAAACCGTCGCGCGCCACAATGGCCTGAATGACCTTCAGCCAGTCGGCAAAGGGCGTACCGACCGGGCCGAACATTTCAAGCACCCCTTCGTCGGCCAGTTCGGCGATGAAGCCGTGATCGCATGGCTCGTCGATCACCTGCATCATTTCCTCCTTGAGGAAGCCGAAATCCAGGACCATGCCGGACTGCTCGCCCTCGTGGTGCAGGTGCTCGGCCCGGCAGGTTGCCTCGATCTCGTAGCGGTGGCCGTGGACGTGGCGGCACTTGGAGCCATGGAGCCGGATGCGGTGGCCGGCGTCGATGCCGATGCGCCGGGTGACGACGTAATGACTGCTCATGGGATACCGATCAGCTTGTGGGTTTGCAGGCTCAGCCGCCAACGCGGGTGGGCTTGGCATGTGGCGGCGCAGAGCGCAATGGCGGCGGCCTGATCCGGCCCGTCCATCGGTTGCAGGAAATGGTGCGTGAAGGCCAGGCGTCCAAGTGCGTCAAGGTCCAGGCCCGGCTGCGGCCACACGACCTTTAGCTCCGATCCCGACGTCTGGACCAGATCGGTCCCCGCCTTGGGACTGACGCAGATCCAGTCGAGGCCCGGCGGCGCGGCCTGGGTGCCATTGGTTTCCACGGCGATCTCGAAGCCGCGTGCGTGCAGGGCGTCGATCAGCGGCCCGTCGAGTTGCAGCAGCGGTTCTCCGCCGGTGCACACCACATAAGGCGTGCCGCCTTCGACCACGGCGGCGTCCCAGCAGGCGCGCACGGCATCGGCCAGAGCGTCGGCGGTGGCGAATTTTCCGCCGCCTGGGCCGTCCGTGCCAACGAAATCGGTGTCGCAGAATTGGCAGGCGGCCTCGGCGCGGTCCTGCTCGCGGCCGCTCCACAGGTTGCACCCGGCAAAGCGGCAGAACACGGCGGCGCGTCCGGCCTGAGCGCCTTCGCCTTGCAACGTGTGGAAGATTTCCTTCACGGCGTAGGTCATGGTGACCACCGCTCCCAACCGGCCGAGCGCAGGCCGCAGGCCGGGCAGGCGCCGCAGCCATAGCCCCAGGCGTGGCGGGTGGTCCGGTCGCCCAGGTAGCAGGTGTGGGTGTGCTCGGTCACAAGGTCCACCAGCGTCTTGCCGCCCAAGGCATCGGCCATCGCCCAGGTGCCCGCCTTGTCCACCCACATCAACGGCGTTTCCAGCACGAAGCGGGTATCCATGCCGAGGTTCAGGGCGACTTGCAGGGCCTTGATGGTGTCGTCGCGGCAGTCGGGGTAGCCGGAGAAGTCCGTCTCGCACACTCCGGTCACGATGGTCCGAATGCCCCGCCGGTAGGCGACCGCCGCCGCATAGGTCAGAAACAGGAGATTGCGGCCGGGGACGAAGGTGGACGGCAAGCCCGACGCGCCCATCTCGATCTCCACGCTCTCGGTCATCGCCGTCTGGCCGATGTCGGCTAACCCACGCACGTCGAGCACCCGGTCCTCGCCCAGATTTGCGCCCCAGGCCGGAAACGTCGCCGCCAGTTCCCGCCGAAACGTGTCGCGCACGGTCAGCTCAATCGCGTGGCGCTGCCGATAGTCGAATCCGATGGTTTCGACCCGCGTAAAGCGGTCGAGCGCCCAAGCGAGGCAGGTAGCCGAATCCTGGCCGCCGGAAAAAAGCACCAGTGCGGCGGTAGGGTCTAGAGACATCGTTGGTCCTGCAAGAGCATGGAGACGGATGGGTCAGCGCGTCTCCGGCGCGTCTTCGTCGTCCTCAACCACAACGTCTTCCTCGGGCGGTTGGCCGCCGTGAGCCGCGGCGCGGGCCTGAAGGCTGCGGTAGCTGCGCATCGAGAACGGGATGCCGCCCAGGTAGATCAGGCCGATAACGCCTAGAGTCGCCCAGGGTTCAGTGACCAGGAAGGCGGCCAGAAGGCCGACCACGATCATCAGCGGCAGCACCCAGATGGCCGGCACGCGGAACCGCTTGAACGAGAACGTCGGCACCCGGCTGACCATCAGGAAGCTGACCGTGACGACGAACAGGCCGACCACCCAGGGGGAGCTGAAAAAGCCCGACTCAAAGTGGAAGGACATGACCATCGGCAGCAACACCAGGAACGCGGCGGCCGGGGTCGGGACGCCCGAGAAGTAGTTATGCGCCCAACTCGGCGGGTCCGGTTCGCCCAGCATGGTGTTGAAGCGGGCCAGCCGCAGGGCCGCGCAGATGGCCAGCAGCAGGCTCAGTGCCCACCCGATGCCGCCCGCGCCTTGCAGGGTCCACATGTACAACAGCACCGCCGGGGCGACGCCGAAGGATACGAAATCCGACAGCGAGTCCAGTTCCGCCCCGAACTTGGTGCTGCCCTTGAGCATGCGGGCGATGCGTCCGTCGATACCGTCGAACACGGCAGCCAGGAAGATCGCCAGCACCGCGCTTTCGAATTCCTCGCGCAGGCCATAGCGTATCGAGGTCAGTCCTGCGCTCAACGCCAACAGCGTGATGATGTTGGGAATGATCTTGTTGAAGGACAGTGTCTTCAATCGCCCTTGGCCCGGAAGAATCATATTAGATCTTCTCCCCGTCGCGCTGGGGTTCGGCGCTGTTCAGGTCGGCGATCACCGTTTCGCCGGAGATCGCCAACTGCCCGCACACCACCAACGGATTGACCCCGGCCGGCAGATAAACGTCCAGCCGCGAACCGAAGCGGATGAGGCCATAGCGTTCACCCGTGCCGACCGTCTGGCCGTCCTTGACGTCGCACCGGATGCGCCGCGCGACCAGCCCAGCGATCTGCACCACGGCCAGTTCCCGGCCATCGGTGCTGCGCAGGCGCAGAGAGTTGCGCTCGTTGTCTTCGCTGGCCTTGTCGAGCGAGGCGTTGACAAACTTGCCGGGGCGATAGGCAACCTTGATCACGGTGCCCGCCACCGGGATGCGGTTCACATGGCAGTCGAACACGCTCATGAACACGCTGACGCGGGTCATCGGCTCGCTGCCCATGTCCAGTTCGGGCGGCGGAACCGACGGGCCGATCATCTGCACGATGCCGCTGGCCGGGGTCATCACCAGACCGGGGCGGGTCGGGATGTAGCGCACGGGGTCGCGGAAGAAGTAAAAGCACCACACCGTCGCCAGCGTGCCAACAACGCCCAGCGGCCACCACGCCCAGAACAGCAGCGCGGTAATGGCGGCGAACACGGCGATGAAGCGGGGGCCTTCTTCATGCAGGGGGGGCAGCACATAACGCTGCCAGGGAATCTCGATGACCTTCACGTGCACCTCGAACGTGGCCGCAGTCGGCCTGTTTGTGTGAGCCAAACGCCCGCTGGGTGACAGGGGACGTATTTGCGGGGCAGGATAGTCTGCTCCAGAAGGCTTAGAAAGGGCTTTCGGGCTGGCATGGCGACGCAGGGCCGCTACAGTTGCCCATGGTGTCCTCTTTGCGGGAGATTGCCGTTGCGCCTCATGCTTGTCCAGGACGACCGGCCACTCAGTTTAATGGCCCTCTCGCTCGGTGTGGACGGCGAGGGCGCCCACCGCGCGCCCATCGGGCCTTTGCACTTCCGGTTCCGGCTTGCGGCGCGGGTGTTTGATTGCCGGTTCGAGGAAGTCGATACCACCGCCGTCCTCACCGTGGCCTGCCCCTTGGGCCGCCTGCCGCCTGAACGCACAGCGTCCCAGCGTCATGCGGCTGCCCTGCGCGTCCTTGACGCCGCGCAACAGGCCGGTGTGCGCATCCGCCAGCGGCACGGCGGCGTGGTGGTGTTCTCCGACAAACGCTATCCACCCGCCCCGGTGCCCGCCGATCGCCTGATTGCCGACCTGACGAGCGCCGTGCTGCCCGCCCTGCCGTGGTTTGCGCTGTTGCAGGATACGCTGGATCCGTCGCCGTATTAGACTAAGGGCGTCTTGGCGGAGAGGATGGCAGGATGAACACCTGACCCGGATAGATCAGGTCGGGGTTGCGAATGTGGCCCTTGTTGGCGTCGTAGATGACAGTGAACGAGGTGCCCTCGCCATAGGCGCGGCGGGCCAGCAACCACAGGTTGTTGCCGGGCTGGACGACGACCCGGATGCCATCGGGCAGATCGGGTTCGGCCCGCTCGAACGGCACTTCTACGCGGGCCTGGACGGTGCCGTCCGCGCCCAGCATGTCGGCCCGCAGGGTATGGCGGCCGACCGAAGCCGGGGCGTCGGGTTTGACAGTCCAGCGGCCATCGTCGCCTCCGGCGGAGCCGCGGCCGATGAAGTCATTGTTCAGGTAGATCTGGACCGTCGTGCCGGGAGCGGCGCGACCGCTGATGGTCAGCCGCCCGTCGTCGTCATAATCCACCACATCGAGCGCCAACGCGCCCTGTTCGGCCAGTGGGGCAGCGCCTTGCAGCAGGCGGCTTGGCGCGCCATCGCGGCTGGCTTGCAGGGCCAGGGTGCGGCCACCGTCTTGGGGAACGACCAGGACCACCACATCGTCGGACTGCGCCTCTGTGCCATCCGGTGCGATGGTCCGCAGGGTCAGCTCGCGGCTGCCCGGCGGCAGCGGCTGGTCAGGCAGGAACACCCACTCGCCGCGCGCATCGGACGTGACGCGGCCGACTTCCTTGCCGTCGTCAAGGATGATGACCGTGCTGTTGGGCGTCGCCCGTCCGGCGATGACCGTGTTGCCCTGCGGATCGATGCGGACCACGTCAAAGGCCGGGCCCTTCGGCGCGGCCGTTGTGGCCGGTGCCGGGGCAGGCGTGGCCGGGGGGGCGGTATCGGCCAAGGGCGGCGACGGAGCGTCCTCGCGGTTGCCCTCCCAGGTCACGTAGGCCAGCCCTACCGCGCCGAGCACGACAAGAGCGCCAACCATCGACAGGACGACCGGCCGCGAGGGGCTGCGGCGTGGTCCGGTTTCGTCTGAGCGCGGGGCGGGGGAGGGAGAGTCGTCCACGAGGTTCTCGTTACACAGTCAAAACAGCCTTCATTGCACCCTAATCCCGCTCCGTCCGGGGAGCAAGGGGAACGCTCAACCCCGCAGGGCCAGGGCGGTTGCGGCGGCAAGCAGGCCGGGCAACAAGGCCAACGCCAGCATCCACGCCGGACGCCAGCGCGCGGCGCCGGGCAGGCGTTGGGCCGTGCCCCCTGCGAACAGCCCGAGGGCGAGGACGATCAGCGGAATGATGCTGCCCGGCCAATCCACCGCCAGGGCTTGCGTCAGTCCAAGCAATGCGCCGCCGCCACCGAGTACGGCTCCTCCGGCCAGCGGCAGTCCCAGCGGTCCCGCCAGCACCATGAAGCCGAGCGCCGAAGCGGCCAGTCCGGCGGCGGGAGCAGCAATGGGCATGGCGCCCAGGGCGGCGGCGGTCAGCCCCAGTCCGGCGGCCAGGGCGGCCAGGAGGGCGGCTCCCTCGGCGCCATTACTGGCCGAATAGCGGCGCAGGCGTAACAGCGTGCCGGTCCATGCGGCGGTCAATGCGATGATGCCGACCCACAGTGCGGCCTTGGCCGGTGCGTCGGCAGGCGGTTGAGAGACGGCGCCGACCAACCCGGTGGCCGCCCATACACCGGCTGCGACGAACACGGCTCCGACGATCATGCGCCAGCCCGGCCGCGCAGCCGTGGCGTCCAACGCCAATCCCGCGAGCGCGCCGCCCAAGGCGACGGGGGCCGCTACCTCGACCAACCCAGAGGGCACCAGGGTCAAACCATGCAGCCATGTCCAGGCGGCGAGGAAGCCGGCGGGCACCGCCGCGCCACTCAGCCGCGCACCCGCGCCATCGCCGCCGGCCAGCCGTAGGGCTGCGGCGGCGGCAAGCGCAAGACCGAAAGGCAGGGCGAGGAAAATGGCGACCTGGGACATGGGACCGTTGCAGCAGTGAAACTCAGTGTTGCAAGGCAATATCACACCGGACGCCGCAGACACACCCTCATGGCACGCCCTCTTGAATTGCCACTGCGGTTCAGGTTCGGCATTCTCTTGGAACCACTCCGCCGCGTGAAGGGCAAACGCATGAGCACAGAAACCGCTTCTCCCGACCTCAGGGTCTGGGATTTGCCGATTCGCCTGTTCCATTGGACCCTGGTGATCCTGCTCGTCCTATTATGGGTCAGTGGGCAGTTCGGGGTGTTGTCGCTGGTGGTCGATCAGGAGATCCTGGGGATCAAGGTGAACGTCTTCATGGGCAACATGGACCTGCACATGCTGTTGGGGCAGGCGGTCCTGGCACTGGTGCTGTTTCGCCTGATGTGGGGCTTCGTCGGGTCGTCGACGGCGCGGTTTTCCAGCTTCGTGCGCGGGCCGCGTCCGGTGATGGAGTATGTCCGCTCCATCCTGCGCGGCGATATGCCAATGACCACGGGACATAATCCTGCCGGTGCGCTGATTATCCTGGTGATGCTGGGGCTGTTGCTGTTCCAGGGTAGTCTGGGCCTGTTCGGCAATGATGATATTTTCTCGCAGGGACCACTCGCCGCCAAGGTCAGCAAGGCGACCAGCGATCGGCTGACCGTCGTGCATGGGCAGGTGTTTTACATCCTGCTCGCGGTCGTTGCGGTGCATATCGCTGCGGCGCTGTACTACCTCGTTCGTGGAAAAAACCTCATCCGCCCGATGATTACCGGCCGCAAAGCGGCTGACGGTGTACACGCGGACGCGCCGCGTCTGGTTTCGCCGTGGCGGGCCATACCGGTGCTGGCGGTGGCGGTGGGGGTGGTGTGGGCCGTGGTGACGCAGGTCTGAGGAAAAGAAAAAAGGGCGCAGCCGAAGCCGCGCCCTTTTGTAGCCGCGTTAGTCCTTCTGGCGGAAATTGTCGTGGCAGGTCTTGCAGGTCTTGCCGACTTCCTGCACCTGTGCGCCGATGGCGCCCATGTTTCCGGCCTCGGCGACTTGGGCCAGCTTGGCGGTTTCAGTTTCCATGGCCTTCAGGCCGCCTTCAAACTTGTCCCAGTTGGCCCAAATGTCTTCCTTGGCCGTGGTCTTGACTTCCAGGCCCATGGCCTTGTCCTTGAACGCCGGGGCGCTGATGGCCGAGGCCTGGCTGAGCAGCGCGGCGTAGGCGGCAATCTGGTCCTTGACCGGAGCCTCGCCCTTGAGCTGGGCGACGATGTTGCTCATGGCCCCGCCGACTACCTTCATGTTGTTGATGCGGAACTGGACGATGGCGTCCTCTTCGGCGGCAAAGCCCGGCGCGGCGGACAGCATGGGCACGGCTACGGCGGCGGCGACGGCAAGGGATTTAACGAATCGCATGAAGAATCTCCTGAGCAGGTGCGGCAAACAGAGTCGTGAGAAGCTACCTCCGACGGCGGACTCGCCACAAGTCACAAGCCTGTGAAGCAGTTGTTGAGCGTTTATGACAACGTGCCGCCGCACCTTCCGGCGCGGCATGCGTCAGCCTATGATCGTCCTTCCGTATGCTATCGGAGACCAGCATGACCGAGTTGAAATCCCTGTGCGTGTTTTGCGGCTCCTCACCGGGCAATGACGTGCGCTATGCCGACTCCGCCCGGGCGCTGGGGCGCGCGCTGGGCGAGGCTGGCGTTGAACTGGTGTTCGGAGCGGGCGGCGTCGGCATCATGGGCGCGGTCGCTCAGGCGTGCCTGGATGCCGGCGGGGCAGTGACCGGGATCATTCCCGAGCATCTGACCCAGGCCGAGGCCGCCTTGCCTGGCCTGACCGAAACCATCGTCGTGCCAGACATGCACACCCGCAAACGCATCATGTTCGATCGCTCCGACGCCTTTTGTGTACTGCCCGGCGGCTTTGGCACCATGGACGAGACGTTCGAGATCCTGACCTGGAAGCAACTTGGCCTGCACGACAAGCCGGTCGTGATTGTCGATGTGGCCGGGTACTGGAAGCCCTTTCTGACCTTTACCGAGTCGATGCTGACCGAGGGGTTCATCAAGCCCCGCCACCTGGACCTGTTCAGTGTTGTGGCGCGGATTGAAGACGTTCTCCCCGCAGCCCGCCGCGAGGTCCTGACGGCGGATGAAGAAGCCCACGAAAGCCTTTTCTAGAGCGGCATCCGGCCCCTAGCGAGGGGGCCGTGCCGCACGCGTGGCCCGTCCCATCCGTTCGGGCAGGCCGCGTGCCACCCATTCCGAACTTGCGCTTGCACGCGCCAGTTTCTATGGTGCCGCCGTCCGTGGCGCTCATGTGGAGCCGGACCAGGGGCGCACCCCGGCGGACGTTTGGTTTCCGTTTAGACTCTGAGAAGGGCAAGGACCATGAGCAAGATCAAAGTCGCAACTCCGGTCGTCGAACTCGACGGCGACGAGATGACCCGCATCATCTGGCAGTTCATCAAGGACAAGCTGATCCTGCCCTATCTGGACGTCGATCTGAAGTACTACGATCTGAGCATCCAGAAGCGCGACGAGACCGACGACCAGATCACCATCGATTCCGCCAAGGCGATCCAGAAGTACGGCGTGGGCGTCAAGTGCGCCACCATTACCCCGGACGAGGAGCGCGTTCAGGAATTCGGCCTCAAGAAGATGTGGAAGTCGCCGAACGGCACCATCCGCAACATTCTCGACGGCACCGTGTTCCGCGAGCCGATCATCTGCAAGAACGTGCCGCGTTACGTGCCTGGCTGGACCCAGCCCATCGTGATCGGCCGCCATGCCTTCGGCGACCAGTACAAGGCGACCGACTTCAAGGTTCCCGGCAAGGGCACCCTGACCATGAAGTACGTGCCCGACGACGGCGGCGAGCCGGTCGAGTACGAAGTCTTCAAGTTCCCCAGCGCGGGCGTCGCCATGGGCATGTACAACCTCGACGAATCCATCCGTGGCTTCGCCCGTGCGTGCATGAACTACGGCCTGATGCGCAACTGGCCGGTCTACCTGTCGACCAAGAACACCATCATGAAAGCCTATGACGGCCGGTTTAAGGACATCTTCCAGGAAGTGTTCGACACCGAGTTCGCGGCCGAGTTCAAGGCCAAGGGCATCACCTACGAACACCGCCTGATCGACGACATGGTCGCTTGCTGCATGAAGTGGTCCGGCGGCTTCGTCTGGGCCTGCAAGAACTACGACGGCGACGTGCAGTCCGACACCGTGGCCCAGGGCTTCGGCTCGCTCGGCCTGATGACCTCGGTCCTGATGACTCCCGATGGGAAGACCATCGAGGCCGAAGCCGCGCACGGCACCGTGACCCGTCACTACCGCCTGCACCAGCAGGGCAAGGAAACCTCGACCAACCCGATCGCGTCCATCTTCGCTTGGACCCGCGGCCTGAAGTTCCGCGGCCAGTTCGACAACACCACGGACGTCGTGAAGTTCGCCGAGGACCTGGAGCGGGTCTGCGTCGAGGCTGTCGAAGACGGCAAGATGACCAAGGACTTGGCCATCCTGATCGGCCCAGAACAGCCCTGGCAGACCACCACCGCGTTCCTTGAGGAACTGAACGGTCGTCTGCGCCGCAAGATGGGTGCATAAGCGCCTTTCTTCCGGTCGGTTGATGTGATGCATGGGGGTCCGCGTAATCGTGCGCGGACCCCTCTGCTTTGGGTAATGCGGTTAGTAACCAACGGAGAGGCCAACGCGTTTCCCTTTGGCGGCGGATGCGAGATGGAAGCACCATCATCACCATCTTGCCGCAAAGGGGAGCCATCGTGCGTTCCAAAGGAAATAAAGGAGCTTCTCCATGGTCGATCCCCGGCGCCCGCGCCATGACAATGGCACCCATCCCGATCTGCCCAACGTTGGCGGGCCGACCCCAGATCCGCGCCTGGGCAACCCCTACCCGGTCAAGGTGCGCAACCGCTGGACCATCGGCATTGCCATTGGCATCGTGGTGGCCTTGGCCGTGATTTTCCTGATTTGGTACTGGACCACCGGCGCCATCAATCAGGCCAACGTCACCCCCGCCGCGCCGCCCATCGCCGCCACCAGCCAAACCGATCGCCCGCGCGCCAAGCCCGGCGACTGCCGCCCCTTCACGCAAGAGGTCGAAGTCACCGGCCAAAAGCAAAGCCTGCGCGGCACCGCCTGCATGCAGCCCGACGGAAGCTGGAAAATCATCAGCACGGAGTAGGGTGGAGTGCTGGGCGCTGCCCAGGCCCGCCAGGAGCCGGGGGCTCCTGGACCACGGGACGTTAGGGTGCTTCCCTGTAGAAGTGCAGCGCAACCGGCGGCCCGTGGATGGCCGGGTCAAGCCCGGCCAAGACGTAAGTTGATGAAAACAAAATATTTTGTCGTGCGCGGGCTTGACCCGCGTACCCACGCGGATTAGCAGCCACGGCGCTGGGAGATCCTGCGGTCAAGGCCGCATCCAGATAATTCCCGAGGTCCAGGAGGCAAGCCTCCTGGCGGGTGCGGGCAGAGCCCGCTTCTTCACCCCGCCGTGAAATCCAGCCCGATATCGAGGCTCCGCGCGCCGTGGGTGAGGAACCCGAGGCTGACCAGATCGACCCCGGTGGCGGCCATTTCCGCCAAATTGTCCAACGTGATGCCGCCGGATGCTTCGGTTGCCATGCGGCCGTCGACCAGGGCCACGGCCTCGCGCAGCAGGTCCGGTCCCATGTTGTCGAGCAGCACGGCGTCGGCTCCGACGGCGAGCAGTTCGCGCAACTGGTCGAGGGTGTCCACCTCCACCTCGATCTTGACCATGTGGCCGACGGCGGCCTTGGCGCGGGTGACGGCTTCGGTGATGGAGCCGGCGACGGCGATGTGGTTGTCCTTGATGAGGATGCCGTCATCCAGCCCGAAGCGGTGGTTGGCCCCGCCGCCGACGCGCACGGCGTACTTTTCCAGCACCCGCAGGCCGGGCGTGGTCTTGCGGGTGCAGGCGACGCGGGTGTTGAAGGGGGCTGCCTTGGCGACGCAGGCCTGGGTCAGCGTGGCGATGCCCGACAGGCGGCCGAGCAGGTTGAGCGCCACGCGCTCGCCGGTCAGCACTGCGCGGGCGGATCCTTCGATCACGGCGACGGTGGTGTTGGGACCGACGTCGGTGCCGTCCTGAACCTTGGCCGTGAAGGACACGGTCGGGTCGACCATGGCGAACACCAGCCGCGCGACCTCCACCCCCGCCACGCGGCCGGGCGTGCGCAGGACCATTTCGGCCCGGCAGGTCAGGCCCGGCGGGGCGATGGCGTCGGTGGTGATGTCTCCGGCCCGACCCATGTCCTCGCGCAGGGCTTCGCGCAGAAACGGCTCGATGAGCAGCGGGTGGGGCATGGACAGGGCGGTCATGTTACTGCTGGCTCCCATAGGCAAGGGCGGTCTGCGGGGCGGAAGTCCCAAGGATGGCGTCAAGGTCGTTCAGGGTGAGGCACTGGCGGAGGCCGTCGGCGCCCAGGCTGCGCGGATGGTCCAGGCGGCAATGGGCGCCCCGGCTTTCGCGCCGCGCCTCCGCAAAGGCGGTGACGAGGCGGGCGATCAGGACGAGGTTGCGGGCCTCGGCCCAGGCACGGACGTCGGTGGACGGCGCGCCGCCCTCCAACTCCCCAGCCAAGGCGGCCAAATCGGTTCCTGCGACCCGCAGCCCGGTGCCGTCGCGGACCAGCCCGACATGGCAGGCCATCACGGCGCGAATGCGGTTGGTCAGGCCCGCCACGGCAACCGGCTCGGGCGTTACGACGGCGCGGGCGGCGGTGCGTTGCGGGTGGCTGGTGTCCACGCCGCGCAGGGCTTGGCCGACGGTGGACGCGGTGCGGCGGCCGATCACCACGGCTTCGAGCAGCGAGTTGCTGGCCAGCCGGTTGGCCCCGTGCAAGCCGGTGCAGGCGACCTCGCCACAGGCATACAGGCCGGGCAAGGTGGTCCGCCCGTCGGCGTCGGTGTGGATGCCGCCCATGTGATAGTGCGCGGCGGGCACCACCGGCACAGGCGCGGTCAGCGGGTCGAGGCCATGCGCCGCGCAGGTCGCCAGAACCTGCGGGAAGGCGTCAACGCCCTTGGCGGCCAGGGCCGGGCGCAGGTCCAGGAACACCGGCTGCCCGGCGGCAACGCGCAGGCCCACGGCGCGCGCCACAACGTCACGCGGCGCGAGGTCGGCCAGCGGATGTTCAGCGGCCATGAAGGCGTTCCCGGCATCGTCCAGCAGGATGGCCCCGGCGCCGCGCAGGGCCTCGGTCAGCAGCGGGCGCTTGCCCTCGTCCGGGTTGCCCACGGCCAGGGCGGTGGGGTGGAACTGCATGAACTCCAGGTCGGCCAGCAGAGCACCGGCGCGGGCGGCCATGGCGAGGCCGTCGCCGGTTGCCTCGGCCGGGTTGGTGGTGTCGCGCCACGCCATGCCGATGCCGCCGGTGGCCAGCACCACGGCGGCCCCGGTGAGGGTTTCCCAGCCGTTCGGGCCATAAACGGTGACGCCGCGCACCACGCCATGCTCGACCAGAAGATCGACGGCGGTCAGGTGCGTGCGAACGGTGATGGAGGGGCAGTCCTGCACCCGCCGGACCAGGGTGTCCGACAGCAGCCGTCCGGTCTGGTCGCCCCCGGCATGGACGATGCGGTGGCGGCCATGGGCGGCTTCGCGGCCGAGGCTGAGGGAGCCGTCGGCGGCGCGGTCGAACGGCACGCCATGGGCGGCCAGGGCGTCAATGGCCGAGGGGCCTTCGTCGGCCAGCAAGGCGGCCACGGCGCGATCGACCAGCCCGGCCCCGGCGTCCACCGTATCGACGGCGTGCTCGGCGGGGCTATCGTTGGCTCCCACGGCGGCGGCGATGCCGCCTTGCGCCCACGGGGTTGACCCGCTGCCCAATTCCGCCGTCTTGGTCACCAGGATGACCGGGCGGGGGGCCAGGGCGAGCGCGCAGGATAGACCGGCGGCCCCGGACCCGACCACGATGATGGGGTCGGCCTGGGGGGTGTGCAGGGAAACGACGGACATGGGCCTTGTCCTCCGCTAAACCGCGCTACTCGGCGGCCACTTCGATGGGGGCATTGCGCTTGACGATCAACATGCGTTCCACCGACTGGCGGGCGCGCGGGATGATCGCCGGGTCGATTTCCACGCGCGGCTCCAGGGTCTGGAGGCTGCGCAGGATGTTGTCCAGGCTGATGCGCTTCATGTGCGGGCACATGTGGCAGGTGCGCACGAATTCGGTCTTGGGCGCCTGGGCGATCAGGTTGTCGCCCATGGAGCATTCCGTCACCAGCAGCACCCGCTTGGGCGCGTGCTCGGCCACGAAGTCGGCCATCTGCGCGGTGGAGCCGGCAAAGTCGGCCGCCGCGATGACGTCTTCGGGGCATTCCGGGTGGGCGATCACGGTGATGTCGCCGTCGAACGAAGCGCGGATGTCGGCGATGTCGGCGGCGGTGTACTGTTCGTGCACCTCGCACGCGCCGTCATAGGCGATGATCTTGACCTTGGTCTTGGACTGCACATAAGCCGCGAGGTACTTGTCCGGGGCCATGATGACCTGCGGCACGCCCAGGCTTTCCACCACTTCGACCGCGTTGCCGGACGTGCAGCAGATGTCGGCCTCGGCCTTCACCTCGGCCGAGGTGTTCACATAGACGACGATGGGCACGCCGGGGTACTTGGCCCGCAAGGCGCGCATGTCGTCGGCCGTGATCGATTCGGACAGCGAGCATCCGGCCCGCATGTCGGGGATGAGGATGGTCTTTTCCGGGCTGAGGACCTTGGCGGTTTCGGCCATGAAATGGACACCGGCCATGACGATGACCTCGGCGTCGGTCTCCGCGCCCTTGCGGGCCAGGGCCAGCGAGTCGCCGGTGATGTCGGCGACGCCGTGGAAAATCTCCGGCCGCATGTAGTTGTGGGCCAGGATGACCGCGTTGCGCTCGCGCTTGAGGCGGTTGATCTCGTCGATCACCGGGGCCAGCAGGGGCCACTCCACCTCGGTCACGCTGTCGCGCACCTTTTCAAAGATGGCTGCGGTGCGTTCGGCGACGGCGGGCGTATATGTCAGGTCGGTCATGCGTGATCCCCGGCAAAAGGACGACGGTTCCGTGACTTATGCTCAGGCCGAGTGTGCTTTATGTGCTCTGCCTGAGCATATTTATAATGCTCTTATAGAGCACAATGCGGGCTTTCGCAAGCCCGGACTCGTTATCGCGGAATGAACATTTGAAAAGCCCACCCGCACCGCCCACGATCAAACGGCGACCCAGACGATTCGGAGACCCAATGATGGAACAGCCCCCGCTGCCGAGTACGACCCAAGACGAGAGCCTGCGCACCATCGTCTTGGTGAGCTATATCCTGATGGCTGTGGGTCTTTTCGTCGGCCTGACCGCCCTGGTCGCGGTCATCATCTGCCACATCAAGCGCAGCGAGGCGGTGGCGACGATCTATGAAAGCCACTTTACGTGGCTCATCCGCACCTTCTGGTGGAGCCTTCTAGGCATGGTCATTGCCGCGATCACGTCGTTCATCGGGATCGGCATCGTGCTGTCGGTCGTGGTGTGGGTGTGGGTGATTTACCGCCTGGTGAAAGGCTTCCTCAGCTTCAACGACCGCCGCCCGGTGGCTGACCCGCAGGGGTGGGTATAAGGTAACGTTTCGCGTCATCCTCGCCGGGGCAGCGCGCCGTCAGTCCCCCGCCCGCGCAATCGGCACGCCGATCCCCAGTGTCCGGCGTTCCAGCAGGGCTTCGCGGCGGAAGCGGTAAAGCTCTGCGGGGCGACCCCGGCCGGCGCCTTCCATGCGGCCGGTCGGCTCGACCAGTTCCAGGTTGATGACGGTGCGGCGGAAGTTCTGCTTGTGCAGGGGGGTGCCGAACAGGGCCTCGACCACGCGCTGCAGGTGCAGAAGCGTGAACATCTGGGGCAGCAGGTCGAACACCACCGGGCGATAGGCCAGCTTGCCGCGCAGCCGGGTCAGGGCGCTGGCGAGGATGCGCCGATTGTCGAGCGCCATCGGGGCGCCCAATTGCGCTGCCACGGCCAGCTTCACGGGGTCGGGCGCGGCGGCGGCGTTGCCCTGGGCACGGGCCAACTCGGCGGCATCGCGCAGGGCTTCGGGCACCAGTGCGGCGCTGTACAGCAATTCGTAGCGGTCCAGCGCCCGCACCGGATCGAATCCGGCGCCGCCTTGCAGGGCAAAGCACAGGTTGGCGCGCTCGGCCCGCTGGTCGCGCGCCGCGTCGTCCTCGGCCGATTCGATCCATTCGCGCAGGTGGGGGCGGATGACGGCGTCGATCATGGCCGGGCGGCCGTCGCGCCAGTCCTCCCACGGCAGGAAGGCATACCAGTCGCGCCAGTCGGCATCGGCTGAACCGGCCAGCCCGGCTTCCTGGGTCAGCGCCAGATAGGCCACGGTCACGACGCGCGGGCCGTCGTACAGTTCGCGCGGGTCGCGGTGCTGGCCGCCAAAGCTGTAGAGTTGCTCCACATAGCGCAGGGTCAGGCCGGTCTGCTCCTCCACCCACTGGCGGCAACCGGCGTCCAGGGTGCGGTGGTGTTCCGGCTCGAACGGGCCGAAGGGCAGGGTGTCGGGGCTATCTGCAGCGACCGCCGGGGCGCCTTTTTGTGCCGGCGTTGCCAGGCCGTGATGAACCCGCCGAGCGACCAGGACGCGCGGAACTTCCTCCGTCACGGCCACCACGACGGCGGCCAGGGTGAGCATGGAAGCGACGGGCGTGGTCACGGGAAGCGGACTCCGGGCGGGGGGAGTGGGCAGGGAGAGAGTGCAACGCCTGAGGGCTGGCGCATCCTACCTTAAGGGAGCGAAAACGCGAATAGTCTGGTTACACGAGCTTTTTCCCGAAAACCATGCGGAGCCGCGCAGCCAAGGCGCGGACCTCGCCAATCACCTGCTGAACGCGCGACCGGCTCACCTGGGTCGGCTCGACCGCCATGCCGACGCTGGTGATGACGTCGTTTTCGACGTCACGGATGATGAACTCCAACGCTCCCAAGGAGATCCGGTCGCCAATGGCGAAGTTGCTGCGAAAGCGGCGGGCGAACATCTCGGCCAGGGTCTGGTCGCGCCTTTCGGCGGGAACGGCGGCACCGTACATATCGGCCACCGCCCCCAGGGTGGCGTCGGGCTTGAGGACGAAGTCGCCAAAGAACTCGCGGTCGTTTTCGGCCGGAGGGGCGGGCGCGCTGAACAGCTTGTCGAGCAGGCTCACCTTGAGCGGCGTGGCGATGAAATAGACTTGGTCGCCGGCACGCAACAGCCCGGCCGAAAGAGCGGTCAAGACGGTGCCTTCGCGGTGGACCAGTGCCGGGCGTGCCCACCGGGGCAGGCGCTGGCCGCGCGTGACAGCGGCATCGGCGGGAATGAGATAACTGACCAGTTCATAGCCGGGTAGCTTGGGCAGTTCCAATTCCACCCGTTCCACTGGCCCGCGCTGGATCGGCACGCGCAGGCCTAGCCAGCGGGCGGAAATCCCGATGCTCGACCCCTGGATGATGAGCGAGGACAGCACGATCAGGAAAACCGCGTTGAAGATCACCGGTCCAGACGGCAACAGGTCAATCATCGGCAGCAGAGCGAGCAGGATGCTCACAGCACCGCGCAGGCCCACCCACGCCACGAAGGCTGTTTCGTTGCCGGTGAAGCCAAACGGCTTCAGGCACAGCCACACCGCGATGGGCCGGGCGAACAGCATCAACGCGGCGGCGATCATCAGCGACGGCACTGCGATGCCTGGAAACTGCGACGGCGTGGCATAGAGGCCGAGCGTCACGAACATGATCATCTGACTAAGCCACGTCAGGGCGTTCTGGAACCGCACGATGTCGGCCCGGATGCGTAGCCGCGTGTTGCCCGCCGTCAGTCCGGCGATGTAGATGGCCAGGAACCCGCTGCCGCCGACCAGGTTGGTGATGGAAAACACCGCCAACGCCAGGGCCAGTACGACGATGGCATAGAGGCTGGGGTCCAGGTTCACGCGGTTGACTACCAGGGCGACGGCAAACCCTCCGGCAATTCCGAGGGCGATACCCAGCCCGAACTGCTGCACAAAATCCAGAGCGAACGCGCCCCAGTCCAGGAATTCGGCGCGGACCAGGGTCAGCATGGCCATGGTCAGGAAGATCGCCATGGGATCGTTGGAGCCGGACTCGATCTCCAGGGTGGATCGTACCCGCTCGCGGATGGTGATGCCGCCGACCCTTAATAGAAAGAACACTGCCGCCGCGTCGGTGGACCCGATCACGGCGCCGAGCAGAAAGGCTTCGGGCCAACTGAGGCCCAGCGAGAACGCGGCCACCGGGGCAACCAGCGTGGCGGTCAGCCCCACTCCCACTGTGGCCAGGACCAAGGCGGGACCGGCTGCCACGCGGAAACTTTGCAGGCGGGTCTGGAAACCGCTGTCGAACAAGATGACGGCCAGCGCGATGCTGCCGACGAAGAATGTGGTTTCCTCGTTATCGTGATAGATGCCCAGGCCATCAACCCCGGCGGCCAACCCGACGCCCAGGAAAATCAGCAGAATGGGAACCCCCGCCCGGAATGAGATGATGCTCGTGAACACGCTGACGGTTACCAATGCGGCAGCAACCAGGATCATGTAGTTCATCACATCCATGCGGTTGGGCCTCCTACTCGCGCCACGGCATCACGGGAACGCTGGAAATAGCATTTTTTGGCGATCCCTCAATGATCTTATCTGAATAAACGAGATAAATCAGAACTCTACGCTTTTCGTCGAAGAATCGGACAACCTGGAGGCGCTTGAACAGGAGTGAGCGGCGCTCGCTGAACACCTGCTCGCCGTCGTTTTTCTTGAGGCCCTCGGGCAGCGTGATCGGTCCAACCTGACGGCAGGCGATGGAGGCGTCCGAGGTATCTTCGGCCAGTCCGAACGCGCCGCTGACCCCGCCCGTGCGGGCACGGCTGACGTGGCATGTGACACCGGGAACCTTGGGGTCGTCGAACGCCTCGATGACGATCTTGTGGTTGGGGCCGAGGAACTTGAACACCGTATCGACGCTGCCGATTTCTTCGGCGGCAGCGGGGGCGGCGAACAGCGCCAACGTCATCAGCAGGGCCAATGGCCGCAGGAACATGTGCAAATCTCCGGGAGGATGGCAGGGAGCGGACTTCCATCCTGCCACGGAACTGGTGTGCTGAGGAACGGTACGGCGCCCTACCTACAAAGCATAGTGCTCTCCCCCGACAGGATAGTGATAGGTGCTATCCGCCTGGACGTAGCAGGAAATGGGAACGGCGTCATGACCCCTCGCAGCCGGACGGCCTTTGGACTTTACGCGCGTGCCTTGCGTGAGGCGCGGGCGTGGTGGCCTCATCTGGGCGTGGTCGCGGTGCTGGGCGTGCTGGCGACGCCGCTTGGCCTGCTGGCGCCGGTGCCGTTTCAAATCATCCTCGACCACGTGATCGGGTCCGAACCGCTGCCCGGCGTGCTGCGCGCCTTGTTGCCCGAGGGGACGGAGGCCGGGTCGGACCCGGTGTTGTGGCTGGCGCTGGGTTTGGGGCTGGGCGTGGCGGGGCTGGCCCTGCTGCACACCACCGGGGACTGGTTGTTCCGCGAGTGGGTGGGTGAGGGCATGGTGCGGGTCTTCCGAGGCCGCCTGTTCGCCCGCAGCCTGCGCGTCACCCACGGCAAGGGCGCCGACGAAGGCGCCATGGATGCCGCCCTGCGCATCAGCAATGATGCCCCGGCGATTCAGTGGACGGCGCTGTACGGCATAATCCCGCTGATGTCGTCGCTCGTGGCGCTGGGCGTCACGCTGTCAGTGCTGTTGCTCATCCATCCCACGGTGGCGCTGATCGCGCTGGGCACCAGCGTT
>JBAYSM010000011.1:0-35850 GCA_041676205.1 Rhodospirillaceae bacterium | reverse complement strand
TTTCGACATCGCGGCCGACATAGCCGACCTCGGTGAACTTGGTGGCCTCGACCTTGATGAACGGGGCCTGGGCGAGCTTGGCGAGGCGGCGGGCGATTTCGGTTTTGCCGACGCCGGTCGGGCCGATCATCAGGATGTTCTTGGGCAGCACTTCTTCGCGCAGGGCCTCGGGCAGTTGCTGGCGGCGCCAGCGGTTGCGCAAGGCGATGGCGACGGCGCGCTTGGCGTCATCGTGGCCGACGATGTAGCGGTCCAGCTCGGAGACGATTTCGCGGGGGCTGAACGCGGTCATCTACAGGCTCTCCAGAATGACGTTGTGGTTGGTGTAGACGCAGATGTCGGCGGCAACCGCCATGGATTTGCGGGCAATGGCCTCGGCGTCCATGTCATCGCGGTCGATCAGCGCGCGGGCGGCGGCCAGGGCATAGGAGCCGCCCGACCCGATGCCGATGAGGCCGTCGGCCGGCTCCAGCACGTCCCCGGTGCCGGTCAGGATGAGTGACACGTCGGCATCGACCACGGCCATCATGGCCTCCAGGCGACGCAGATAGCGGTCGGTGCGCCAGTCCTTGGCCAGTTCGACGCAGGCGCGGGTGAGCTGGCCTGGGTGCTGTTCCAGCTTGGCTTCCAGGCGCTCGAACAGGGTGAAGGCATCTGCCGTGGCCCCGGCAAATCCGGCCAGGACGCCCGAGCCCAGCGGGCGGACCTTGCGGGCGTTGGCCTTGATGACGGTGTTGCCCAGCGACACCTGCCCGTCGCCGGCGATGACCACGCGGCCGTTTTTGCGCACGGATAGGATGGTCGTGCCGTGCCACACGGGGCTGTCGGAGGATGTCATGCTTTACCGAGTCCTTGAGTAAGAAGGCCTTCGGCAAGATGGGACAGCCGCCGTAAGGGGTCAAGGCCGCGTGATGTGCGGCGGCAACGGGAAAGGGCGGGCCGGACTGGAAACTACTTGGCGGAGTAGGGCATGATTTGCTATCTTATCGTGCATATACAGAGGTTACAACGATAAGTTGCCGTCACGTATATGCAGACCAGTCGCTGACAGGAAGATCTCTCCCGTGCCAATGTCCAGGTCCACCCCTCACACATCTGCTTCGCCGCACGACGCGCCGCGCGCTATCAAGGTCCTGTCGACCGCCTTGGCGATGGCCGTGTCCATGGAACACGACCTCCGCAAGGCCGGTCTGTGCGAGGAGGCGCATTTGCTGTCCGCCTTCCGCTGCTCGGTGGAGCAGCGGCTCGACAGCCTTGGCGCCTGATCGCCCCTTGGTCAGCACAGGTCACGTCAGTCGCGGCGACCCATGCTGCGCAGCAGTTCCAGAACGTTTTTGCGCATGTCGCTGCTGGACAGGCGCCAATAGGCGCGGACCAGTTCCAGCGTCTCGTTGCGCGACAGTTCGTCCTGTTCATAGATCGGCATCGGCGTGTCGCTCATGCCGGCCTGTCCGGGCAGGTGCTGGGTCGGGCGGCCGTCGGTGACGTCGGCATTGATGTCTTCAAAGAAGAACGAAATGCTGACGCCCAGAACACGGGCCACATCATACAAGCGCGAGGCGGACACGCGGTTTGACCCGCGTTCATACTTCTGAATCTGCTGGAACGTGACGCCGACCGCGTTGGCAAGCTGCTCCTGGCTCATGCCCAGCAGCGTGCGACGCAGGCGCAGGCGCTTGCCGACGTGCACGTCGATCGGGTCCGGCCCGTATTCCTTGGCTGTGATCGGCTGGCGGCGACGGGTCTTGGGCTTGTCAATATTCGTCACGGTACGCCTCATGCTTGCGGGCTAAAGTGGAAACAGATGGGTCGAGGATAAGGTAATCTGAAACATAGCGATCCCGAATCATTGGGGCTAGTTGCAAGACCCCAGGGGAACGCTCGCAGGGTGTGCAGTCGTGGCGGTGTGATCCGGCGGCCCGGTACGTGGGCTTGGCGGAACGACGGAACGCTGTTACATAGCATGCTGTAGTTCAAGCGGGAGCGACCTTTCATGCGTCAAGCCACCGTCGAGCGGGTGACCAAGGAAACCGCCATTACGGTTACGATCAACCTGGATGGCATTGGACACTACGATGTGGACACCGGGATTGGATTTCTCGACCACATGCTTGAGCAGTTGTCGCGGCATTCGCTGATCGATTTGACGGTGCGCGCCAAGGGCGACACCCACATCGACTATCACCACACCGTCGAGGACAGCGCACTGGCCATTGGAGAGGCCCTTTCCATGGCACTCGGCGACCGTAAGGGCATCAGCCGCTACGGCTCGGCGCTCATTCCCATGGACGAGGCGCTGACCCAAGTCAGCCTCGACCTGTCCAACCGCCCCTATCTGGTGTGGAAGGTCGCGTTCACGCGCGACAAGCTGGGCACCATGGACACCGAACTGTTCAAGGAATGGTTCCAGGCCTTGTCGCAGACGGCGGGCATGACCTTGCACGTGTGGAACCACTACGGCGAGAACAACCACCACATCGTCGAGAGCAGCTACAAGGCCCTGGCCCGCGCCCTGCGACAGGCCATCCAGATCGACCCGCGCAAGGCCGACGCCGTGCCGTCGACCAAGGGCGTGTTGGGCGGCTCTCTCTAGCACCTTACGGGGGGGCTTCCTCGCGGGTGTCGTTGGGGTGGCGCCGGCGCAGGTTGAGGGCGCCGAGGGCATCGCCGATGGGCGCGAAGGTGCTCAGGCCGCCTTCGGGCGCCGTCGTGGCGATGCCGATGACCGACCCGGCGCCGTCGAGCAACGGTCCGCCAAGAAGCCCGGCGGGCGCCCCCACGTCGGCGGTGATCTCGCCCAGGCCAAACCCGTTCTGCCCCATCCCGCCGACCACCCCACGGGTCACGGTGGCCCGTTGGCTGCGCGCCCGTGGATTGGCGATTGCATAGACATCTTCGGCTTCCTTGACCGGATCGAGGCGGAGCGGCAGCGGGTGATGCCCGGCCTTTTCGACCTGCACCAGTGCCACGTTCCGCTGATCATGCCAGCGCACCACCGACCCCAGGAAACTGCGTCCGGTGGTCAGGGTCACGCGCACAAGCTCCGTTCCCTCGACGGCGTCAAACGTGGTCAGGATGAGGTCCGGGGCGATGAAGAACCCCGAGCCATGGCCTTCCCCCGCGTCAATCGTTACGACGGCGTGACGGATGGCGTCGATGTTGGGCAGCAGGCCGTTGGCAAAGGATGCGGTGGGCGGCAGCCATTGCCGTTCAGCCACGCGGGTCCGCAGAACAGCGTCCGGCGCCGCGCGCGGCGCACTGACCAGGGCGATGAGTTTCGGGTCGGCGGCAAAATTGGCCGCGGCCTGGGCAAAGGCCTCCATGATCAGCACCACCGGCCCGTTGCCGACCGGCTGGGTCAGGTCGTGGTAGCCCGCCGTCGAGGCCTCCAGCACCACCTTCTTTTCCAGCACGGAGAGCACCTGCCAGTAGACCCGCACGGACCCCTGCCCGGTCTGGGCATCCAGCGGTGTGCCGGTCAGCAGCGTGGCGGCGTCGCACAGGTTGAGGCGGATTTCCTCGATCCGGGCGCTGACCAGGAACGCCGGCTTGGGGCGGTCGCGTTCCTTGCTCTCGAACAGCGCGCCCGGATCGCCCAGAACGGTATGCCCGGCGATGGTCATCTGTTCGTGAAACAGGGCGTTCCAGTCGATGTCCTTGGCCAGCACCGCACCGGTGTTCCACCAGATGTTCTCGCCCCCGCGCGTGCACTCCAGCCCGTCGCGATAGGCCCCGATGCGGCGCCCGCGCGGCAGCGCAACGGCGGCCTTTTCAAAGCGGAGGGGAGCCAGAACCTCGGGGGCGCCAGTCCATACCGCATCGGCCAGCGGCACTTTCTCGACCAGCATCCCCGGCGCGCAGGACCCTAAGGCCAGCGCCAGCGCCAGCGCCCCCGCGCGTTCCTTCACCCCGCTCATGCCTTCCCCCTGGTCCGCGAAACGGATCAACCCCTGCAACCACTGTATGCATGGGAGTGTGCTTACGGCAAGGGTGCAGCGCGCGGTGCCGGCGCGGTGTGGTGCGGCGGACTTCCGCGCGCCGCCGCAAGCTGATACAAGGGGCGCCTCTGTGCAGACGGTCGACACGGGAATTCGGCATGACGGTAGCCATTATCGACTACGGCTCGGGCAATCTGCGGTCCGTCGCCAAGGCATTCGAGCGCGCGGTGGCCGAGGCTGGCCGCAGCGACGCCGTTGTCGTCACTGACCAAGCCGAGGTTGTCCGCGCGGCCGATCGCGTCGTGCTGCCCGGCGTCGGAGCCTTTGGCGACTGCCGCAAGGGCCTGGACGCTGTTCCCGGCATGGTCGAGGCCATGGGCGAAGCGGTGTTCACCCGTGGCCGCCCGTTTCTCGGCATTTGCGTCGGGATGCAGCTTCTGGCCGATCGCGGCCTGGAGCACGGCAGCCATCCCGGCCTGGGGTGGATCCCCGGCGCCGTGGTGCCCCTTGCGCCGAGCGATCCGGCGCTCAAGATTCCTCACATGGGCTGGAACGAGCTGGAGTTTGAAAGCGGGGCGCATCCGCTGCTGACCGGCATCTCTCCGCATGACCATGCCTACTTCGTGCACAGCTATCACTTTGCGGTGGCCGATGCCGCCGACCGCCTTGCCACCGTCGACTATGGCGGGCCGATCACGGCCATCGTGGCGCGCGGCACCGTTGCCGGAACCCAGTTCCATCCCGAAAAGAGCCAGGCCACCGGGCTGCGGCTGATCACCAACTTCCTGTGCTGGACACCTTAGATGATCCTGTTTCCCGCTATCGACCTCAAGGGTGGGGCCTGCGTTCGCCTGTACAAGGGCGAAATGGACCAGGCCACCGTGTTCAATGAGTCGCCGTCCGATCAGGCGGCGCGCTTCAAGGCGGCGGGGTGCCGCTGGCTGCATGTGGTTGACCTGGACGGCGCCTTTGCCGGTCGTCCGGCCAACGTGCAGGCCGTCGAGGCGATCCTTGAAACCTTGCGCGGCACGGGCGCCGAGCCGCCGGTGCCGGTGCAGCTTGGCGGCGGCATCCGCGACCACGCCACCATCGACCACTGGCTGGGCAAGGGCGTCCGCCGCGTGATCCTGGGTACCGTGGCGGTGCGCGATCCGGCGTTGGTCAAGGAAGCCTGCCGCCGCTATCCGGGCCGCATCGCCGTGGGCATCGATGCCCGCGACGGCATGGTCGCGGTCGAAGGCTGGGCCGAACGGTCCGATATCAGCGCCCTGGAACTGGCCCTCAAGTTCGAGGACGCCGGGGTGGCCGCCATCATCTACACCGACATCGACCGCGACGGCGCCCTGACCGGAGTCAATGTCGAGGCCACCGCCGCGCTGGCCGAGAAGCTGACCACGCCGGTCATCGCCTCGGGCGGGGTCAGCGGCCTGGATGACATGCGGGCGCTCAAGGCGCGGTCGGGCAGCGGTATTGCCGGGGTGATCTCGGGCCGTGCGCTGTACGATGGGCGGCTGGATCTGGCCGAAGCCCTGGCAGTTCTCGACGCGTAACGAAGGATTTGGCCCCATGATGAAGATCCGCATCATCCCCTGCCTGGACGTCAAGGACGGCCGGGTGGTCAAGGGGGTCAACTTCGTGGGTCTGCGCGACGCCGGCGATCCCGTCGAACAGGCCACCCTGTACGACGCCGCCGGGGCGGATGAGCTGTGCTTCCTCGACATCACGGCCAGTTCGGACAACCGTGACACCCTCTATGACGTGGTCGGGCGCACCGCCGAGAAGTGTTTCATGCCCCTGACCGTGGGCGGCGGCGTGCGCACGGTCGAGGATATCCGCAAGCTGCTGCTGGCCGGGGCCGACAAGGTGTCGATCAACACCGCCGCCGTGCATCGGCCCGAATTCGTGCGCGAGGCGGCCGAGAAGTTCGGCAGCCAGTGCATCGTGGTTGCCATCGACGCCAAAAGCGTCGGTCCCGACAAGTTTGAGATCTTTACCCATGGGGGCCGCAATGCCACCGGATTGGATGCCGTCGAGTGGGCGCGGCGCATGGCGGACTACGGCGCGGGCGAAATCTTGCTCACCTCGATGGACCGCGACGGCACCAAACAGGGATTCAATCTTCCGCTGACCCGTGCGGTGGCCGATGCAATCCGCATTCCGGTCATTGCCTCGGGCGGGGTGGGCACCCTGGAACATCTGGCCGAAGGTGTGCTACAAGGCCATGCAACGGCGGTCCTGGCGGCGTCGATTTTCCACTTCGGAGAATTCACAGTCCGTCAGGCCAAGGAACACCTTCGGGCGCGCGGCATCCCGGTACGCCTGGATTGAGGAACAGTAGATGGCTGATATGAACATGACCGTCCCCGCGTCGCTGGACGTGCTGGACCGGCACACGCTGGACGCTCTCTATGCCGCGGTGGCCAGCCGCAAGGGCGGCGACCCCGAGGCGTCCTATACCGCCAAGCTGTTCGCCAAGGGCCGCAAGAAGATTGCCCAGAAGGTCGGTGAGGAAGGCGTCGAAACCGCCATTGCCGCCGTGGCCGAGGAAAAACGCGACGTCATCTCCGAAAGCGCCGACCTGCTCTATCACCTCACCGTCCTGTGGGCCGATTGCGGCATCACCCCGGACGAAGTGTGGAACGAACTGCGTCAGCGGTTCGGGACGTCTGGCGTGATGGAAAAGAAGGCCCGCAAGAAGTAGCAGGAGGCTTGGAATGAGTTACGACGACAGCAACATCTTCGCCCGCATCCTGCGCGGGGAAATTCCCTGCCAGAAGGTGTTCGAGGACGACCACGTCCTGGCCTTCAACGACATCAACCCGGCGTGCCCTGTCCATGTGCTGATCATCCCCAAGGGGCCGTATCGCTCGATCACGGAAATGGCGGCCCAAGGCAAGGACGAGGAACTGGCTGCCTTGCTCCGGGCGCTGGGAACGGTGGCCGGGATGACCGGTGTGGCCGACACGGGATACCGCGTCATTTCCAACACCGGCGACCACGGCCACCAGGAAATTCCCCACCTGCACTTCCACCTGCTCGGCGGCCGCCCCATCGGCCGCATGGTCAGCCGGGTGGATATCTGAGACGGTTAGGGTGGCTAATGCCTGACCCCGCTTCGCGCCCCCGCGCTTATTTCCAGAACGGCTTGCCAAGGTTGATCTGATCGGTGTCCGTCAGGGCGCCGACGCCTGCGCCCACTGCGCCGCCAAGCAGGGCGCCGTGCACGGGTGAGCCGAACATCGCTCCGGCAACGGCACCACCGCCTGCCCCGATCGCGCCGCCGCTGAGTGCGCGCTCTTCGGGAGTGTTGCCGCACGCGCTCAAGGCAAGGGCGGCGGCCAGGATGGCAGTGGGAATGAAAACAGTCTTCATGGCAGGCACTCCGGGATAAACGAGGGGCGGGGCTTGTGACCCCAGCCTATCCCAAAGAGTACCGAAAAATCGTGGCGGATCAGTGACGATGCTCACTATTAAGAGGTACGCGGACAGACGTAAAAAGGCCCGCCGGAGCGGGCCTTTTCAGGGGTGTGTTCTGGTGTTCTAGCGGGTCACGGTGTCCCGGATCACGAGGCTCGCCAGCTCGATTTCTTCGCGCGGGTGCTGCAAGGCGGCGCTGTCGAACGAGGGCAGGTCGTTGACCCGCATGATGGTATGCAGGGTGTCTACGTAGTCGGTGCCGCGTTCGGAATAGCGTACCAGGGTCCGCGCGAGGTCCGTGCCGTCGAGCGGCTTGCCGGCGGTGCGCAGGGCGGCGCGACGGGTGCGGAATTCGGCATAGGCGCGGTGGGAGTTCAGATTACGCGCATAGGCCCGCACCGCCGTCATCAGGTTGGGGAACGCCTTGATGGCGTGGGTTTGCCCTTCCTGCCGGTTCTTCGGGATGATGCCGACATCGGTGTCCGTGGTCCACTGACCGAACAGGGCGTTGCCCTGGCGGGCGAAACGGGACGTGCCCCAGCCGCTTTCCTCGGCCGCCTGGGCCAAAGCCAGCGACGGAGGAATGACGTCCAGACGCGGCAGCAGCTTGCGCATGTCCGGCGTCGTCAGGCCATATTCACGGCTCTTCGTTTCGACCCAGCGGCGATCGGCCGCAGTCACGGACTTGCCTTGCTGGACCGCGGCCATCATGCCTTTGAGCCGGGCGCGGTCCACGGTGATCTCTTCATTAACCTTGAGGATAAGCGGCAGCATGGAGCGCAGGAAGACGCTTTTGCGCTGATCGGTGCTGGTCAACTCGCCAATGTCGACCGGCACGCTGCTCAGGAACACGCGCGGAACGGTGGCCGTTTCGTTGCGCACCGTATCCAGCCCATAGCCCATTGTGTCGTAGACGCGGCGCACGGCGGCGACATCCAGACCGGGCGGCAGGACCGAGGCCGCAGGAGCGGCCATACGGGACGCCTGGGAGACCATCAATCGAGCGGTGGGGGCGGCTGGCACGGTTCCCGAAACACGTCCGCCGACGGTTCCTTCGACCTTGGAAGATGCCAAGCTCAGTGCCAGATCCGGCAGGGCGGCTCCGTAGAGACCGGCAACGCAAGCGCCCACCATGGTGAGCGCCACCAGATCGAAGCGACGTAAAGAGCCTTTTTGCATGGTGACGAACCTCTTTCTGCGGGCAGCCTCGGCAGGTCAAACGCAATGGGACCTGGACTGAAGCCGCCTTGGAAACCCAAGGCGCGTTGGGGCGCGCGTCAGACTTCTCCGTACTATATGCGGGCGGCGACCTTGAGCCTGCCTGCCCTGGGATGGACCATGGTTGTCGTCATTTGCGGCAAAAGCATGGTCCGCTCGGGTGTCCGCGTGCGTTCAGTGACGATTGCGGATCACGACATATGTTCGCGGACACTTAGACGGGGTTTCAACGGACCGTCAACCCGTCGAATGGATTAATTTGGACGAGATCCGCACAAGTCCTTGTCAGCACGGAAAAACATTCGTGGTATTTTATACTTTATCGCCAAATTTGCAGCGCGCGGGACACAGCGCCGAGCTGTAACTGAACGCTCAAAAACGCCGAAAGGCGATCCAAGGGATCGCCTTTCGACTTGTTCCGAGAACGGAATGTCTAGTTGACGGCTTCGACCGACTGCACTTCGGGCACGAAATGACGCAGCATGTTTTCAATGCCATTCTTCAGTGTCGCGGTTGAACTCGGGCACCCGGCACAGGCGCCGCGCATGTTCAGGTACACGACGCCGCCCTTGAAGCCCCGGAAGATGATGTCGCCGCCGTCGCGGGCCACGACCGGGCGCACGCGGGCTTCGATCAGCTCACGGATCTGGGCGATGACTTCGGTGTCCTCGCCTTCAATGGTGTCGTTGCCGCCACCCACGATGACCGGCTGGCCGGACGTGAAGTGCTGCATGATGGCGCCCAGGATCATGGGCTTGAGGATCTGCCAGTCGCGGCTGTCATCCTTGGTGGCGGTGATGAAGTCCGACCCCAGGAACACGCCGGTCACGCCGTCGACGTCGAACAGCCGCTGGGCCAGCGGCGACTGCGCGGCTTGGTCGCGGGTGGTGAAGTCAGCGGTACCGGCATCCATCACCGGGCGGCCCGGAATGAACTTCAGGCTGGACGGGTTGGGCGTCGGCTCAGTCTGGATGAACATGGCGGATGGTGTCCTAAATGGCGACAAGAATAAGAGGCGGCCGACCAATATCCGACCGCTCAGGTAAGGATAAAGTGGTTCAGGAAACGGTCCCCGTCAAGGCGTCCTTGCCACCGGGAGGTCAGGCCAGAACGTCAATTTGATCGTCGGTCAACTCGCCCGGAACCACCGTGACTGGAATGCGCAGCGCCTTGCCCAGTTTGCCCGACAGTCCGCTGACCAGCGGGCCGGGGCCGTCGGGGCCGGTGCCGGCGGCCAGCACCAGGATGGAGATGCTCGGTTCCTCGTCTACCAGTTTGATGAGGTCTTCATCGGGCTTGCCCTCGCGCACGTACAGGATCGGCACGTGTTCGGAGCAGCGGTTGACCTCGGCGGCAAGGCGCTGGAGAAGTTCCTCGGACTCGGCGCGGGCTTCTTCCGACATGATCTTGCCGATGGTCGCAAAGTGCTGGAACTCGGCCGGTTCGATGACGTGCAGCAGAGCCACCTGCCCGCCGGTGTTGCGGGCGCGCTTGCAGGCAAAGCGCAGGGCGGCCCGCATTTCCTCGGATTGGTCGACAACGACCAGGAAGGTGCGGACCGGCCGCGTCGGCTCGCTCGGAGCAGAGGGTGTGGGTGCGTCGGTCATGGCATCTCCTCGGATGTTACTTCTTGCGGAAGGCGACGCTGGCAAGCCAGCCGGCGAAAACCGCAATGATGATCGCGGCAATACCATACAACGCTGATTGCTGGTGGGCGAACTGGAAGATATCGGCCCCAATTCCCACTTTCGAGATGATCAGCGGTGTGATTTCTGCGCTCACCACCTCTCCGTCGCGTACCAAATAGACCTCGACCATGTACGTGCCCGTCGGCACGTTGGCGGGGAAATACAGCTCGGTGCGGAACAGCCGGTTGGCCAGCATGGAAACCGCGTTGGGCGAATAGGTGTAGAGGTCGCGGAATTCCTTGAGACGGATCAAGGCGTCGCGGAACTCTCCCCGGTCCGCTGGTTCGACCGACCCTGACATCCTCAGGTTAAGCACGTCAGACCCGATCTGGTGACGCTCGCGCGCCGGCCGGGCGAGGATTTCCTCCAGCGGCCGGTTGGCGGCCACGCGGTAGAAGGCGGGAACGTCGTGCATGGTCACGGCGGCGCCGTTGGCCCAAATCACGCCGCCCAGGCGTTCCTTGCGGCGCACCACCTCGTCGCGGTTCGGACCGCGTACCACCAGCACCACGTCGCCGGGCTCATCGGTGGCCCCGAACAGAAGGACGTCGGTGCCGGCAAAGCCGGTGGTGATGGCGACCAGATGGCGCGACAGGTCGGCCACCAGCGGCTGACGCTGGTGCTCCTGGGCGACGTTCTGGGCCTCGGCCCGCCCGATGAACGGGACGATGACCAGGATGGCGGCCAGCGTGCAGGCCAGGGCAAAACCCGTCAGATGCAGGAAACGCGCGCGCATCAGTGCTGCCCTCCGATGCCCATGGTGAAGAACTCGGTGGGGGTGGACATCATGTCAAAGCCCAGCTTGGCGCACACGCCCAGCACCATGATGGCCAGCAGGATGCGCAGTTGCTCGCCCTTTAGTTTGGCGCCGAACTTGGCGCCGATCTGCGCGCCGATCACGGCGGCGACCAGCAGCAGCAGGGCCAGCACCACGTCCACGGTCTGGTTCATGGTGGCTTGCAGGAAGGTGGTGTTGGCGGTCACAAAGATGATCTGGAACAGCGACGTCCCGACCACCACCTGGGTCGGCATGCCGAGCAGGTAGATCATCGCCGGAACCATCACGAACCCGCCGCCGACGCCCATGATCGCGGCCAGCACGCCGACCAGCAGACCGACGGCCAGCGGCAGCAGGGCGCTGATGTAGAGCTTGGACTTGCGGAACCGCATCTTGAACGGCAGGCCGTGGATCCAGGTGTGGCGATGGCCGCCGCGCTTGACCGGAGCGCCGCCCGTCTTGCGGGACTTGAAGATGGTATTGAGGCTTTCCAGGAACATCAGGCTGCCGATGATGCCCAGGAAGAACACGTAAGACAGCGAAATGGCCAGATCGATCTGGCCCAGGCTGCGCAGGAATTTGAACAGGATCACGCCCAGGAACGACCCGATCAGGCCGCCGATCAGCAGGATGACGCCCATCTTGACGTCGACGTTGCCGCGTCGCCAATGGGCCAGCACGCCCGATACGGAGGATGCCACGATCTGGTTGGCCTCGGTGCCCACGGCCACCGCTGGCGGTACCCCGATGAAGATCAGTAGCGGCGTCATCAAAAAGCCGCCCCCGACGCCAAACAGCCCCGACAGGAACCCGATGCCGCCGCCCATCCCCAGGATGAGAAAGACGTTCACCGACATTTCCGCAATCGGCAGGTAGATCTGCACGGACCCCTCCCCAGACGTGGCCTTGTTGCTTGACCAGCCCGAGGCACGGGCCGTGGCATGGGCGCCGTGCGAATCCGCGGCGTCATGACCCCCAGATGGCCTTTCTTGGAGCAATAAGGGTTTTATGCCCGCCCGATCACACGATCAAGGGAAAACACGTCTATATCGCGTTTTTCTTATATATTGATTTGTTCCCCCGCTCAGGATATTGGCAGCGGGGGCTGTTCCGACTCTCAGGGCTTCAGGAAACCAATGGCTTTATACACTTCGTCGATGACCGGGGCGGCTATCGCGTTGGCCCGTTCGGCCCCCCGCCGGAGGACCGAGTCGATCTCGGCCGGGTCGTTCAGCAGGCGCTTCATCTCGGTGTTGATGGGCGCGAGGACCGCCACCGACAGGTCGGTCAGGCGGGTCTTGAACTCCGAGAACGGCAGGCCGCCGACCTGGGCCATGGCCTCGGTCCGGGTCATGTCGGACAGCGCGGCGTAGATGCCGACCAGATTGGCCGCTTCGGGGCGCCCGGTCAGGCCCTCGACCGTTTCGGGCAGCGGTTCGGGGTCGGTCTTGGCTTTGCGGATCTTGGTGGCAATGGCGTCGGCGTCGTCGGTCATGTTGATGCGCGAGTAATCCGAGGTATCGGACTTGCTCATTTTCTTTGCGCCATCGCGCAGGGACATGACGCGGGTGGCCTCGCCGAAGATCAGCGGCTCGGGCACCGGAAACAGGTCGGTGCCGAAGTCGTTGTTGAACTTGATGGCGATGTCGCGGGTCAGTTCCAGATGCTGCTTCTGGTCCTCGCCCACCGGCACATGGGTCGCCTTGTAGGCCAGGATGTCGGCCGCCATCAGGTTGGGATAGGCGAACAGCCCGACCGAGGCGTTTTCCTTGTGCTTGCCGGCCTTGTCCTTGAACTGCGTCATGCGGTTCAGCCAGCCCATGCGGGCGATGCAGTTGAACACCCAGGCGAGCTGGGCATGGGCGGGCACCATCGACTGGTTGAACAGGATGTTGCGCTCGGCATCGATGCCCGCGGCAATGAATGCGGCGGTGACTTCGCGCGTCGCCTGGGTCAGCGCCACCGGGTCCTGCCACACCGTGATGGCGTGCATGTCGACCACGCAGAAAATGCACTCGTAGTCGTTCTGCAAGCCCACCCAATTGCGGATGGCGCCCAGGTAGTTGCCCAGGTGCAGGTTGCCGGTCGGCTGGACGCCGGAGAAGATACGGTTCATGCGCTACTCGCCAATGGCTCGGGTCCGGGTAAGCCTGCTGCGTATAGGAATCCCGAGTAAGGGTCAACCTGCCTCAGTGGGCGGGGGTGGGGGCGGTGGTGGCGGCGGGGGTGGGGTGGTCCGTCGCTTCAAAAACGCCATATCGGCCCGCTCGACCGCGCCGAGCACCAAGGCTGCGCCGAAATAGACCACCAGCGCCACGCCGATGCAGGCCACCAGGACCAAAGCGCCGATGGCCGCATGGCCGAACACCGGCAGCCAGACCTCGGCCGCCTGAACCGTGCCCCACACCGCCCCGGCCATCAGGGCGGTCGCCAACGCCATGCGGGGTAGGCGGCGTTTGAGGCGGTCATCCCATACAAAATGTCCGCGCTTGATCAAGAGCCACAGCAGCAGCCCGGCGTTCAAGCAGGCCGACAACGCCGTTGCCAGCGCAATGCCGACATGGGCCAGGACCTGCATCAGGATGAGGTTCAGAACCACATTGGCAACCAGCGCCACGGCGGCGATGCGCACCGGGGTCCGCGTGTCCTCGCGGGCGAAAAAGCCCGGTGACAGCACCTTGATCAGCACGTAGGCAGGCAGCCCGATCGCAAACGCCGCCAGCGCGCCCGCCGTGGCGGCGGCATCGGTGGCGGAGAACGCCCCGCGTTCGAACAGCACGACGACGATCGGCCCGGCCAGGACCATCAGCCCGGCCATGGCGGGCAGGGTCAGCAGCAGGGCGAATTCGATGGAGCGGTTTTGGCTGTAGGCCGCCGCCGTCTCGTTGCCCGCCGCGATCTGGCGGGCCAGCAGCGGCAGCAGCGCGGTGCCCACGGCCACCCCGATGACCCCGAGCGGCAACTGGTTCACGCGGTCGGCATAGTACAGGTACGACACCGCGCCGTCGGACACCAGCGAGGCCAGCACGGTATCGACCAGCAGGTTGATCTGGTACAGCCCCGCCCCGAACGCCACCGGCACGATGCGCGACAACAGCAAACGGACGCGCGGGCTGAGGGTCGGGCGGACCAGACGCGGCATCATGCCCAGCTTGCGCGCGGCAATCGCCAGCCATACGAATTGCAGCACTCCGGCAATGGCTGTGCCCCAGGCCAACGCGTGGCCCGGTGTCTCGGTAAACGCGGTCAGGCCGAGCAGCGCGCCGATCAGCGACAGGTTCAACAGAATCGGTGTGGCGGCAGCCACGGCGAACTTGCCGAGCGCATTGAGGATGCCCGACAGCAGCGAACACAACGAAATGAACAGCAGGTAGGGAAAGGTGATGCGGGCCAGCTCGGCGGCCAGCTCGCGCTTGCCCGGAACCTCGGTGAACCCCGGCGCGAAGGCATACATCGCCCACGGCATGATGATCATCATGATGGCGGTCAGTGCCGCCACCACCAGGGCCAGCAGGGTGAACGCCCGCTCGGCGAACAGCTTGGCCTCCGCCTGCCCCTCTCTCTCCAGAGTGCCGGCGAACAGCGGCACGAAGGCGGCGGCAAAGGCGCCTTCGGCGAACAGGCGGCGGAACAGGTTGGGGAACTTGAACGCCACGAAAAAGGCGTCGGCCACCGTCCCGGCCCCCAGCAGGCTGGCGATCAGGATGTCGCGGGCAAACCCCGTCACCCGCGAGAGCATGGTGAAGCCGCCAACGGTGGCGATGGAGCGCATCAATGCCATGAGGGGGGCCGTCCGAGAAGGGGCGAGGCGCGCAGTTTATCGTTATCGAGCCTTGGGCAACACCACGAACTGCGTGCCGCGCCAGTGCCACCGCAGTTTGCCGTCGGCGGCGCGCGGTCCGGGCAGGGTGCAGTTGACGCGCGAGCGGCCAAGGTCCAGGGCCGGAAGGCGCACCTCGACGCGCTGGCCGGTGCGCTCGACCTTCAGCGCCCCCGATGGCCCGAAGCAGGCCACCGACGTCGCCGGAAGGGCCGGATCACGCACCGTGAACGCAAACACCGCCGGCGTTCCCTTGGCCACGGTCGGGTCGACCGGCACGACATTGTCGGTCGGAAGCGGCAGGGCGTCGATCACTTGGCGGAAGCGGTCGAGGGCGCCGTACTGTTCGTTCAGGGCGAAGCGCGGCAGCCACCATTTGTTGTCGTCGGCCCACGCCACGCCGGAATGCTCCCCGAAGGCGGCAGTGAACCCCTTGCGTTCGATCAGGGCCATGATGGCGGCGTCAGCCTCGCCATAGGGATAGGCAAATGTCTTGGGGCGCAGGCCCAGTTCCTGCTCGAACACAGCCAGCGAGCGGTCGATATCGGCTTCCTGTTGCGCCGGGCTGAGGCTCGGCAGGGCCGGGTGCGCGTGCGAATGGCCGCCGAAGGTCACGCCCTCGTCGCGCAGGCGCCGTACTTCATCCCAGGTCGGGGAGCCAGGCGCGCCGGTGCCCACATCGGCGGTGTTGAGGAACCACGTCACCGGCAGCCCCGCCGCCTTGAACCGCGGCCAGCCTTCGGTAACGAAGCTGCGATAGGCGTCATCGACCGTTATCGCCACGGTATATGGCGGCAGCGGCGTCCCGAAGTGCAGTGCGGCCACCACTTCATCCAGCGGCACGACGTTGTATCCGCCGCTTTTCAGCAAGGCGATATGCGCTTCCAACTGGTCGATGCGGATGTTGGTTGACGGGATCGTGTCCTCGCCGAACCGATGGTACATGAGGATGGGTGCGCTTGCTGCCATGGAGGCCTGCGCCTTGACCTGGAGGGGTGTGGCCAGAACGGCCAGGATCAGGCACATCAGGGACACGACACGCATCAGGCGCACTCCATTGGTTGCGGGATCGCTTCCGGTGCGCCACGTTATGGCGGGGATGCCCAGGCTCGACAAGCCCGAAACACTGACCCCGGAGAGATGCCGTGTCCGTTGCTGATTTGACCAAGGTTACAAGCCTCGACGAAATCGCCTTGCGCCGCCTGTTCCTGGATGCCCGCACTCATAATGCTTGGCAGGATCGCCCGATTTCCGAAGCTACCCTGCGCCGCCTGTGGGAACTGACCCGGATGCCGCCGACCAGCGCCAATTGCAGCCCCCTGCGGGTGGTGTTCGTGACCTCGGCCGCGGCCAAGGAGAAACTGCGTCCGGCCTTGATGGAGGGCAACCGCGCCAAGACCATGGCCGCGCCGGTGACGGCCATCCTCGCCTATGACACCCGGTTCACGGAATGGCTGCCCACGCTGTTCCCGCACACCAACGCCCGCGAATGGTTCGAGGGCAACGACGCCCTCATGCACGAAACCGCCTTCCGTAACAGCACGCTCCAGGCGGCCTATCTCATGCTGGCCGCCCGTGCGCTGGGCCTGGACTGCGGGCCGATGAGCGGGTTCGACAAAGCCATGGTGGACGCCGCCTTCTTTGCTGACGGCCGCTATAAGTCGAACTTCCTGTGCAGCCTTGGCTATGGCGATCCCAAGGGCCTGCATCCGCGCAACCCGCGCCTGGACTTCGACGAGGCTTGCCGGGTCGAGTGAGGGGTCGGGTCGAGTGAGGGGCCGGGTCGAGTGAGGGGAAGGCCCAGAGGGCGCGCAGGGTCAGGACTCTGCGCACACTCTGTGGCCCTTGTGTCTCCTCGCTTAGGCGCCCCAGACCATCTCGCGCATTTCCAGCATCCGGCGCCCGAACCAGCTTTCATAGCGGGTGGATTTGCGGACGTAGTCCATGTAGCTGTCGTGGACCTTGCGGGTCAGGGGGTCTCCGGCGGCAGCTTCTTCCAGGACTTCGATGGTGGCTTGGCCCATGGCCTTGATGACGTCCTCGGGGAACAGGCGCTTTTCCACGCCCAGGTCATCAAGCTGGCCAAAGGCCTGGATGTTGTGGTGCATGAAGTCCGAGGTCGCATAGGCCGTGGCGGCTTGGGCGGCATGGCGGATGATGGCCTGGATGTCCTTGGGCAGGGCGTTCCAACGGTCCTTGTTGATGATGACTTCCAGGCCCGGGCCGGGTTCGTGGAAGGCCGGGACGTAGTAGAACTTGGCGGCTTTGTGGAGGCCGAACGCGATGTCGTTCCACGGGCCGACCCACTCGGCGGCATCCACGGTGCCCGACAGCATGGCGGTGGTGATCTCGCCCGGCGGGGTCATCACGACGGCGGTGCCCAGGCGGCGCATGACTTCACCGCCCAGCCCGGCAATGCGCATCTTCAGCCCCTTGAGGTCGTCGAGGCTGTTGATTTCCTTGCGGAACCACCCGCCGCTCTGGACGCCCGAGGATCCGGTGTAGAACGGCTGCACGTTGAACGGCGCGTAGGTTTCCTCCCACAGCGCCTGCCCGTCGCCGAAGTAGATCCAGCCCTGAAGCTCGGTCGACAACAGGCCGAACGGGACGGTCGTGAAGTAGTTCAGCGCCTTGGCCTTGCCGGCCCAGTAATAGGGCGTGCCGTGGCTGCACTCGGCCACGCCGCTCTGCACGGCGTCCAGGCAGCCCAGCGGCGGCACCAGTTCGCCGCCGCCAAAAGCCTTGATGGTCAGGCGGCCATCGGTCATCTCCGTGACCATGGCGGCGAAGCGTTGAGCGTTTACGCCCACGCCCGGCGCGTTCTTGGGCCAGGGCATGACCATCTTCCACTCTTGCTTGCCCTGCGCGATGGCCGGGGCCGCGAGCGTGGTGGCGGCGGCCGTGGCACCGGCGGCGGCAACAGACCCGACCAGGAAATCTCTGCGTTTCATGTGGCGTTCCCTTGTGGACGTCATTGGACCTCCGACACAATACCGCCGTGCCTGAACGCCTACATCAACAAATGCAACGCCACCTTTGCCGCCTTGGTCGTGCATGGTATGAGCGTAGGGGATGAACGGGGGATATCGGACCATGGCGACCCAGGTATCGAGCGGCGTGACGCTGGCTCAAGACGCGGCGGCGCGTGATGCGGTGTACCAGTTCCGCTATGACGTCTACGTGCGCGAAATGGGCAAACTGGGCACGTCCGGGGCCGATCACGCGACCGGCCGCCTGATCGATCCCGAAGACGCCCATGCCGACCTCTATGTTGCGACGGGCGCCGATGGCGGGCTGATCGGCACGCTGCGGGTGGCCACCGGCGATCACGGTGTCCCGGCGGCGTTCCGCGGTCTGCCCGGATTTGATCGCTTCGCCGAGTTTCCGCCCGAGGCGATGTCCTTCACCTCGCGGCTGATGGTGGCGCCCGGCGCGCGCGGCGGGGCCGCCATGAACGCCTTGGTCGGCGCTGCCTACCGCGCCATGCTTGACAGCCCGGTGCAGGTGGACTTCTGCGCCTGCGTGCCGGGTCTGGTCGATCTTTACGAGCACTTGGGCTATCGCCGCTTTACTGAGAACGTGGTCGATCCGGTGGTCGGGTATCAGGTGCCGCTGGCCCTGGTCCTGCGCGATGCCGAACACCTGGAGGCCATCCGCTCGCCGCTGTGGCGGCTGTTGCGCGGGCACCCCACGTCCGGTGAAGGCGGCGCGGTGGCGGCCTGGCTGCGCGAGACGTTCCCAATGACCTCTGTGGTGCGCGACTGGGTGGAGAACGAAGGCACCTTCTGGCACTTCCTGGCCGAGAAGGTGCGCGACACCGCCTCTGGCCGGGCGTCGATCCTGGCCGACTTGGACGAAGGCGAACAGCGCCGCATGTTCCGCAGCGGCACCGTGCTGGACTGCCGCAAGGGCGACGTCATCATCCCCGCCGGCACCGTGGGCAAGGAAATCTACGTGGTGCTCGATGGCGTGGTAGAGGTCCGCCTGCCCGACCCCGACATGACCCTGGCCGTCCTCGACACGGGGCAGGTGTTCGGCGAAATCGCCTTCATCACCGACGCCACACGCTCGGCCGACGTGGTTGCCATGACCGACGCCCGCCTGCTGGTGCTGACCCAGGCGTACTTGCGCAAGCTGATGAAGGCATCGCCCGACCTGGCCGCCAAACTGCTGCTCAACCTGTCCCGCGTCTTGGCCGAACGCGTCGTCACCGGCAACCGTCGGCGTACTGCCGAGGCGGATTAATCAAGCTATCGGGAGCCTGACGATCACCGTCGTCCCCTCGCCGGGGACGGAGATCAGTTCGACCGTCCCGCCGTGCAGATCGACGAAGCTTTTGACCAGCGACAGGCCGAGGCCGCGTCCGGTGCTGCGAGGGCCACGGAAAAAGCGGTCGAAGGCGGTGGCCTGTTCGGTGTCGGTCATGCCGATGCCGGTGTCGGCCACGGTAAAGGCCATCCAGCCCGCCTCCGGCTGGGCCGCCAGGATGATCTGGCCGCCTTCGGGGGTGAACAAGATGGCGTTGAGCAACAGGTGATACAGCACCTGCTTGAGCCGCTGTTCATCGGCCACCACGGAACCGATATCGGGCGGGCAATCGAAGTTGAGGGTCAGGGATTTGCGGCGCGTCGCCTCGCGCGTCAGGGCGAGGACCGAGGCCAGCAGCCCATGCACATCGACCCGGACGCGGGCCAGGGTCTGCCCGGCCTCGATGTTGACCAGATCGGAAATGTCGTCGATCAACCCGACCAGCGCCTGCGCGGTTTCGGCAATGCCGCGCGCGTAGTCCTTCTGGCGGGCGTTGAGCGGACCGTAATACTCGTCGGCCAGGATCTCGGCAAAGCCCAGCACGGTGGTCAGCGGCGTGCGCAGTTCATAAGACACGTTGGCCATGAAGGCGGACTTCATGTGGTCGGCGGCGGACAAGGCCTCGGCCCGGTCCCGCAGGGCGCGCTCGACCCGCGCGGTGTCGGACATGTCGAGGATGGTGAACAGCACGCCGCCATCGGGCAGCGGCACGCCGACCATGTCGAGGATGGCGCCGTCGCTGCGCTCGATGCGCTCCGTGCGCACGGTGCGCTGCTGCGGAGGGGCGGCAAGCTGGCCGCGCATGGCGTCCCAGCACGGGCTGTCGCGGAACCCTTCGGGCAGGTGGTTGATCAGTTCGGCCACGCCGGGCTCCTCGGCCAGCGCGGTGTCATCCAGGCCCCACAGCCGGGCAAAGGCCGGATTGTGCAGGCGCAGCTTGCCTTCCGGCCCGAATACGGCGACGGCTTCGTGCAGGTGATCGAGCGTCTGGCGCTGCACGGCAATCAGGGTATTGCGCGAGGCCTCCAACGCCAGCCGGTCGGTGACGTCCTCATACGTCGCCATCAGCCCACCAAGCGGATGGGGCGACAAGACGCGCCGCAGGGTGCAGCCGTTGGGCAGATGGAGCAAATCCTCCATGCTGTCGAGCAGGGTCTTGAAGCGCCCCAGTTCGACTTCTTTGAAGGCAGGATAGTCAGCCACTTCGGGCAACAGGCGGCGCGACCGCAGGGCTTCGAGGACAGCGCCATAGGTCGGCTCGTCGTCCAGCCATTCACTATCCAGCCGCCACAGCTTGGCGAATGCCGTATTGTAGAAACGCAGCCGGGTGTCGCGGCCGTAAATGGCAATCGCCGTGCCCAGGCGTTCGAGAACCTTGGCATGGCTGGCGACTTCGCGGTCCAGTGTAGTGCGCAGGGCCTCCAGGCGGGTTGAGTCCTCGGCTACGCCCACGGTGATGAGGTCGTGGTCGGCCGCTCCCCCCTCGGTTGGAACCTCGGTCACTTCGAGCAGGCGGCGGGTGCCTTCGACCACCACATGAAAGGCGGCACTGCGTTGGGTTCCGGCGGCGCGGGCGGCGCTGGCCAAAGTGCGCATTTCCCGCGCCGTCAAGCCTTCGGCCAATTCGCGGTCGGTGCCGTCATCGCTGCCCCCGGTGGCCTCAAAGGCGCGGTTGGCGTGGATGACCCGCAAGCTGCCGTCGCGCAGCCACACCGGCATGGGCAGGGCGTCCAGCGCGGCGCGGAGGCGGTTGCGCTCGGCAGCGACCGTGGCGGCCGACGCGGCGAGGCTTTCGAGGGCGGCTTGCTCGGCCGTCACGTCGCGCAGCCACAGCAGATCGGCCAGGGCGCGGCCGTCGTCGGCCACGGCGCGCTGCCCGGTCACGCGGATGTAGCGCAGCCCGACGCCGCGCGCCGGCTTTGCCGTCGCCCCTTCGGTCCCGTCGTCTATGGCGTCGTCGTGCAGGGTGAGGATTTCCTCGAACCCGGTGCCCTCCATCCGCAGGGCGGCGGCGGCGCCGCGCAGGACGTCGGCGTCGGCCAGCCGGAATGCGCCCAGAACATCGGCGAAGGTGGACTCGCGGCCCGCGAACAGGTTCAGCAGCACGGCGAGACGGCGCGAGCAGACCTCGGTTTCGGCGCCGACGGCGGGTTCGGGCGGGGTGTCGTCATCCGCAGGTTCCGCCCGGTCATGGAACCATGCGAACCACGCATCGGGCGCGGTCGACAGGGCTTCTTCGAGGGCGGCAACACGGGCTTCGGCCCATTCGGCGGCTTCTTCGGCCTTGCGGCGGCGGCGCCAATGCCACCACAGCCCCAGGGCCAGGGGTGGCACCAGGACGATGACGATGGCGGCGACTGAAAACGCCTGCTCCGGGTCCAGTTCGAACATGCGCCGAGAGTGGCCCGCCGGTGAAAATATGGCAAGCGCCCGATCCTGCGGGAGTTCCTGCCCCCTTCCCTGCACGCAAAACCGCTCCGGCTCCTTTCGGAACCGGGGCGGGATGCATCAGGCGTAACGGCAAGCTGTTGACCGGCGACTTACGCAGCCAGCTTTCCTGGCAGAATGCTTTCGACCGCGTCCAGGGCCGTCTTGATGGCCCCCGTGCGCAGGTCGGCGCCCATGTTCAGGCGTTCCGCTCGGATGAAGCGGACATCGGTGATCCCCAGGAACCCGAGGACGGTTTTCAGGTAGGCTTCCTGGTGGTCCATGGCGGCGGCGGGGCCTTCGCTGTAGAGGCCGCCGCGGGTGGAGGCGATAATGACAGTCTTGCCGCCGGCGAGGCCCTCGGGACCGTTTTCGGTGTAGCGGAAGGTGCGGCCGGCTTGGGCGATACGATCGATCCAGGCCTTGAGTTGGCTCGGGATGGAGAAGTTGTACATGGGGGCGCCGAGGACGATGATCTCGGCGGCCTCGAATTCGGACAGGAGTTCTTCGCTCAGGGCGGCTTCGGCCTTCTGGGCGTCGGTCAGCTTGTCAGCCTCGACAAAGCGGCCGGCGAGGACGGTGCCGTCCAGGTGGGCTGGCGGGTTGGCGGCGAGGTCGCGGTGGACAAACTTGATTTCCGGGCGGCGGCTCCGGATCGCCTCGACAATGGCAGCGGTGAGCTGGCGCGAGGCGGAGGCATCAGCAAGGGGGCTGGAATCGATTTGCAGCAAGGACATGGTGGCAACTCCGGTGCGGATTGAATTTTCGTACCGGCAACATAGCTCTCTGCTGCGCTGCGACAAAGCGGAGGTTGGGAACAGAACTGTTGTGCTGGAGGAAACAGCGCTGCGCTCGTTGACGATCACCGTTTCTTTCTTAGCGGGATTATGACGATGCATGACCCAACCTCGTTTGCCGAGGTTGAATCATGCATCAGGCAACGGTGACGACCGTTTAGGAGCTTACGGCCTAGTAACGGTAGGCGTCGGTCTTGAAGGGACCGGCCACCGGGACGCCGATGTAGTCGGCCTGGCTCTGGTTCAGGGTGGTCAGTTCGACGCCGAGCTTGGCGAGGTGCAGCATGGCAACCTTTTCGTCGAGATGCTTGGGCAGGACATAGACCTGCTTCTCGTACTTCTCGGCGTTGTTCCACAGTTCCATCTGGGCCAGCACCTGGTTGGTGAAGCTGGCCGACATCACGAAGCTGGGGTGGCCGGTGGCGCAACCCAGGTTCACCAGACGGCCTTCGGCCAGCAGGATGATGCGGCGGCCGGACGGGAACTCGATCTCGTCGACCTGCGGCTTGACGTTGTGCCAAGTGTAGTTCTTCAGGCCGGCGACCTGAATTTCGCTGTCGAAGTGACCGATGTTGCAGACGATGGCGCGGTCCTTCATGGCCCGCATGTGATCAACGGTGATGACGTCGATGTTGCCGGTGGTGGTGACGAAGATGTCACCGCGCGGGGCGGCCTTTTCCATCGTGGTGACTTCATAGCCTTCCATCGCGGCCTGGAGCGCGCAGATAGGGTCGATTTCGGTCACGATGACGCGGCAGCCGGCGGAGCGCAGGGACTCGGCCGAGCCTTTGCCGACGTCGCCGAAGCCGGCAACCACGGCAACCTTGCCGGCCATCATGACGTCGGTGGCGCGGCGGATGCCGTCAACCAGGGACTCGCGGCAGCCGTACTTGTTGTCGAACTTGGACTTGGTGACGCTGTCGTTGACGTTGATGGCCGGAACCTGAAGGGTGCCCTTCTTGACCATTTCGTACAGACGATGGACGCCGGTGGTGGTTTCCTCCGACAGCCCGCGCACGTTCTTGAGCAGTTCGGGGAACTTGTCGTGCATGACGATGGTCAGGTCGCCGCCGTCATCGAGGATCATGTTCGGGGTCCAGCCGTCGGGGCCGGTGATGGTCTGCTCGATCGCCCACCAGAATTCTTCTTCGCTCATGCCCTTCCAGGCGAACACCGGCACGCCACGGACGGCGACGGCGGCGGCGGCATGGTCTTGGGTCGAGAAGATGTTGCACGACGACCAGCGCACGGTGGCGCCGAGAGCGGTCAGCGTCTCGATCAGAACGGCGGTCTGGATGGTCATGTGGAGGCTGCCGACGATGCGCGCGCCCTCGAGCGGCTGGGCCGCCCCGAATTCTTCGCGCAGAGCCATCAGGCCCGGCATCTCGGTCTCGGCAATGGTGATTTCCTTGCGGCCCCATTCGGCGAGGCTGATGTCCTTGACCTTGTAGTCGGCGGTGCTCATGGCAACTTCTCCACGGATGGACTTTGGGTTGCCGACTGACTACCAGAACCCCGCCGCCCGTGCAAGGCGATATGCCGGGAGACACATATAAATATATCCTTATGCGGTTCCTCTATCCCAGCCAATCCCGCAAGATAGGGATCAGAGGAATGTCTGCCGGGGGCATGGGGTAGGTGCTCAGGCGGTTGGGGGCGACCCAGGCGATCTGCTGGCCTTCGCGCGGGTCCACGCGGCCCTTCCACTGCCGGCACAGGTACAGCGGCATCAGCAGGTGGAATCCGGCGGCGGCGTGCGAGGCAAAGGTGATCGGCGCGAGGCAGCTTTCACGCACATCGATGCCCAGTTCCTCGCGCAGTTCGCGGATGAGGGCGCGCTCGGGGGACTCAAAGGGATCCACCTTGCCGCCGGGGAACTCCCACAGACCGGCCAGCGTCTTGCCCTCGGGCCGCTTTTGCAGCAGGACGCGGTTGTCGGGATCGACCAGCGCGACCGCCGTGACCAGCAGGATGGAGCGGGCCGAGGCGGCGCGGAATCCCTCAGCCGTCATGTGGACGAACGTGGCGTCGAGTACCCCGCCGGTCCGGGCCGGGGCGGTGCAGGAACCGGGTTGCGGATCGCCAAAGCCGACCTTCTCCAGCACCCGGCGCGAGGCTGGATTGCCCACCGCGACACCCGCCACGAACCGCGTGAACCCCAGGTCATCGACCGCATGGGCCAGCACCGTGCGCAGGGCTTCGGAGGCCAACCCCTGCCCCCAGAAATCGCGCCCCAGCCAATATCCGACCTCGGCCAGCGCCGGGTCGTCGCGGTCACGCTCCAGGCCGATGACGCCGAGCAAGCGGCCATCGCCGCGCCGCTCGATGGCCAGCGTCAGGGACAGCCCCTGCTCGGCCAGGGCACGGCTTTCGGCGACGAAGGCGGCGGCGTGGTCGGCAGTGTAGGGATAGGGCAGGCGCGCGGTATGGCGGCTGACCTCGGCATCGTCGGCCAGCGGCGCGATGGCCTGAAGGTGGCGCTCATCCAGGGGCCGCAACAAGATGCGGTCGCCGCGCAAGGGATAGACGCCCAGGCATCCTTCCTCGCCATCCAGGGCATCGGTGAATGGCGGGAAGGTGCTCATGGGGGGTGCCTTTTTGGATAGAGTCCTCTGTGGAGCGGGGGAAGTGAAGTGGATTAACCACAGAGATCACAGAGGACACAGAGAGTGCGGGGGCCACTGCGCCGCAGGCAGTAAATCCCCGAGTGGGAATTGATGCGCTGCGCGCGGCATCTACGCCGAAATCTCTGTGCCCTCTGTGATCTCTGTGGTTCAACCCCTTCACTTCTCAGATCCGCCGCGGATTTAGGTCCGGTACGATCCGTTGATGTCAATATAGCCGTGGGTCAGGTCGCAGGTCCACACCACGGCCTTGCCCTTGCCGACCCCGACATCGACCTCGATGAGGATCTCCTGGCCCTTCATGTGGGCGACCACCGGGGCTTCGTCATAGCCGGGCACGGCCAGACCGTCACGGGCCACGTCAACGCCGCCGATGCGGACGCTCAAGGCATCGCGGTCGGCCTTTTCGCCGGACTTGCCGACGGCAGCGACCACGCGGCCCCAGTTGGCGTCTTCACCGGCAATGGCGGTCTTGACCAGTGGCGAGTTGGCGATGGACAGGCCGATGGCGCGCGCCGCGCCCGCGCTGGCCGCGCCCGTGACACGCACCTCGACGAACTTGGTGGCGCCTTCGCCGTCGCGGATGACCAGATGGGCCAGTTCGATCAGCAGGCTGTTGAGCTTGTCCTTGAAGTCCTTGAGGGCCTTGTCGGACGCCTTCTTGGGGGCCTTGTTCCCGGCGCTGCCGGTGGAACAGCAACAGGGTGTCGGACGTCGAGGTATCGCCGTCCACGGTGATGGCGTTGAAGCTGCGGTCGGTGCCCTTGCTGAGGAGCGCCTGGAGCACATCGGCCGGGATGTTGGCGTCGGTGACGACGTAGGACAGCATGGTCGCCATGTCCGGGGCGATCATGCCCGACCCCTTGGCGATGCCGTTGATGACCACGGTGGTTCCGCCGATGTCGGCTGTGCGGGTCGCCATCTTGGGGAAGGTGTCGGTGGTCATGATGGCGCGCGCCGCCTTGGCCCAGGCGTTGGTGGTCGCCTTCTTGAGGGCCTTGGGCAGGGCATCGACGATCTTTTCGTGGGGCAGGAATTCACCGATTGTGCCGGTCGACGACACATAGATCTCGGATTCCTTGCAGTTGAGCAGCGACGCCGCCGCCCCGACGCAGGCCGCGACGGACGCTTCGCCGCGCATCCCGGTGAAGGCGTTGGCGTTGCCCGCGTTGACCAGCACGGCGCGGGCCTTGCCCTTCTTCAGGGCATGGCGGCACCAGTCCACCGGGGCCGACCGGGTCTTGGACCGCGTGGTCACGCCTGCCGCCGTGGTGCCCTTGGGCAGCTCGATCAGCAGCAGGTCGTCACGCCCCTTGTATCGGATGCCGGCGGCATGGGTCGCCAGGCGGACGCCGGCCAGCGGCGGCAGAACGGGTTCGGTTTTGGGGGCAAGCGGCGAGACGGGCATTTCCATGGACCTAAGACTCCGGGATCGCATTCCCACCGCACCACGCGGCGAAAAGGCGAGGCCAAAGCATATATCAGTTCGGCCAAAATGCAATTTGACCGCCCAAAATGTCACAATTCACCAACCCAGGAACAGATACTCCCGTACAGCGTTCTTTTGCCCGGCTTTTTGCGTGCCGACGCTGTAGCGGTGATCGACTTCCACCACCTCGACATGCTTTTTGACCGCGCGCAGCAGGCCCGCCAGGGTGTCGCGGTCGGGCAGCGCGTTGGACGCATAGGACACCACCAGGGCGCTGTCGGCATGGCGGCGGAACAGCGCCTCGAACGCGGCGCAGGCCCCGGCGGCGCTACGGAACGGGGTGGCGTAGGAGGCGAACTTGCGGGTCTTGGTGTGGGCCTGGATGTCCACGCCCTGCCAGTCGCGCGCCAGCCCCTCCAGGAAGTGATAGCGGCGGACGTATTCGTTGTCCGACAACGGGCTGAAGTACGGCGGGTCGATGTAGACAATGTCGGCCGCGAGATCGCACGCCATGGCGTCGCCCCAGTGCGCCGCGCAGGGCTGGCCGGAGGCGAACACCGCGCGGTTGACCAGAGCGGCCTGCTCGCGGATGTGGTCGGCCAGATCCAGGCGCAGGTCGCGCCGCCCATCGTCGTAGCGCATCCCGGTGTAGGTAAAGATGCCGCGCGGCCGTTTCTTGAGGCAGGCGCGGAGGAGCGCGCTCATGCCCACGGCGCGCAAGGCCGGGTCGTCCAGGCGCTTGAGGTTGGCCCGCACGGCGTCGATCAGGCGGTTGTCAGCATCGCTGTAATACAGTCCGGCAAATGTTCCGGTAACGAAACCATCGCTGTCGGCGGCGGGCGCCAGCAACGCCTCCAACGAATCAGGGGTCAGGGTCGCGCTGTCGTTCTCGACCATGGCGCGGGCAAACGTCGCGCTCATGGCCATGTAATCATTGGTCAGCACCGGCCGCCCGTGGCCCTTCAGCATGTGCGCCACCACGCCCGACCCACTGAACAGGTCGAGCACCGACGTTCCGGGCAGGCCCCCGATGGCGTCCCACAACGCCCCGAGCAAGGATTCCTTGGACCCCATGTAGCGGGTCGGTGGATAGGGATGGGCGCGGTGAAAGGTCACGCCGCCGCCTCGGCCAGCGGCGCGACCGTGACAATGGCGTCCTCGCCGCGCCGCCCGTCGGCCTTGCTGTTGACGTGGCGGCGGGTGGCGACCACGGCGACGTCATGGGCGGCATAGAGGGCGTGCAGGCGCGGATGATTGGCGTTGGTCAGCACCACATGGCAGCCGCGCCGGGCCAGATCCTCGACCACCGGGGCCATGTCCTCGTGATCGGCCTCGCGGAACTGCACGGCGGTATAGCGTTTGAAATCGGCATGGCGTCCGACCGGCAGATAGGGCGGGTCCAGGAACACGAAATCCCCGCGCCGGGCGCAGCGGTCGAGCACCATGCGATAGTCGCCGCACAGGATCTCGGCCCGCGCCAGCACCCGCGCCGCCGCCCGCAGGCGCTCCGGGTCGCAGACCTTGGGCGGGCTGGCATGGCGGCCGAACGGCACGTTGAACCCGCCGTGGCGGTTGACCCGGTACAGCCCGTTGTAACAGGTCTTGTTGAGGTAGAGCGTCCGCGCCGCCGCTCGCGCCGGGGGAAGGTCCTCGTACCGCAAGGCGCGCTCGGCGTAGAACGCCTCCTCGGACACCGTCAGAGGGGCCAGGGCGGCAATCACCGCCTCCACGTTGTCGGCGACCTGACGGTACAGGGTGATGAGTTCGGGATTGGCGTCGGCAATGACGGCGCATTCCGGGGCCAGTGCAAAAAACAGCGCCCCGCCGCCGATGAAGGGTTCGATATAGCGCCCATAGACCGCCGGCACGCGCCGAACCAGCTCGGGCAGCAGTTGCTGCTTGCCGCCTGCCCATTTCAAAATAGGGCGCGTGGAGAGGGAAGACGGCTGGCTCATGGCGCTATGATGGTGGCTTTGCTACGGGATCTGTCAACGTTTCTGCGAGCATCACCCGCAGGCGGGCGATCAATTCCGCCGAATCCACGGGCTTTTGCAGCGACGGGATGTGGTGCAGGTGGGGCGGCAGGATGGTTGACGTGTCGTACCCGCTGGCGAACAGGAAGGGGATCCCGCGCCTGATCAAGGCGTCGGCGATGGGGGTACTCTGGTCCTTGTTGAGGTTCACGTCGAGGACGGCGGCATCAAAGTCGTCATGCGTCGCCATGGTCAGGCCGGTGTGCAAGGTGGTGGCCGGACCAACGATCATAAATCCGTTTTGCCGCAGGGCGTTGCCAAGTTCCATGGCAACCAGCACTTCGTCCTCGACGATCAGGATTCGGGCGGTCCCGAGGAAGGGTTGAAGGGATGGCGGCATCGCCATCGGCAGGCCGGGCGGCTGTCCAGCCATTGCGACATCGCGCGGTTCAAGCAGACGCTGGCGCGGCAGGGTGATGGTGCAGCGGACGCCTTCGGGCGGGAATGTCAGGTCCACCAGGGTCGTCCCGTCGGCGCCGAGCGCGCTTTCGATCAGCACCGACCCGAAGCCCCGACGTTCCGGTGGTGTTACCGGCGGCCCGCCGCTTTCTTCCCACGTCAGGCACAGTGCTCCCGCCGCGTCGGTCCAGCGAACGTCGATATGGCCGCCAGGAATCGACAACGCGCCGTACTTTGCGGCGTTGGTGGTCATTTCATGCAGGACCAGGGCGAAGTTCAACGCGTCCTTGGGCTTGAGCATGACGGTGCTGGGTCCGCTGATACTCAGTCCGCCGGCATGGCCCGCAAACGGTGCCAGTTCGTCGCGCACGATCTGGTCAAGGCGGGCGCCGCGCCAGCCGCACTGGGTCAGCAGGCCGTGGGCGCGGGCCATGGCGGCGACCCGGCCACGCAGGATTTCGGCATACTGTTCCTTGGTCGTGGCGCTGCGCGCGGTCAGCAGCACCATCGACTGCACCGAGGCAAGAATGTTGCGAACCCGATGATCGAGCTCCGCCATGAGCAGAACCTGCCGTTCCTCGGCCTGCTTGCGCTCGGTGATATCGTCAAACAGCGTGGCGAACCTGTCCGCCCCGATGGGGAAAGCATAGGTCTCGTACCAGCGGTGGAACGGCGCGAAGTATTCCTGGAAGCGCACCGCCCGCTCGTTGCGCACCACGTCGGCATAGCGCGCAATGAACGCATCGTCCATGCCGGGAATGGCTTCGCGCACGGTGCGTCCGATGACGGCGGCGCTGGTCAGTCCGGTCAGCCGTTCGAACGCCGGATTGACCTGAAGAAAGCGGTAGTCGGAACCATCGGGCAGCATCTTATGGACGGCAAACCCCTGGTCCATGGCCTCGAACAGGCGGCGATACCGCCGCTCGCTGTCTCGCAAGGCGCGTTCAGCGGCGCGCCGGGCGGTGACGTCCACGGCAAAGGCATAAAAGCCGCCCGTTTGCCCGTCCGGCCCGGTATGCGGGATGTACTGTACCTCGACCTCGCGGGTGGTGCCGTCCGGCAGGGACAGGATGCTGTCGTAGGCCACCCACTGCCCGTTCTGAGCGGCGGCATGGCGCGGCTGCGCGCGGGCGAAGGCTTCACTGCCGACCACTTCCGCCGGCCGCATCCCAATGAATTCGTTCAGCTCACGGTTGAACCAAGTTTTGTAGGTCTTGTTGACGAAACGGAAGCGCCCGCCGCTGTCGATATAGGAAATCAGGGCCGGCAGAGCGTCGGCCACCAAATGCAGGTCTTCCCGGCGGCGTTCGGCCTCGGCCGACCGTTCGGCCACTTGACGTTCCAAATCGGCACGGGCCTGCTGCAATTCGGCCAGCGCCAGACGCTCCCGGCGCCCCGACCGCACGCCCATGATCATCAGCAAGGAAAAGCCAATCAGCGCCGCGCCGACCAGAGTTCCCGTTGACAGCATGCGGTTCCGCCATGCGTCCAGCGCCGGATATAGCGGGCGCGCCGTCACGACCATGACGGGATGATCTTCGACGCGTCCGAAACTGACCAGCGTCAGATCCTTGCCGGTGCCGATGGTCAGCGAGCCAGAGGTGCTGCCCGCCACCGTCCTCAATGCCTCGGCAATATCTTCCGGCGGCTTCGCAGTGCCATCGCTCCAGCTTGCCAGTGTGTGTCCGTCCATGGTCAGCAGGTGAATGGCCGAACCGGGGCCGAGGCTGCTGTTTTCGTAGAACGTGGTGAAGTAGTCGGCACTGACGTTGACCACGGCGACACCGGCGAAGGTGCCGCCGCTCAAAATCGGGCGGCTGAGGGTGAAGCGAGGCCGCTTGTTGGCGCTGCCCATTTCGGCCGGACCGATGTACAGGTCGTTTTGACCGCCCCGATGAACCTTGAAATAGTCGCGAAAGGCGTAGTTGCCGGGTTGTGACGGATGTTCCCAGGTGTCGACGACCGTGGTGCCCTGGTCGTCGAGAAACCACCCCGCGCCGATCTGCGGACTGCGCGCGACGATGGCCGCCAGCCGGTGGAAGGTGTCCTGACGATTGGCGGGCGCAAGATCGCCACTCTGGGCCATGTCCAACATGACCGACAGAATGATGTCGCCGGCCCCCAGGGCGCGTGCCGCATGTTCCTTGAGCAGCCGTGTGGTCGCCGCCGTGCCCGCCGCGACGGCGCGTTCCTCCAGGGATCGCTCGTGACGCACTTCGGCAAGCCACACGCCCACGCTGAAGGTTGTGAAAAGACCGAACGCTGCGATCCAGGTTCTCTGCTGCACGGATGCACCTGAAGTTGATCACAGACACTACCGCAAAGAACACGCGGAAGGTCAACTGCCGATCGGACGAATCCGCTTTGGGAGGGGAAATGCAACGTCCTCCGGGACTGCCTTGTTCCCTAAGCGACGGTCGCGCCGCGACCCTGCGCCGGGACGGAGGTATTCATGACAACGGTCGGCAAAAACACCGAGCGCTATCCAGAGTCCTTGATCAATGCGACGGTCGGCGCCGGGTCCGCCGTGCTGTCGCTGGCCCTGCTGGTTGGTGCTGGTGTGGCGGGCGGATTGGCCATGGGCGTGGTTTTAATCGGCTGCGCGATGAGCGAGGCCAATTACTATCGCGGCTTCTATCGGCTCAAACCGCCCGAAGACGCCTAAAAGAGAAGCGTTGGGCAGACAGTTGCGCCTGTCTCTGTGGTTCAAAAAGGTTGCACCCAGCCCTTGATCCAGAACCGAGACGCCCCATTTACCATCCACGTGGATGGTCAGCGGATGGAAATGGATGGCGCGGGAGAGCAGGCCCAAGGGCGCGGACAGCGAGAAGATCACGATCAATCTCGGGTTCATCGACCTCGGGCATATCGACCTGCTGGTTCAGGAGGGGTTCTACTCCAACCGCTCCGACTTCATCCGAACTGCCATACGCAGCCAGATCGAGCGGCACGGCGACGTCGTGCGCCATGCGGTGACGCGCAAGAGCGTCGATCTGGGGGTCCGGCACTTCAGCCGCGCCGATCTTGAAATCCTCCGGGATGCCGGGGAAATGCTCGACATCCGGGTCCTGGGACTGGCCACCATCGCCGATGACGTCAGCCCAGACCTGGCCCGCGCCACGATTGCCTCGTTGAACGTCCTGGGGGCGTTGCAAGCCAGCCCCGCCGTCAAGGAAGCCCTGGCAGACCGTATGCAGTAACCCAAAGCCGATGATCGAACCCCGACAACGGACCGCACCTCATCCCGAGGTGAGCTGGCCTGTTGCCGCGCCTTGAAAGCATCGCCATGAGTTTTCAATTGCCCGATATGAGCGAAGTCACCCGCCTGACCAAGAGCGGCAAGCTGACCGAGGCCACCGCCCTCATCCAGCGCCTGCTGGGCGGCGGAAAGCCTGCTGCCGAATCAACCTCGCCCAAGACAATTGATGCCGAGTTCACCACCGTAGACACCCCTCCCCAGCCCAAGGCCCAACCCCGCGCCGGCCTGGGCGAAACCCTGCGGCGCCTTGCCGCGAAGGTCAAACCGGGCCGCTCCGCCGGTGTCGAGGTTCCGGTGCCCGAGGGGGCGTCCTTTGTCACGGCGTCCTACAGCAACGCCGCCGGGACGCGGTCCTACAAGCTCTATACGCCTGCCAAGCGCCCGGAGGGGCCTTTGCCCCTGGTTGTCATGCTGCACGGCTGCACCCAGTCGCCCGATGACTTCGCGGCCGGAACCCGCATGAACGAACTGGCCGAGGAACCGGGCTGTCTGGTCGCCTATCCGGCCCAGCCGCAGTCGGCCAATGCCAACAAGTGCTGGAACTGGTTCAGCCCCGATGACCAGCGGCGCGACCACGGCGAACCCTCGATCCTTGCCGGGATCACCCGTCAGATCATGGATGATCATCCGGTGGATCCGGGCCGGGTCTACATCGCCGGTTTGTCCGCCGGGGGGGCGGCGGCGGCGATCATGGGGGCGGCCTATCCCGATCTTTACGCCGGGGTGGGGGTGCATTCGGGCCTGCCGCGCGGTGCCGCCCGTGATATCCCGTCAGCCTTTGCCGCCATGCGGTCAGGGGCGGCGGGCAGCGGTCCCAGTCCGCGCGTGGTTCCGACCATCGTATTCCACGGCGACCGCGACTCCACCGTGCACCCGAGCAACGCAGAGGCCGTCGTCGCCCAGGTCACGGCTCCCGCCAGAGGCCTGAAGACCAACACCGAACGCGGCCAGTCCTCGGGCGGCCATGCCTTCAGCCGCACGGTACACGCCGATCCCTCGGGCCGTCCGGTGGTCGAGCACTGGACCATCCACGGGGCCGGGCACGCCTGGGCCGGAGGAAGCCCGACCGGGTCCTACACCGACCCGCGCGGGCCGGACGCCACGCGGGAAATGCTGCGCTTCTTCCTGGAGCAAGCTCCGCCGGCCGGGCAACCGGCGTAACAGTGGCGCAATGAAGTAAAGGGATTGACCATAGAGGTCACAGAGGACACAGAGAAGGCACCGAGATTTCGGTGCAGGTGCCGCGCGCAGCGCATTAGTCCCAGCCGGGATTTAATCGCCTGCGGCGCCATGGCCCCGCACTCTCTGTGCCCTCTGTGCCTTCCTCTGTGCGCTCTGTGATTCCCCGCTTCACTTCCTTAAAGCGGACGCCGACCCGCTGGGCGTTCAGTTAATAAGCAAACCACTTCAAGACCCCTACACCGAAAACAAATCCGGCGGGTCGGCATGCTGGCCCGCCGTGAGGGGATCGGCGCCTATCCCGACCAGCCGGAACGGCCGCCCGTCCGTTTCGGCCCGAACTAGCGGTTCGGCGGCGCGCAGCAGCACATCGGCCCGTTGGGTTGGCGCCGGCAGGCGGGCGTGGCGCGTCAGAATGCGGAAATCGGTGGTCTTGAGCTTTACCGACACGCCGATCCCAGCCAGGTCGGCCCGCCTCAGCCAGTCGGCCACCTTGGCGGCCAGCGGCGCCAGGGCCTCCATCAGATCGTCGGCCTGCGTCAAGTCCTTGGCAAAGGTGGTTTCCGAGGAGATCGACTTGGCCTCGCGGTCGGGGGTGACGGCGCGGTTGTCCTGGCCGCGCGCCAGATGCCACAGATGGCGGCCATGGGCGCCGTAGCGGGCCTTGAGGTCCGCCTCGGTGGCCCGCTGAAGATCGCCGATGGTGGCAAATCCGTCGGCGATCATGCGTTTTTCCAGAACCGGGCCGACCCCGTGGATGGTCCGCACCGGGCGCGGCGCGAGGAACGCCACGGCCTCGCCCCGGCCAATCACGGCAAAGCCGCGCGGCTTGTCGAGGTCGCTGGCGATCTTGGCCAGGAACTTGTTGTAGCTGAGACCAACTGACACGGTGATGCCGACTTCCTGCTCGATGCGCAACGCGATGTCGGCCAGGGCAGTTGGAATGTCGTCCAGATGGGCCAGATCGAGGTACGCCTCGTCCAGGGCAATCGGCTCTATCAGGCTGGTGTAGGCCCCGAAAATGGCGTGGATATCGGCCGAGACGCGCTTGTACTTGGCATGATCGGGGCGGACCACGACGGCGTGGGGGCACAACGCGCGGGCCTTGTACATCGGCATGGCCGACCGGCAGCCGTAGCGCCGTGCGATATAGCACGCCGTGGCGACCACGCCGCGCGGGCTGGTGCCGCCGATCAGCAGGGGCTTGTCGAGCAACTCTGGCGCGTCGCGCTTCTCAATGGCAGCATAAAAGCTGTCGCAGTCGATATGGGCGATGGCGAGGTCATACAGTTCGGGATGACTCAGCACGCGACGGACCCCGCAGTTGGGGCAGCGCGGCGCGGGCCCGCTCCACCCGTGGAGGCAATCTCGGCACAGGTGCCGGATCATCGCTGTGGGGCAGTGGCCGGGCAGGGGTGGCCGGGCGTGGTTGGATCGCAGACCCCGAAGCTGGCCAACACCGCCATGGCCTCCTGCTGGGCCTCGGGCGAGACGGGCGGCGTCTGGTCGGCGGCGTAGGGTTGCGTCCGCCACGTGCGCTGCACGAGGTACAGGGCGTGATTGCCCTGGATAAGCCGCACGAACGATGTCTCGCCCACCCCGGTCTGGCCGTGCTGCCCGCAGCCGAGAACCCAGAACGCCGACGGATAATCGTTGCTCAGTCCGGTCTGCATGGTCCCGGCCCGCGCATTGGCGCAGATTTCCTGGTAGTTGCGCCGCGTGCGGTCGTAGAAGGCGGACGCAGGCAGCGCCGTCATGTCGGGAAAGACCTGCACCGTCAGCATGTCGGTCCAGGCCTCGACGGTCTGGCCGGGGGGAACGTAGGCGACGACCTCCGCCCCTTGGACATCCTGGCGGGCTGTCTCCTGCCAGGATGCGGGAACGTTGAGGTAATAGCGTTCCCCCGGCGCGGGCTGGGCCACGGCGGGGAAAGTGGCGGCCATCACAAGGGCCGAGAGAAGGCGGATCGGGCGCATGGGCCACAGACTATCCGATTTCCCGGCAAAGGGAACAGGTCAGCGGATCACGCCGGTCGTCTTCGAATAGGTCTGGCACTGTGCGCCGTCACGGCGCACAGGATTTGGTTCCCGCTGCCGCCGCGATCACCGACCGCGTGAACACCGACAGGTCGGTCAGGCGGTGCGCGACCGGAACATCGCCGGTCAGGAACCCGCCGCCGTCCAGCGCCGCGCCGTCGAGCATGAGGTTGTCGATCAGCCCGAAGTCCTCGACCTCCAGCCCCTCGGGATCAATCAGCCGCCCATCGGCGCTGCGCATCGCCCCACAGAACGCCGCGACGCGGGCGGCGTGGTCCTGCATGGTGTTGGCATAGGCGAACACCGGCTTGCCCAATGCGTGCATGAAGCCGACCTCGAACGCCGTGCCGGGGTCGCAGCCCGGCCCGCGAAAGGGCGTCAGGTTGGCAATCACCGCATCGGCGGCGCGCATCAGGGCGACGTTGGCCCGAAAGATCGCCCGCCCGGCCTCGGGCGGCGAGAGTCCCGACAGGTCCAGAACGTTGTCGAGCGGGAACACT
>JBAYSM010000010.1:0-36472 GCA_041676205.1 Rhodospirillaceae bacterium | reverse complement strand
CGAGCGTCCCATCCCCGCCGTTCCGGTGAAGAAGTCCGTGACCCCGGATTACATCATCTGCCTCGAAGACGGCAAGAAACTCAAGATGCTCAAGCGGCATCTCAAGACCGCCTACAACATGACTCCCGAGGAATACCGCGAGCGTTGGGGTCTGGCGGCGGATTACCCGATGGTCGCCCCCAACTACGCCGCGCACCGCTCCAACCTGGCCAAGAAGATCGGCCTGGGCACCAAGGCGCGCCGCCGGCCGCAGAAGACCGCTTAAGCCATAGGCCGAAAGCGTTGGGACCAAAGCAAGCGCCGCGGCTCGTCCGCGGCGCTTTGCTTATGGGAAATGGGTCATTATAACGGGATGACGCATCCGTTGACCGATTGCCGCAGCCGCCCTGGCGTGGCATGGTGCCAGGAGTGACCGAATGTGTCCCCAGGGCATGGGGCTGGAATAGGATAACGTCGATGGAAAAGGGCCATCCCGCACCGTCCAGCATCGAGCAGCTGTGCATCGAGCAGGGCATGAAGATGACGGAACAGCGCCGGGTGATCGCCCGCGTGATGTCCGACGCCAAGGACCATCCCGACGTCGAGGAAGTCTACCGCCGCGCCACGGCGGTCGATCCGCGCATTTCGATCGCCACGGTTTACCGCACCGTCCGCCTGCTGGAGGAGGCCAACATTCTGGCCCGCCACGACTTCGGCGATGGCCGGGCGCGTTATGAGGAAGTGTCCGAGGAACATCACGACCACCTGATCGACATGAAATCCGGCCGGGTGATCGAGTTCCACAGCACTGAAATCGAGGAAATCCAGCAGCGCATTGCCGCCAAGTACGGCTACCGGCTGGTCGGGCATCGGCTGGAACTGTATGGCGTGCCGACGGATAACGACGAGTAGGTAAAGCCGCGCCGCCTGCCAAATGTTTCCCCCCGTTGCAATTCCGTGAAGATTTTTTGCAGAACGCCGCGCGATCTGAGAAAATACGCTCCGTACTGGTATCCTCGCCGCGCCTGGACCTTCCAGGACTGTGCCGCCGTGCGAGCGAGGAGGGGGAAGGAATGAATATGGCAGTGTTGGAGGCCCTAGCGCAGGGCGACCACGAAATTCGACTGGCCGCCACCGAGGCGGAGGTCCGGGCGGCGCAGGAATTGCGGTACCGCGTGTTCTATGAAGAAATGGGCGCCCAGCCCACGCCCGAGATGCTGGCCGTGCGGCGCGACTTCGATGCCTATGACGCGGTATGCGACCACCTGCTGGTGATCGACCGTGCGCGCGGACGGGGTGCTGCGGGCGTGGTCGGGACCTACCGCCTGATGCGGCGCAGCCATGCCGATCAGGTCGGCGGGTTCTACACCGCGGCCGAATATGACATCTCCACCATGATGAATTTCTCGGGTGAGGTGCTGGAACTGGGCCGCTCGTGCGTCGATGCGGCATTCCGCACCAAGAACACCATGCAATTGCTGTGGCGCGGGATCGCCGCCTACGTGTTCCACCATGGCATTGACGTGATGTTCGGCTGCGCCAGCCTGCACGGCACCGATCCGGCCAAACTGGCCCTGCCACTGGCCTACCTGCATCACAACCATTTGGCACCACCCGAGTTGCGGCCGCGCGCCGTGGCCGACCGCTATATCTCCATGGACCTGATGGCGCCCGAGGACATCCACCCCCTCCGGGGGCTGGCGTCGGTGCCGCCGCTGGTCAAGGGCTACCTGCGGGTGGGTGGGTTCGTGGGCGAGGGCGCTGTGATCGACCACCAGTTCAACACCACTGACGTCTGCGTCATCGTCAAGACCGACCGCATTGCCGACAAGTACTTCAAGCACTACGACCGCACCGCGCGCTGACGGGGACAGGAACCATGGCATCCCTCTCCGCCGCGTTGCGTCTGGCGCTGTTCGTGGCCTGGACGCTGGCCCTGCTGCCGCCCTATCTGGTGGCGCTGGCCCTGCGCCTCTATTACCGGCGTATTGCGATGCTGTACTGGACGGTGGTCCGGCGCTTCGTCCTCAGGGCGCGCCTGGAAGTACGCGGCAGCCTGACCACGGACCGCCCGCTGCTGCTGGTGTCCAATCACGCGTCCTATGTCGATATTGCGACCCTGGGCGGGATGATTCCCGGTTGCTTTGTGTCCAAGGCCGAAGTGCGGTCGTGGCCCGGCATCGGGTTCCTGGCGATCATCGCGCGCACGGTGTTCGTCGATCGCAAGGCGTCCTCCACCGCCCGTCAGCGCGACGAGATCGCAGAACGCCTGCGTGTCGGAGAGCCGCTGATCCTGTTCCCCGAAGGCACCTCGTCGGACGGCAACCGCGTCCTGCCATTCCGCACGCCGCTGTTCAATACGGCGGAAAAGCCGGTTGATGGACGCTATCCGGCGGTTCAGCCGATGGCGATCACCTACACCTTGCGCGGCGGCCTGCCGATGGGCTTTGCAGGGCGTCCGACTTATGCGTGGTACGGCGATATGGAACTTGTGCCGCACCTGTGGGACTTGCTCAGAGCCGGGCCGTTCACGGTGGACGTCGAATTCCTGCCCCCCGTAACGGTCGAGGCCTTCGGCAATCGCAAGGCCCTGGCCCGCCACTGCGAAACCGAAATCCGTGCCGCCGTCAACCGCGCCACCTCGGGACGCCTGGAGTTGGAGCCGCCGGCGACCGTGCCGGTGGAGGCGCCTGCGGAGGCGGCGGCCTGAAGCAGGAGTTCCCCCTCCTCCTTGACTCTCGGCCGCCGCTTGCTACGTTCCCCCCACAGATCAGGACCGGGGCACGCGCCCCGGCCGTTGGCGTTGGTTGCAGCGAAAGCCCCCGGTTTGAAAAAGAAGCTATTTATCCGCACCTACGGGTGCCAGATGAACGTGTATGACAGCGGCCGCATGACCGACGTGCTGGCCCCGCTGGGCTATGAGGCCATCGAGACGCCCGAGGGTGCGGACATGGTGGTCATCAACACCTGTCACATCCGGGAAAGGGCGTCGGAGAAGGTGTTCTCTGAACTGGGCCGCCTGCGCCTGCTGAAAGACGCCCGCCGGGCCGAGGGCGGCGACATGATCCTGGCCGTGGCCGGATGCGTGGCCCAGGCCGAGGGCGCGTTCATTCTGGAGCGCGCGCCCTATGTGGACATCGTGCTCGGCCCGCAGACCTATCACCGCCTGCCCGAGATGGTGGCCCGCGCCGAACGCGCCGCTGCCGAAGCGGGCGGTCCCGGCGTCGGCATCCTCGATACCGACTTCCCGGCCGACGCCAAGTTCGACCACCTGCCCGCGCCGACCGCCGAAGGCTCGACGGCGTTCCTGTCGGTGCAGGAGGGCTGCGACAAGTTCTGCACCTTCTGCGTGGTGCCTTACACCCGTGGCGCCGAGTACTCCCGCCCAGTCGCCAAGGTGATCGAGGAAGCCCGCCAGTTGGTTGCCCTGGGCGTGCGGGAAATGACCCTGCTCGGCCAGAACGTCAACGCCTACCATGGCGCAGCACCAGACGGCGGGACTGAATGGGGCCTCGGCCGGTTGTGCCGGGAACTGGCCGCCATCGAGGGACTGGACCGCATCCGCTACACCACGTCGCACCCGCGCGACCTGGACGACGCGTTGATCGCCGCGCACCGCGACCTGCCGCAGATGATGCCGTTCATCCATCTGCCGGTGCAATCGGGGTCGGACCGCATCCTGCGCGCCATGAACCGGGGCCACACCGCCGCCGAGTACGAGGCTTTGGTGGCCCGTCTGCGCGCCGCCAACCCCGATATCGCCCTATCGTCGGACTTCATAGTCGGTTTCCCCGGCGAAACCGATGCCGATTTCGAGGCCACGCTGGATCTGGTGCGCCGGGTCGGGTTCATCCAGGCGTACTCCTTCAAGTACAGCCCGCGCCCCGGCACTCCGGCAGCGGCCATGGAAACCCAGGTGCCCGAGGCCGTGAAGTCCGAACGCCTCGCCGCGCTCCAGGCCCTTTTGCTGGACCAGCAGGCGGCGTTCAACGAGTCTTGCGTCGGGCGCGAGATGGACGTTCTGCTCGACCGCCCCGGCCGTCACGACGGGCAGATGCTCGGCCGCAGCCCGTACATGCAGCCGGTGCACGTCGATGCCGCCCAAGCGTTGTATGGTCAGGTGGTGCGCCTGCGCATCAAGAGCGCCACGGGAAGCAGCCTGAGCGGCGTTCTGGCAGATGCTTCGGCTGCGGCCGAATAACTGGAGGGCTTGGCCATTCGTATTGCCCTGACTCTGGACGACAACGCGCTGGCTCCGGTGGTTTTCGGGCCGCACAACACCAATCTGGAACGCCTGGAGGGAACTCTGGGGGTCAGCCTCGCCACAGTCGGCAACGAGGTCGTTATCGAGGGTCAGGAACGCGGCGTGGCGGCGGCCCGGTCGGTCCTTGAATCGCTCTATCAGCGCGCCCGCGCCGGGGCCGACATCGACCAAGGCGAGGTCGATGCCGCCGTGCGCATGTTGCCGCCCGAGCCAGCCACCGGCACTGCTGGAAGCGACGACGGCGGCGGGATGGAAGACCTGACCATCCGCACGCGCAAACGCTCCATCGTGCCGCGCACGCCGACCCAGGCCGACTACATCCGCGCCATGCGGTCGAGCGAACTGGTATTCGGCCTTGGCCCGGCGGGCACCGGCAAAACCTATATGGCGGTCGCCCAGGCCGTGACCATGAAGATCAGCGGGCAGGTCGACCGCATCATCCTGTCGCGCCCGGCGGTCGAGGCCGGGGAACGGCTGGGCTTTCTACCCGGCGATCTGCGCGAAAAGGTCGATCCCTACCTGCGGCCGTTGTACGACGCGCTCTATGACATGCTGCCCGGCGATACGGTCGCCAAGGCCATGGAAAGCGGCGAGATCGAGGTCGCGCCGCTGGCCTTCATGCGCGGGCGGACGTTGTCCAACGCCTTTGTCATCCTGGACGAGGCACAGAACACCACGCCGACCCAGATGAAGATGTTCCTCACCCGTCTGGGCGAAAACTCGCGCATGGTGGTGACGGGCGATCTCAGTCAGGTCGATCTGCCGATGGGCGCCAAGTCCGGCCTGCGCGACGCGGCTGAGGTGCTCGCCGGGGTACGCGGGGTCGGGTTCGTGACGTTCAGCCGCTCGGACGTGCTGCGCCATGATCTGGTGACGCGCATCGTCCACGCCTACGACAAGGCGGACAGCCGGGCCAAGGGGGAAGAATGAGCGTCGCGGTAGACGTGGATATTGCGGTCGAGGACGACCGCTGGCGGGCCGCGCTTCCGGGCCTCGACGAACTGGTGACGGTGGCGGTCAATGCCGCTCTGGCCGGAGCGGAGGAGGACGAGGGGCCGCTGGAAGTGTCGGTGGTGCTGACCTCGGACGCCGCCGTGCAGGCGCTAAACCGCGAATGGCGGGGCAAGGACGCGCCGACCAACGTGCTGTCGTTCGCTGTCCGGGAATCAGGCGCTCCGCCGCCGCCCGCCGGCGTGCCGGAAACGTTGGGCGATGTCATTGTCGCGTTTGAAACCACCGCCGACGAAGCCACCGAAGCGGGTACGGATCTGAAGGCGCACGTCTGTCACTTGTTGGTGCATGGCGTTCTGCATCTGGTGGGGTATGATCACCTCGACGATTCGGATGCCGAGGACATGGAAGGCCTCGAAACAGAGGTGCTTGCAGGACTGGGGATTGATGACCCATATGCGGGGCCGGATGGTATCCGCAGGGCCGCAGTGGACGAGAAATGAACGACGACACTTCGAGTAGACGGCCCCGTGAGAACGGGGCGGAGACCAGGCGGTCTCGGGAAAACGGGGCGGACGAGGGTAACTCCGTCATTGCCATGCTTCGCCGGCTATTGCCGGTCAGCCGCCGCAGTGACGATCCTGTCCGTGACGCCCTGGAAGAGTTGATGGAGGACGCCGACAACGAGGCCTCCATCACCTCTCACGAACGCATCCTGCTGGGCAATATCCTGCATCTGCGTGACGTCACAGCCTATGACGTGATGGTGCCGCGGGCAGATATTACCGCCGCCGAGGTCGAGACGACCCTGTGCGAAGTGGCCGAACAGGTGGCGTCCTGCGGGCATTCGAGGTTGCCGGTGTACCGCGAAACCCTCGACGACGTGATCGGCATGGTCCACATCAAGGACCTCCTGCCGGTCAGCGCCAAGAGCCGCACGGGCGGCCTCCAGCATCTGGTGCGCCGCGTGGCGTTCGTCTCTCCGACCATCCGGGTGCTGGATTTGCTGCTCGAAATGCGGCTAAAGCGCACCCACATGGCGCTGGTGGTCGATGAGTACGGCGGCATAGACGGTCTGGTGACGATCGAGGATTTGGTCGAACAGATCGTCGGCGAGATCGAGGACGAACACGAGGTCAACAGCGATCCCGAGATGGCCTTTGACGGCGACGGCACCCTGGCGGCGGATGCCCGCGTGCTGCTCGAAGATTTCGAGGATCGCTTCACCATCACCTTCTCCGACGAGGAGAAAGAGGATACCGACACCCTGGGCGGTCTGGTGTTCCGAGTGGCTGGCCGGGTGCCCCTGCGGGGGGAATTGATCGAGCATTCCTCGGGCCTTCAGTTCGAGGTATTGGATGCCGACCCACGCCGTATTCGCCGCCTGAGGGTGCACAACCTACCGCCCGAGCGGACGCCCGAAACCTCCGAGGTATAGCCTATGGTTCCTGCCTTTGCCGCCCGCCTGTCCGCGCTGACCGGCTGGCGGCGCATTGCCGTGGCCTGCCTGGCGGGTGCGGTGTCAGTCCTCGCCCTGCCGCCGGTTCATGCCGTGCCGGTCCTGTTCGTCACGCTGCCGGCGCTGTTGTGGCTGCTGGACGGCGTGAGCGGGCGGCGCGCGGCGTTTGCGGTGGGGTGGGCGTTCGGCCTGGGGTTCTTCGTGGCCGGGCTCTACTGGATTGCCAACGCGCTGCTGATCGACGCGGCGCGTTTTGGCTGGATGATCCCTTTTGCGGTTGGCGGCCTCAGCGCCGTGCTGGCCGCCTATATCGGGCTTGTCACGCTGGCCGTGCACTGGCTGGCCCCCCGGCGCGGCTGGCCACGCGTCGTGGTCTTTGCCGGAGCATGGACCCTGGCCGAGGAACTGCGTGGGTGGGCGCTCACCGGCTTTCCGTGGAACCTGATCGGCACCGTCTGGATGCCGGTGGAGCCGGTGGTGCAGGCGGCGGCGTGGGTGGGCGTGCTCGGCCTGAGCCTGCTGACCGTGACGGTGGCGGCCATGCCGGCGACGCTGGGATGGGAGCCGCGCGACTGGCGGGCGCCGGTGGCGGCGCTCGGACTGCTTGGCGTGGTGGCGGTGGGTGGCGTGCTGCGCCTGCCCGAGGGGCCGGTGGACGTGGTGGACGGCGTGCGCCTGCGTCTGGTGCAGCCCAACATCCCGCAGGCTTTGAAATGGAGTCCCGAACGGCGGATCGAAAATCTGCACCGCCACATCGACATGAGCCGCCTGCCGACCGAGGACGGTTTGCCGCCGACCCACGTCATCTGGGGCGAGACGGCGGTGCCGTTTGCCCTCGACGGCACGCAGGATAATGTGCGCGCCGTGGTTGCGCAGGCCCTGGCCGGGGGCAGTGGGCCGGATGCCGCCGTGCTGACCGGGGTGGTGCGCATCACCCCGCCGGGCCAAGCCCCCTATCAGGCGTGGAACAGCATGGTGGCGATTGATGCCGCCGGAACCTTGCGGGGGTCGTTCGACAAGTTCCATCTGGTGCCGTTCGGGGAGTACGTTCCGTTGCGCGGCATCTTGCCCATCGACAAGATCACGCCGGGATCGACCGACTTCTCGCCCGGAACCGGGCCGTCCACGCTCGCCCTGCCCGGATTGCCGCCGGTCAGCCCGCTGATTTGCTACGAGGTGATCTTCCCCGGCGCCGTGGTCGATGCGGCCAGCCGCCCCGCGTGGATGCTCAACGTCACCAATGACGGCTGGTATGGCGTATCCTCGGGGCCGTATCAGCACCTCGCGGCAACACGTTTGCGGGCCGTGGAAGAAGGGTTGCCGCTGGTCCGCGTCGCCAATACCGGAGTTTCGGCCATTATCGATCCCTTCGGCCGGATGATAGCCGAGGTCGGGCTGGACCGTGCAGGAGTGGCCGATGGATTGCTCCCAATCGCCCTGCCACCCACCGTATTTGCACGGACAGGCAATATACTGCCCTTAGGAATGGCACTCGTAATCGTCGTGGCAGGGCTTGCGGCGAGCCGTTCGCGATCGCATGTGTTTGAATGACTATGCCAGCTGGCGTAGAGCGGCTCCGTCAGGAAACTTGGTTCTTTCGGCTCGGTCTGAATCCAGTAGGAATGGTATTTTCAGACTCAGGTCTTGGGTCGTATTGACGAGGTCTGACGGACCTGAATAAAGTGCGCCCAAACCCGGCCATCCCAGCCCCCCTAAAGGGGATGGCCGTTATCGTCTACCAAAAACAATGCTACTCGGGAATCGATACAATGGATGGAGTGGCTCGCGCCGTGCCAGACGACCAGAACCCACGCCGTTCCTCGCGCGGGCGGATGCCGTCTGGCCAGCCCAATCCCGTCGATGTTCATGTCGGTGGGCGGGTCCGTCTGCGGCGAACCTTGCTGGGCCTCAGCCAGGAGAAACTTGGCGAGGCCATTGGTCTGACCTTCCAGCAGGTTCAGAAATATGAACGGGGCGCCAACCGCATCGGCGCCTCGCGTTTGTGGGATCTCAGCCGGGTCCTAGAGGTTCCGGTATCCTACTTCTTCGAGGAAATGGGCGACAACATTGCCAGCCTGTCACCGCGTCACGTCACGTCCGACGTCGCCGAGCCGGAGGCTCAGGAAGGCGACCCCATGACCAAGCGTGAAACGCTGGAGCTGGTGCGCGCCTATTACAAGATCGGCGAACCGGCGGTGCGCAAGCGCATCTATGAACTCGCCAAGACACTGGCCCTGGTCAGCGAGGGTGCCCTGCCCGAACCCTCGGCCTCCCTGCCTCAGCGCAAGGCGGCCGAGTAATTCCGGGAACAGTTGAAGACCAACACGGCCGGTAGGGGTAACCCTGTCGGTCGTGCTTCCACCGCGACCACCGCGCGGTGATGAAGGTTGACGCGGCTTGCTCAGCCTGCTTCCGTATACCATATGGCTCGGACCCGCTTTTCGTCGGGCGCCGCCAGGGAACCGAAGCGCAAAACGATGACCATGTCCCTTACCCTGTTGCGTGGCCTGTGCTTGGGCGCTGTTCTGCTGCTGTCAGCAACCGGTGCCGCCCACGCCCAAGGAACCGCCTTTCCGCCCGTCAAGGCATCCCCACAGGCGCCGGTCGATTGGGCGCCGCTGGACCCGCTGGGCGAACCGGGGACATCGGAATGGGTGCGCGGTGATCAGGCCGACGTGCGGCTGATTGCGGCGCGCACCACGGTCGGTGACGCTGAAAGTGTGCGCCTCGGCCTCCAATTCGATCTCAAGCCGGGATGGAAGGTGTATTGGCGCTCGCCGGGCGATGCCGGATACCCGCCATCCATCGACTGGGCCGGGTCGGATAATCTCGCCGGGGCCGAAATCGACTGGCCGGTGCCGCATCGTTTCGAGCTGTTTGGCATCCAGACCGCCGGGTATGACAAGCAGGTGGTGCTGCCCATTACCGCCCGCCTGACCGAGCCGGGACGCACGCTGCAACTGGCGGCCTACGTCGATTACCTCATCTGTTCGGAAATCTGCATTCCCGGCACGGCCAACCTCTCCCTCACGTTGCCGGGTGGCGGGACGACCGGCGGACCGTCCGAGTTCGCACACCTGATCGAGCAGTATCAGGCAAAGGTGCCCTCGCCCGGCCATGGCATCACCATGGATGCCGTCGCAGTGGCAGGCGACACTCTGTCGGTAGACGTCAGTGCCGAACCGCCGCTCGCCGCGCCGGATGTGTTCGTGGAAGGACCATTGGGGGATGGGGCCGGCAAAGGCGTCATCAGCGGCGTGCCGGCCATTAAGGTGAACAACGGGGGGCGTGCTGCCACCTTCACCATGCGCTTGGTGGCTCCCTACGACCCCGCCACCGGCACTCCGCTGACCGTCACGGTGGTCGATGGAGAGCGCGGCGTGGAGGTCAACGCCGTGCCTGCCGCCAGAGCGGCCCAGCCGGTGCCCGAGGCGGACGGTCTGGAACTGGCGGCGGTTCTCGGGCTGGCCGTGCTGGGTGGCCTTATCCTCAATTTGATGCCCTGCGTGCTGCCGGTGCTGTCGCTCAAGGTGATGAGCTTCGTTGGCCACGGCGGGGGCGCACGGCGTGAGGTGCGGGCGGCGTTCCTGGCCTCGGCGGCGGGCATCGTGGTGGCGTTCCTGGTGTTGGCCGCCACCCTGGCCGGACTGAAACTGGCCGGAACGGCGGTGGGGTGGGGCATCCAGTTCCAGCAACCGTTGTTCCTGATCGCCATGATCGCCCTTTTGACCCTGTTTGCCGCCAATCTGTGGGGCTTTTTCGAGGTTCCCATGCCGGGCTTTCTGTCCGGGGCGGGCGGCAGCCTTGGCGCGCCGCGTACCTTGGCCGGGCATTTCTCGGCCGGGGTTTTTGCGACCTTGCTGGCAACGCCCTGTTCCGCGCCCTTCCTGGGAACGGCCGTCGGTTTCGCTTTGGCGCGCGGGCCGCTGGAGATTGGATTGATCTTTGCCGCCTTGGGCCTCGGCATGGCCCTGCCCTACCTGGGGATTGCCGCGTTCCCCGCTTTGGCGCAGAGGCTGCCCCGCCCAGGGCGTTGGATGCTGTGGCTGAAAGTCATTCTGGGCTTTGCCCTGGCCGGAACGGCGCTGTGGTTGCTGGCCGTTCTGATGGCTCAGGTCGGCAGCGAGGGTGCCGCGCTGGTCGCCGGGCTGATGGCTGCCGTGGTGGCCGCGCTGGCTCTGCGGCGGCGGCTGGGCGAGGTGTTGCGCCCAGTGGTATCGGTGGTCGTGGTGTTCCTGGTCGCCGCCGCCTTTGCCGCACCGATGACCCAGCGCCCGACCGAGGCGGTGGGCGGCACGGTGCCGGTGATCGGCTTGTGGAAACCCTGGAGCCAGGACGCCGTGGCGGCCGAGGTTGCCACCGGCAAGGTGGTGTTCGTGGACGTCACCGCCGATTGGTGCATCACCTGCAAGGTCAACAAGATGGCGGTCATCGAGCGCGGCACCGTGCTGGACGCCCTGAGGGCGCCGGGCGTGGTGGCGATGCAGGCCGACTGGACCAACCCCGATCCGGTCATCGCCGCTTATCTGGAGAGTTTCGGGCGTTACGGCATTCCGTTCAACGCGGTCTATGGCCCGGCGGCGCCGGACGGCATTCCCTTGCCGGAACTGTTGAGCGTTGATGCGGTGATGGAAGCCTTGGCCAAGGCGAGCGGGTCGCCCGCGACCTGACCTCGCCCAACAGAAGGAATTTCCCATGAGCGCGATCAAGACCGGCGACAAGCTGCCGTCGATGACCCTGAAAACGGTCGAAGGCGGCGAGATGAAGGAAGGCTCCACCGACACGTTGTTCGGGCAGGGCCGCCACGTTATTTTTGCCGTACCAGGGGCGTTCACTCCGACCTGCACGGCCAAGCACCTGCCGGGCTTTATTGAAAAGGCCGGTGATCTGCGGGCCAAGGGTATCGACCGCATCGCCTGTCTGGCGGTCAATGACCCGTTCGTCATGAAGGCGTGGTCGGACAGCGCCAGTGCCGATGTCATCCTCATGCTGGCCGATGGCAGTGCGGAACTGACGCGCGCCCTGGGCCTGGAGATGGACGGCGCCAAATACGCCATGGGCACGCGGTCCCAGCGGTTCGCCATGGTCGTCAACGACGGCCGGGTCGAGCATCTGTTTGTGGAAGCACCGGGCGATTTCTCGGTATCCTCGGCGGAGAACGTCCTGAGGAACCTGTAACCATGACCCAGCACGAAGATGACGCCCGTTTCCTGGCCGAAGCCGTGGCAGAGGCCCACAAGGGCCTCGCCGAGGGCGGCATCCCCATCGGGGCAGTGCTGGTGCGCGATGGCAAGGTCATCGGGCGCGGCCATAACCGCCGCATCCAGGACGGCGACCCCATCGCGCACGGGGAAATGAGCGCCTTCCGCGATGCCGGGCGGCAGGCGTCGTACCGTGACGTGACGCTCTACACGACGCTCAGCCCGTGCATGATGTGCGCGGGCACCATCGTTCAGTTCGGGGTCGGGCGCGTGGTCATCGGCGAGGCCGAGACGTTTGGCGGCAACGAAACCTTCCTGCGTGCCCGTGGGGCGGCGGTACGGGTGCTCGACGATGCCGAGTGCAAGGCCATGATGGCCGACTTCATCCGCGACAATCCCGAGCTTTGGAACGAGGACATCGCCCGCGTCGAGGCGTGAGTTTGACGACCTCGCGCTGTTCGTGGCCGCGATATCTATTTGGTGTGGCCCGACCGCGACTTCGTGCCGGCCCGCGTGCGGGTGTTGATCGACGTGTTGACGGAGCATGTGCGGGAACGCGCGACCCGCGATGCCGGTACGGACGCTGTACAAAACTCATACGACGCTTGCCTTGCCGCACATGATAGGCCATAGCACAAAGTTTGGGGCACACGGATGCGGAACGGATGGAGGTGGTGATGGCGGAAGGCCGCGAACACTACGACGAAATCAATGCATTGGTCGCTGCCATCGCCAAGGCCCTCAGCCTGCCCGACGAGCAGGTGGCCAAGGAGATCGAAGCCGGCGGCATCACCCTGACCCTGGGCGAGGATGACAACGGCAATCGCTGCATTACCGTGCAGCGCGGCGATCTGCATGCCCAGGTCTACCAGGGCGCCATTCGCCACGCGGCCTCCGGCTCCCCCTCGGATGCTGGTTGAGTGCGGCGGCGGGCAAGGCAGACAGCGTGAGCAAATCCGAAGAACGGCGCTTCGAGGCCGGCGAGATCATCTTCCTTGAAGGGGAAGACAGCGACGCCGCCTTTGTCGTTCAGTCCGGCCAGGTGGAACTGAGCAAGTCCGGGCCACAGGGCGTGGTCAAGCTCGCGGTCCTGACCAAGGGCGAACTGTTTGGCGAGATCGGCGTCCTCGACAAGGGGCCGCGCAACATCACCGCGCGGTGCGAGACCGCCGTCACGGTCAAGGTCATTCCACGCGCCCAGTTCCTGCGCCTGATGGAAACCGAACCGGCTGCCGCCCTCAAGATGATGACCCGCATGGCCCGCCGCCTGCGCGCCGCCGACGAGCGGTTGATCACCGCGCTCGCCGCCCCGGCCTTGCGGCCTACGCCGCCCCCGCCTGGCACCGCCTTGGTACCACTGAACCAGAACGGCGTGGGCGGTCCGGGGTCCGGTCCGGCACTGCCGCCGGGTTTGACCGGGGCACGCCCCCCGCAGACGCTGATAGGGCGTATTCTTGAGGTATTGCTGGGCACCACCAGCCAGCCGGTGGCGATGGGCCGGATCGCCGAGGTGGCCATCGCGCCGTTGTCGCTCGATCCCGAATTCGACCAGCGCCCCTATCTGGTCGAGGCATTGCAGGGCTTGGACCGCGTAGCCGTGCGCGACGTCAAGGGCGCCCTGCCCGACGTGGACGACGGCCTGATCGTGCGCGATCTGCGGGCAACGCGCGTGGCGGCGCGCCAGCTTTTGGCCGATGACGGGGCCGACCTGCTGATCTGGGGCGGCGAGGACGCCACCGGGCGAGTGATCGAATTGCGCTTTTCGGCCGCCTCCGATCCGGTCGGCGCGCGGGGCGGGTTCGGCCCGCCCGAAGACGTCGCGCTGACCATCCCGGCCGACTTCGATGAAAAATGGCACCCGCTGATCCGCGCCGTCACCGTTGCAGCCTTGGGAGGCTCGCCTGCAGCCTTGCTCAAGCTGGTCGAGCAGGCCAAAACCTTGGGCCTGTCCCCGCCGATGACCCTGGCCGCGCACGAAGCGGCGGAGGTGCTGGGCGCGTTCGGCTATGCCGCCGCCGCAGCGGGGTTGGGCAGCGGGCGGGCCGATGCGCTTGGCTGGGCCGCCGATGCCTACCGCCAAGCCATCGCCAGCCTGCCGCGCGAGGCGCACGAACAATGGGCGCAACTCAACAAAGCGTTGGGTCTGGTCGCGCAGGCGCAGGCGGAACGACTGCCGGTCAAGGACCAGGAGGGTCCTCTGCGCGAGGCCATCGGCGCATTCAAAAATGCCCTGTCCGCCCTGACCCGCGATGCCGACCCGCGTGGCTGGGGGGCGTTGCACGCGCGTCTGGGCGGCGTGCTGTTCCGCCTGGACAAGGCGACCGGCGACGAGCAGGCGCTCAAGGACGCCATCGGTCATCTGCAATACGCCGTGCAGACCTTCACCCGCGCCGAAGACCCCTGGCGGTGGGCCGAACTGATGAACACCATCGCGCAGGTGTTGCAGGTCTACGGCGACCACTTCAAGAGCATGGAGGCGCTGCGCAAGGCCGTCGATGTGTGCCGGCAGGCATGCGAAGTCCGCACCGCCGAAGCCGCGCCGCTGCTCTATGCGGCCACCCGCAACAACATGGGATCGGCGCTGTTCCTGATCGCCAAGTATAGCGGCGATCCCGATGCCATGCGTCTGGCCTCGGTGGCGTTCCGCGATGCCATGGCGGCCTACCGTGACGGCGGCGGCGGAGGACGTCTGACCACCGTAATCGAAAAGAACCTCGCCCGATCCGAGGACTTGCTACGCCGCCATGAGGGCCGCAGCGTGGCCGAACCCTCGTGGGCCGGCGAGGCCAGCCCGGAAGCGGCCGAGGACGAAGCCGAGTCGCCCGCCATCACGCCCCTGGCGGCGAATTCATTTGACCGAATCCGGCTTTAAGGTCCGCCCCCAACGGCGTAATACGCCGGTATGGGCGCTTTGCGGATGGTTTCTGCGCCACGCCCGAATTCTTGTGTTTTTGCAAGACTGTGCGGTGACTTGCTACACCCGTGCAGCGACCCGACATGGCGGGCGAAGTAATGGCGGGGCCGTCCCTTTGCGGTGTCATTTCCCTTGGAGTGCTCGGTAGAATCAGGTATCCATAATTCTGGTTTTTACCCAGTAAAAGGCGCCTTTTCCGCTATGAACACCCGCTCCTTCCGGCCGTCGGCCCCGCTCCAGACGGGGATCTCGGCAACCGTTAAGTGGTTCAACTCCTCCAAGGGCTTCGGCTTCGTCGCCCCGCAGGATGGTTCGTCAGACGCTTTCCTCCATATCTCGGTGGTGCAGCAGTACGGGCTTCAGAACATTGCCCAGGGCGCTGTGATCATCTGCGATCTGGAAGAGGGGCCGAAGGGGCCGCAGGTCGCGGCCATCGCCTCGGTTGATGCCAGCGCGGCAGAACCCGAATCGGACGCGACCATCGAAGGCGTCGTGAAGTTTTTCAGCGCTGAAAAGGGCTTCGGCTTTGTCACCCCCGACAGCGGTGGCAAGGACGTATTCGTCGGCATCGGTTCGCTGAACCGGTCCGGCCTTCAGGAACTGGAATCCGGGCAGCGGGTGCGCTTGGCGACCCGCATGGGCAAAAAAGGCCCGATGGCCGAGGAAATCAGTCTGATCTGACGCGTCGGGCACGCCATCGCAGCCAGCCTGGGGCGGCTGCGATGGGTGCTGCCCGGAGTCGGGTGAATTTTTCCGGGTGGGGGGACCTCACCGGAGGGGGCTAGCGTCGCATCAACCTGAGCAAAACCGCCGATTGGGTCGCTGATCGGCAACAGTACGCTTGATGCGAATGCACAGTCCCTTTACCGTAGCGGCGGCGCAGATGCGCCGGTTTCCGGTGCGGGTGGTGCTGCAAGGGGCCGTGGCGAGGGAGGCCACGAACAGAAAGAGGGACGTGCCGAATGCTTAAGAAGGTTTTGCTGGCTGCCACTGCGGTCGGAATGCTGTCGGCCTGCGCCGCGCGCTGGGACGTCGAAGGGGTGGCCGGTTTGCCGGTTCAGGGTGGCGCTTTCAACGAGGCGCTGCACAAGGAATATCTCGATCGGGCCAAGACTGAGCGGGCGCGCTATGACTGGGTCGACACCGAGTACTTCCTGAACAAGGCCCGCGCCGCTGCGGCTGGTGAAACCGTGCTGCCGCAGCCGGTGGCCGAGCGCGACCTTACGGAAGCCGAGGCGGAAAATTTGGGTGCTGCCCGCTCCGCCCTGATCACTCGTCTCGATGGCGGTGCCCGGTCGGGCGCGGCGCCGCTTGCCGCGCGTGCTCAGGCTGGCTTCGATTGCATCATCGAAGAGACCGAAGAATTCACCAAGGAAGATGAACTCGCGCTCTGCAATGACATGTACCAGAGCGCCATGAACGCTCTGGAGCCGACCCCGGCGCCGGCTCCCAAGGCTGCGGTCGATGGCGGTCCGTTCATTGTGTTCTTCGAGAATGCCTCGTCGCGCATCGATGCCTCAGCCCGCGAAGTGCTGAACGCCGCCGCGCGCGCGTATAGCGGCGCCGCCCCGGTTACCGTCGTGATTTCGGGTCACACCGACACCACTGGCGCCGACCAACTCAACATGCTGCTGTCCCAGCGCCGCGCAGAAGCGGTGGCCGATGCCCTGTCGATGCTGGGTGTCCCGCCGCGCGACATGGCCCTGGAGGCCTATGGCGAGGAACAGCTCAAGATCAAAACCCCCAACGCCGTGGCCGAGCCGCGTAATCGTCGGGTTGAAGTGGTGTTCCGCAAGCCTGCCAACTAACCGAACTCGGCGCGGGCCGTCGCGGGCCGCATCGATAAAAAGTCCCAATCGAAACGGTCGTCGGCCCACGCCGACGGCCGTTTTGCACGACTCGTGCACGGCCTCTAGCCTTTACTGCCGCAATTAGCATACACTCGACGCACATGAAGGAAGGCCGCGCCCCACGGATGTCTGCTCAGAGCGCCACATCGCCCGATCATCGCCCGCCGCGTCCGGGGCCATCATTTTTTGCTCCGGACCTACAGGTGACTGGCCGTATCAAAACCACCGGCGACCTCGAAATCGAGGGCGAAGTGGACGGCGTTGTCGATGCACTGCGCCTGAAGGTAGGGCCGCACGGCCGCCTGCGCACCACGATCGAGGCCGGCGACGCGGTCGTGTCGGGCAACGTCGCCGGGATCATCAAGGCACGCGGCGTCACCTTCACTGATGGCTGCCATTTCATCGGCGAGGTCCAGTACGAACAACTGGGCATGGAACCCGAGGCTTCGGTCGAGGGGCGGATGGTGCCTGTGGTCAACGGCGATGCCCGCAGCGATGTCGGGCAGATTGTGCAGACGGCCCGCGCCGCACCACGTCCGGTGCCACAAATTCCGCGCCACGTCGCTGCCGTTCAGCCAGCCCCACCGCGCCGCCATCCCTGGCTGACCGCCGTATTGGTCATCGTGGTGCTGGTTTTGTCCGCCGTGGTCGGGGCGCTTTACATCAGCCCGGCCGCGCGCGATTGGCGCTCGGCGATGGTCGAGGCGGTGCGTGACCGCAAGCCTGCCAATGCGTCGGCTCCCACGGTCGGTCCGGCTGCCGTCGTGGCCCCGAAAGTGACCGGGGATGAAGCCGTTCCAGTTGCCGACACCGAACCAACGCCGGCGTCTTCCGTGGACACCGCGCCGCCGCCCAAGCCCACCCCGCCGCCCGAACCAGCGGTCGTGGAGCCGCCGGCGCCGCCTGCACCCGCACCTGCACCTGCACCTGCACCTGCACCTGCACCTGCACCAACCCCGCCGCCGGTGGCTGCCGAACCCAAGACCGAGTCCGCATCGCCCACGCCCGCGCGCCCCGAACCCACGCCCATCGAGCAGGAGCCGACGCCCGCACCGGCCGCGCCAGCCGCCAAAGCGCCCGAGATCAAGGCACCAGACGTTAAGGCGCCGGACCCGACGGCCGTGGTCGCACCTGCCGCTCCCGCCGCCCCGCCGCCGGTCAAAGCCGCTCCGGTCAAAGCGCCTCCTGCCGCGACGCCTGCGCCCACGCCGCCAAAGGCTGGAAATTCGCCGCCTCCAGCCGCCAAGGCGACGGCGCCCACGACGCCCGCCCCGGCTCCCGCTGCCGATGGCAAGCCGTCGGCCAAGCCCGCCACGCCGCCACCACCCTCGACGGGCGCGGCGGGAACGGCCACCCCCGGCGCGCGCGGCTCCAAGCCCGAGGATGACGGTTGCGTATGGGTCAAGCAATGCGCTCCCAACGACCCGGAGCGGTGTGCCTCCGTCCGTCGCTGCGGAGAATAGCCTGGCCCCTGGCGGGCAACCGCCCCGCTGGGGCATCCGTTGGTGGGTGACAGGACGGAGGCCCCCCATGGACCACACGGATTATTTGGCGGCGCGCGGCGAACTGGAACGGTTGGAGGCGCAACTGCGCGACAACCCCGATGACGCCGGAACCCTGCGCGAGATGCGCGATACCTTGCGGCGCGAAATTGCCGCCTTCGAGGACGGCGCGCGCTCGACAGGCCGCCCTCCGAGCGGCACGTCTACTCCGTCGTGAGCCCCTCCACCGTGCGCGGCGGCAAGACGCTCCTCGTCATCAATCCCCATAGTGCCCGAGGGCAGGCCGAATTCGGCGCTGCTCTCGATGTGCTGCGCGCCAGTGATCAGGAGGTCTTCGTCCACGAGGCCAACACGCCCGATGCCCTCCCCGCCTTGATCGCCACCCATGCCACCGGAATGGACCGCGTGGTCGTCGGGGGTGGTGACGGCACCCTCAACGGCGTCATCGAGGCGGTACTGGCCAGCGGGCTGCCGCTCGGCATCCTGCCCACTGGAACGGCCAACGACCTTGCGCGCGGCCTAGGCATTCCGGTCGATCCGGTGGAGGCGTGCCGCATCATCGCGCGGGGGCACACGCGCCCGATCGACCTGGGGTGCGTCAACGGCAAACATTTTTTCAATGTCGCCAGTCTGGGTGCCAGCGTGGAGATTGCGCGCAGCATGCAGCAGCGGCGCGACCGCAACGCCCGCTGGGGGGTACTCAGCTATCCCCTTGCAATGCTGACGGCGATCCGGCGGTGCCGCCCGTTCCGCGCTCACATGCAGGTCGACGGGCACGCGCAGGATGTGTGGTCCTATCAGATTGCCGTCGGAAACGGCCGCTTCTACGGGGGCGGCATGACGGTGGCGGAAGATGCCAAGCTGGACGATGGATCGCTTGATCTCTACAGTTTGAAGGTGCGCTCATTCTGGCAGATTCTGCTCCACTTTCCGGCCTTTCGCGCCGGCCGCCACGCGGCGTGGAGGGGGGTGGTTCACCTGCGCGGGCGCGTAATCACGGTGCGGACCAGCCGGTCCATGCCGGTCAACACCGACGGCGAGCTGACCACCCGCACGCCGGCCGTGTTCACGGTGCTGCCGGGAGCCTTGCCCGTCTTCGTGCCCGCCGATGGCGGTGAGGCTCTGCGTCAGTCCCCTGCCCAGGAGGCGGCTACCATGCCCGTGTTGCGCAGCGACGCCGAAGTCGCCCTTGATGATGTCGTAGTAGGTTGCAAGAGCACCGCCGAGCACCTGGCCGAAGCTGCGGAGCTGACGCAAGGCGACGCCCCGGCCCTGTCGGCGCTGTTCCAAGCCCAGTCCGACGAGCGGGCGGACATGGCCGCCACCCTGGAACGGCGGATGATCGAAATGGGGGTTTTCCCAGGCGACCCCGATGACGATCTGGAGGTCGTTGGGGAAGCGATTCGCCGCGTGCGGGACGTGCTCAGTAACGACCACCGCCGCATGCTGGTCGAAGACAGCCTTGGTGAAACCGAGGATCTGGCGACGGCGGTGTCCCGCGCCCTCCAGGAGGATCTACCGCCCGAAATGCACGAAACCTTATCGTCCATCCAGCACCGGATCGCCGCCGCCATCAACCTGCTGCGTACGGCCCGCGCGGACCTCGCCGCAGCGAAACGAGGCCGCCAAGACGGCAATGACGCGGTTTCCTAGGACGCCTTAATCACTCTGGCGGCGGTCGCTGCCGCCGTCGCTGGGCACCCCCTCGGCCTGTTGCCAGTTGTCCTGAAGGCGCGCAAGGCTCATGCGGAAGTTCTTGAGCGCCGTGGGCCAGGCTTCTTCCGACGCCGACTGCAACGCCTCGTAACGGCCCGCCGCCTCGCTATACTGGTCTGCCAAGGCCTGCGCGGTCTTGTCCTCCAGGGACCGCGTTTCGATGCGCTGGTGGAAATCCTGTAGCCGGCGGTTGGCCGCCGTCAGGTATTCATCCCGTTGGGCAAACGTCGCATCGGCCTCGGTGCTGGTCGGGCCGGTCACGCCGCCGCCCCTCAGGACTTTCCCGAGAGCAGTGTCGCGCATGCGGTCGCCGGGGATCTGGGCGCGCTCCTCGGCCACCTGTGATCCGCCGCCGGGACCGGGGGTGGTGCCGGGAATGTATTCGGGGCCTTGAGAGGGGCCGCCAATGCCTGCGGCAGTCTGGGGGGTTTCCGCGCCCGGCCGGATGGCCCCGGTGGTGGGACTTTCCGGGAAGCGGTACTGAGGCCGGGCGGCCACCTGCTCGGGTGTGCTGTCAATGATCAGCGTGCCGTCGGGTGTCAGCACCAGTTCATGCAGGCCGATGGCAATTCGGTCATCGCCCACACCCAGCACGCCACCGACGTCGATCAGGACGTGGATGACCCCCTGCGGGGCGTTTATGACGATGTCCTTGATGCTGCCCACGGCCTCGCCGTTGTTCGAACGGATGTCTTTGCCGATCAGGTCATCGGCGTGCCACAGGATGGTGTCGGCCTGCCGATTGGTTTCGGAGGTCGCTCCGTTGTGAAGGGCGCCGGGGCTGGTCTGCGGCGCGATTCCCACTTCCTGCGACGCATCCTGCGCGACACCGGGCAGGGCGACGAGGCATCCGGCAAGCAGGACGGCCAGGGAAACGTTTTTCATCGGCGCAGTCCTCTGTTTGAGGCGGGGCAGGTCCATCCAATCCAACGCAGGGCGTCCCCGCGCCGTTTCCCAAAACCTGCGCCCGCTTTGCTCCGAGGCATGAAGCTTTTGCAACCGGCGGCCTGCAAGTGCTAACAAGTCATCAGGGGACAGCATGAGGCTATAAATGATGCGGGGAACTACCGCGGACTATCGGAAGCGATTTACGGCGTTCTACAGCGCATTGGTTGAGGTTTACCCGCAGCAATTCGTCGAAGGAGCGCCGCGCCGGATCGGATCGACCTACCGGGCTCCGGGGGCGGGCGGCCTGGACGCGCAGACGTTCTACATGCGCCATGTACTGGAATTGCTGTTCGAGTGCCCGCAGGTGATCGAGGACTTGATTGCCCTGTGCCGGTCGGCCTATCGCGGCACGCCACCCGCCGCCGAGGCCGTTGCCCGCATCTCCGCCGCGCGCGAAGTCGTCTACACCACCCTGTTCGAAGCGACCGAGGCGGCCTCAAGCCTGACCGCGCGCATCGGCGAATGGGACGCCGGGACGGACCTGTTCGCCAACATCCTCACCAACACCGACTGCGCCCTTCAGATGGCTGGCTTATACGACCACGCCAAGACGCGCAAGGCTGCGGCCCCGGCGGCTTCCGCCGGGACCATGGATCAGGCCTCCATTGACGCGTTGTTCGGTTAGCCGCCCGCGACCGTCATCCCATCGATGCGCACGGTCGGGGCATCCGTGCCATAACGCAGCTTGAGGTCGTTGGCCGGGGTCAAGGCTTGGAACATGGTCTTGAGGTTGCCAGCGATCGTCGTTTCGTTGACGGCGTGGGTAATGCGGCCGTTTTCGATCCAGAACCCGGCGCAGCCGCGCGAATAGTCGCCGGTCACGCCGTTGACGCCCTGGCCGAACAGGTCGGTGACGTAGAGGCCCTCCTTGATGTCGGCCATCAAGTCCTGGGGACTAAGCGCGCCCGGTTCCATCCACACATTGCTGGCCGACGGCGACGGCGGGCTGCTGGTCCCGCGCGAGGCATGGCCGGTGCTGCGCAGGCCAAGCTGGCGGGCGCTGCGCAGATCCATCAACCAAGTGGTCAGCACGCCCTTATCGATCAGGGTGCGGCGGGTGGTGGCGATGCCCTCGGAGTCCACGGGGCGGGAGCGCAGGCCGCGCGGGCGGTGCGGGTCCTCGACGATGGTGACGTGCGGGGCGAACACCGCGGTATCCATGGCCTCGCGCAGGAAGCTGGTGCCGCGCGCCACCGACGCGCCGTTGATGCCGCCCAGGAAGTGACCGATCATGCCGCGTGAGACGCGCGGATCAAACACCACCGGCAGGCGGGCAGTGCGCCCACGGCGGGCGTTGAGGCGGGCCACGGCGCGGTCCCCGGCGCGACGGCCGATTTCCTCGGGGCTTTCCAGATCACTCCAATAGACGGCGCTGGTAAAGTCGTAGTCGCGCTCCTTGGCGGCGCCTTCACCGGCCAGGGCGACGGCCGACACCGACGAATGGGACATCCAGTAGGCGCGGGACATGCCATTGGTGCCGACCAGGGCGACCATGGACTTGCCCCACCCGGCTTCGGCGCCTTCGGAGTTGGTGACGCCGGGCACGGCGCGGGCGGCATCTTCGGCCCGGCGGGCGGCATCGATGAGGTCTTCGGCCGATCGCTCGGCGGGGTCGCACAGGTCGATCTCGGGGATGGAAGTGGCCAGTTCCGACGGATCAGCCAAGCCGGTGAAGGGATCTTCGGGCACGGTGCGGGCCATCGCTACCGCGCGCTCGACCAAGTCCGCCAGGGCCGCGGGGGCACGGTCGGCCGACGACACCATGGCCTGACGCGTGCCGATCAGAACCCGCAGCCCAATGTCGCCGCCTTCACTGCGCTCCAGGCTCTCCAACGCGCCCAGGCGCCACGCCACGGACACCGACGTCCCATCGACCAGCACGGCGTCGGCGGCGTCGGCCCCGGCCTTGCGCGCGGCAGTCACCAGATCGGAAAGCAGGGTCAGGCTGTCGGCGGCAACATCGGTCATGCGTGAAATCCAGTTCCCGTAAAAGAGCGTCCCTCAAACGTGGAGCATATCGCCGCAAATTGCCAGGGGGGTTAGGCGGCCTCGTCGCGCCGGATCATGCCCATCAAGGCGTTCCCGCCCACAGCGATCAGCACCAGGGCGCCGCCGATCAGGGCGCGGGCGGTCGGTGCGTCGCCCAGCACCGCCCACACCAGCAGCGGCCCGACTACCGTTTCGACCAGCGACAGCAACGCCACTTCGGCTGCCGGGACGGTACGGGCACCGGCCAGGAACAGGGTCAGGGCCAGCGGCAGGATGACAAAGCCGAGACCGCCCAGGATGGCCCAATCGCGCATACTGACCGCTCCGGGATCGAGGAACGGGATGCAGAACACGGCGGTCAGGAACCCCGACAGGGCGAGGGCTGCGGTCATGTCGCGGTCCCCCGCGCGGCGCAGCATCACCAAATTGAGGCCATAGCACAGCGCCGCCCCCAACGCCGCCAGATCGCCGATCAGGGTATCGGAACTGAACCCCTCGCCGATCGAGCTGGAAAAGATCACCCCGATGCCGCCCAACGCCACGGCGATGGCGCCCCAGGTCCGGCCGCGCACCGCCTCGCCGATCAGCACGAGGCCGAGAAGGGCGCTCCAGAACGGCATGGTCGCCATGATGATGAGGGTGTTGGCGACCGAGGTGTGCAGCATCGCCACCACGAACAGAAAGTTCGCCATCGACATCAGCACAGCCGCCGCCATGCCCGGCGCCCCTTGCGCCCGCAGCAGGCCAGGCAAGCGGCCCCGATAGAGCAGGGCCAGCACGGCGGTCAGGGCGAGGCCGAGGCCGAAGGTGCGCCAGAACAGGACATCCCAGATGGGCGCGCTCTCGATGCTGTGCAGCAGCAGGCCGTCGGGGCTGATGATAGTCATGCCTGCGGCGGCCAGCAGGATACCGCGCAGGTACAGGGCACGAGGCGATGAGGAGGACATTGACAGACACTTACCGCGCCGGAGGGACAGAGCCCTCCCTCTAACCTCTGACGGCGGTGTTGGCTAGGTGTCGATCGTCTCTGGCGCCCCAAGCAACTGGCGGAAGTAGGCAATGGCGTGCGTCAGTCCCTCCTCCAGCGGCACGCGCGGCTCCCAGCCCAGCACCCGGCGGGCTTGGGCAATATCGGGCCGCCGCTGGCGCGGATCGTCTTGCGGCAGGGGGTGGTGCTCGATGGTTGACCGCGATCCGGTAAGGGCGATGACCTTTTGGGCAAGGTCGAGCATGGTGAACTCGCCGGGGTTTCCCAGGTTGATCGGGCCGGTCACGGCGTCGTTGGTATCCATCAGGCGGATGAGGCCCTCGACCAAATCACCGACATAGCAGAACGCCCGCGTCTGCGTGCCATCGCCATAGATGGTGATGGGCTGGTCTTGCAGCGCCTGAACGATGAAGTTCGACACCACCCGGCCGTCGTGGGGGTGCATCCTCGGGCCGTAGGTATTGAAGATGCGCGCCACCTTGATGCGCAGGGAATGCTGCCGATGATAATCGAAGAACAATGTCTCGGCGCAGCGTTTGCCTTCGTCGTAGCAGGCGCGCGGACCGATCGGATTGACGTTGCCCCAATAACCTTCGGGTTGGGGGTGCATGGCGGGATCGCCGTAGACCTCCGAGGTGGAGGCCTGGAGGATCTTGGCCCGCACTCGCTTGGCGAGGCCCAGCATGTTGATGGCCCCGTGGACGCTGGTCTTGGTGGTCTGAACAGGGTCGAATTGGTAATGCACCGGACTGGCTGGGCAGGCCAAATTGTAGATCTCGTCCACTTCGACATAGAGCGCGAAGGTCACGTCGTGGCGCAGCAACTCAAAGCGCGGAATGCCCAGGAGGTGGGCAATGTTGCCGCGCCGCCCGGTGAAATAGTTGTCCACGCACAACACCTCGTGCCCGGCGGCCAGCAACCGCTCGCACAGATGGGAGCCGATGAACCCGGCACCGCCCGTGACCAGGATACGCTTGCGGGAAAAGCCATTGCTCATCGGGACCTCCATCAGCCTCAGGGTAATGGAGTGATCCGAACCATCGTTCCCGAATGTACGCCTAAAGCGTCCGCCGCCACGCCTGGAACATCAACACGCACCACAATTGATAGTGCCAGTTGCGGCGGCCCGTTTGATGCTCCTGCCACATGCGTCGGATGGGCGCCGGGTTGAGCAGCCCGCCCTCGGCCAGCGCAGCGGGGTCCAACAGGTCAGCGGCCCACTCCCGCAGATCGCCGCGCAGCCAGTGGGCCAGGGGAATGCCGAATCCCATCTTGGGGCGGTCGATCAGGGCGCGCGGAACGTGGCGCTCCAGCACTTGGCGCAGCGGCCATTTGCCCTGTCCGTTACGACGCTTGAGGGATAGCGGAAGGGTCCAGGCGAACTCGAACACCCGGTGGTCGAGCAGCGGGATACGACTTTCCAGGCTGACACCCATGGCCGCGCGGTCCACTTTGACCAGAATGTCGTCGGGCATGTAGGTCAGCGCATCGAGCAGCATCATCTGGTGGATGGGGCCGTCCAGCGCTGGCCACGCGGTCGGGTCGGCGTGCAGCGTCCACGGCTCGATGCCGCCGGGCACGGCGTCGGTCGGGCGCTGCCACAGCGAGGTCAGGCGGTGATACATCGCCTCCCAGCCGGGCGCATCGATGATCCCGGCCAGCTTGTGGGCCTTGTCGCCGACTTGCGGGATGCGGTTCAGCCGAGGCACCGCGCGGGCGATCATGTCATAGGTGCCGACCGGCGTCGCGGTGATGCCCCACGCGGCGGCCTTGCGCAGTGGCCGGGGCAGCGGGGCGAGGCGGCGGGCCATCTGGAAGCCCTGCCCATAGCGGTTGTAGCCGCAGAACAGCTCGTCCCCACCATCGCCCGACAGCCCCACGGTGACGTGGCGGCGGGCCATCTGCGACACCAGAAACGTCGGGATCTGCGAACTGTCGGCGAACGGCTCGTCATAGAGGGTCGGCAAGCGCGGAATGACCGCCTGTGCATCGGCTTCCGTGACCATCAATTCGGTGTGGTCGGTGCCGAGGTGCGTGGCCACGGCCTTGGCGTGCTCGGCCTCGTTGAAGCCCGCCACGTCGAACCCGATGGAGAACGTCTTGACCGGACGGGCGCTCTGGGCCTGCATCAACGCAACCACGGTGGAACTGTCGATGCCGCCGGACAGGAACGCGCCGAGCGGCACGTCCGCCACCATGCACAGACCAACCGCGTCGTGCAGCAGGGACTCCAGGGCATCGACCGCCTCATCCGGGCTTCCGGTGAAGGGGTCGGCAAGGCCGGCCTCGGCGGCGGCGGCGGCGGACCAATAGGGCACGGGCGCACCGTGACTGCCGTCAGCGGCGATGGTCAGCAGGGTTCCCGGCGGCAGCTTGGCGATGCCGGTATGGATGGACAGCGGCGCAGGCACGTAACCGTGGCGCAGGAACACCGTGATGGCGTCGCGGTCGATGGGCGCGTTGAACGCCGGATGGGCGCGCAGGGACTTGAGTTCCGACCCAAACAGCACGGTCGTTCCACCTTGCCCCCCACATCGGCCGTAATACAGCGGCTTCTGCCCAAAACGGTCGCGGCCCAGCGTCAGGGTGCGCTCTCGGCGGTCCCACAAGGCGAAGGCGAACATGCCGTTGGCCTGCTGCATGGCCCGCTGCACGCCCCAGCGGGCGATGGCCTGGAGCAAGACCTCGGTATCGGAATGGCCGCGAAAGGTGTCTCCGGCGGCCTCCAGATCGGCCCGGAGGACGCGGAAATTATAGATCTCGCCATTGAATGCGATCACCCACCGCCCGCAGTTTGAGGCCATCGGCTGATGCCCCAGCGGCGACAGATCGAGGATCGACAGACGCCGGTGGCCCAGAGCAATCCCCGTCTCCGCATCGCCCCAGGTGCCGCCGTCGTCGGGGCCGCGATGCAGCACGGCATCGGCCATGACCTTGGCCAATGCCAGCAGGCGATCGGCCGGGGTGGAGGCCGTGGTGTCGAGGAAGCCGGCAAAGCCGCACATGGGAAGATGCTCGCGCGATCATTCGGAGAGGTTGAGCAATAGCAGGCATGTCCGGCCAATGCCAGATGGACGCAGCTTTCGTGGCACGGTACTTGTTACTGAACCGCTTTCAGCAGAGCCGCCATGACCAGTTCCACCGTTCCCTCTCCGCCCCCAGGCACCGCCCGCGTCGGGTGGCGCATACTGGCGCCGCTGGTGCTGGTCACGGCGTCCGGGCCGGTGAGCATGCAGATGTTCCTGCCCGCCCTGCCCGCCATGCGGATGGATCTGACGGTTTCGGCCGCCACTGCGCAGATGACCATCAGCCTTGCGCTGCTCACCTTCGGGGTGTCGATGCTGCTGTGGGGGCCGCTGTCGGATCGCTATGGGCGACGGCCGCCGCTGATCGTCGGCGTGATGCTGTTCATGATCGGCAATGTCATTTGCGCCGTCGCCCCGACCATCGAGGTGCTGATTGCCGGGCGCATCATCAATGCGTTGGGCGGAGCGGCGGGCATGGTGCTGACCCGCGCCATGGTCCGCGATCGGGAAGACCCGGCCCATGTGGCCGCGGCCATGTCGCTGCTGACGATCGGACAGGTGGTGCCGCCCATGCTGTCTCCGGCGGTTGGCGGCCTGCTGACCGAGGCGTTCGGCTGGCGCATGAACTTCATCGTCCTGGTGTGCATCGGCGCGGCGGCGGCCCTGCTTGTCCTGCGTCTGCCTGAAACGCACCATGGACGCGGCGCGGCCAGTGGTGGCATCGCCAGCTTGCTCGGCGGCTTCGGGCGGCTGGTGCGGATACGCAGGTTTAATGGTTTCGCGTTGTTTGGCGCAGCGGCGGCGGCGGCCTATTTCGCCTTTCTGGCGGGGGCGCCCCTGATCGCCGTCGGCACCCTGAACATGAGTCCAAGCACCTACGGGGTGGCGTTTGTCGTCATTTCCCTCAGCTTCATGGGCGGCAACATGATCTCGGCCCGCATGTCGCCGCGCCTCGGTGTGGAGCGCATGATGCTGTCGGGCGGAGTGCTGAGCCTGATCGGCGCGGTGGTGGGCTTGGGGCTGGCCGTGGGCGGCGTCTGGACGCCGGTCGCGCTGTTCGCCCCAGCCATGGCGGTGGCGTTCGGCAACGGCCTGTCGCTCAACAATGCGCAGGCGGGAGCCATGGCGGTCGATGGACGTTTTGCGGGTGCTGCGGCGGGCCTGAGCGGCTTCCTTCAGATGGCCGTCGGGGCGCTGGCCGCCCAGGTGGTCGGCCTGACCTATGACGGCACGCCGTTGCCCATGACCTTGGCGATGACCTTGGCCAGCATCATCGCGGTAAGTGTCTACGCCCTTGTTAAAGTGTCAAAATAGTTTCATCGCAAGTAGGGGCTTGTGTGAGGCAGGGTGCGTGTTACCCTCCCCGGCCTGGTGCGCGGCCCCTCTTACAGCGAATAAAGGTTTCTCATGGCGATCGACAAGGCCCTTCTCGACGACCTCGCCCGCCGCCGTGCCGAGGCCGAGGCCTCCGGTGGCGAAGACAAAATCGCCGCGCGCCACGAAAAGGGGCTGATGACGGCGCGCGAGCGTCTGGCCGCGCTGTTCACGCCGCACACCTTTCAGGAATTCGGCATGCACGCCCAGCACGCCACTCGCAACTTCGGCATGGAAAAGAAGTCCCTGCCGTCGGATGGCGTGGTAACGGGCATCGGCTTCGTCAATGGCCGCCCGGTGGCGGCGTTCAGCCAGGATTTCCTGGTCGCGGGCGGCAGCCTGGGCAGCGTTCACGCGGGCAAGATTTGCGACGTGATGGATCACGCGGGCCGGGGTGGAATGCCCATCGTCGGGTTCAACGACAGCGGCGGGGCACGCATCCAGGAAGGCGTGGAAAGCCTGTCGGGCTATGGTCAGGTGTTCAACCGCAACGTCCTGATGTCGGGTGTGGTGCCGCAGATCGCCGTGATTTGCGGGTCCTGCGCGGGTGGTGCGGCGTATTCGCCCGCCCTGATGGACTTCATCATCATGACCCGCCACAGTGCCAGCATGTTCATCTGCGGGCCGGAGGTCATTCGCGCCGTCACCGGCCAAGTGACCACCATGGCCGAAATCGGCAGCGCCCAGGCCCATGCCTCGGTCGCCGGGACCATCCATTTCATCGCCGAGGACGACACCCACGCGGTCGAACTGGTGCACCAGTTGCTGTCGTACCTGCCGTCCAACAACATGATGGACCCGCCGCACGACCTGTCCGACGAGATCACCCTGACCGACGACATGGGCCTTGAGGACCTGCTGCCGGAAAGCTCGCGCGAGCCGTTCGACGTGCGCCTGGTCATCGCGCGGCTGGCCGACACCGACACCTTCCTCGAAGTGCAGCGCGACTTTGCGGCCAATCTGGTTGTCGGGTTCGGGCGCATCGACGGCATCGTGGTGGGCTTCGTCGCCAATCAGCCGATGGTCAAGGCCGGGACGCTCGACATCGACGCCTCGGACAAGGGCGCGCGGTTCATCCGGTTCTGCAACGTGTTCAACATCCCCCTGGTCTCGCTGGTCGACGTGCCCGGCTTCCTGCCCGGCGTGTTCCAGGAACAGCATGGCATCATCCGCCACGGCGCGAAGATGCTGTTCGCCTATGGCGCATCGACCGTGCCCAAGATCACCGTCATCATGCGCAAGGCTTATGGCGGGGCGTTCCTGGCCATGTGTTCGCGCGACATGGGGGCCGATCTGGTGCTGGCGTGGCCGACCGCCGAAATCGCCGTGATGGGCGCCGAGGGCGCGGTCAACATCCTCTATCGCCGCGAGTTGAACGAGGCGGAGGATCGCAATGCCAAGGCCGCCGAACTGGCTGCCGAGTACCGGGACCAGTTCGCCTCGCCGTACCTGTCGGCGGGCCGCCGGTTCGTCCATGACGTGATCGAGCCGCGCCGCACCAAGGCGGCCGTGTCGCTCGGCCTGCGCTCGCTGCTGTCCAAGCGCGAAACCCGCCCGCCCAAGAAGCACGGCAACATTCCGCTGTAGCCGGGCCGGAAAGGGGGTACGCCATGGAACATCTGGTTTTTATCTTCAGCGGCTTTGGCGTGGTCATGCTGGTGCTCGCCGCGCTGTGGATGATCACGGCGGCGGTCGGCAAGCTGTTCATCGCCTATGAAGCGCGTCAGGCGGTGCCGGTTGCCCCGGCGCCAGCAGCCCCGGCCGCGCCCGCAGGCGTGCCGGGTCATCATCTCGTAGCCATTGCCGCCGCTGTAGCCGCCATGACCGGCGGCCAAGGGCGGGTGGTGCGCATTTCAGCGCCGGCTCACCAAGCGATCGCATGGGCGCATGAAGGCCGTTCCGCTCAGTTTGCCGGGCGCAAGGCGCGGCGTGACTGGGCGCGCCCCGGCCCGCGCACTCCAGAGTCCCCGGCCACTTCAAATTCAAAGGGTAAGTCATGAGGACGTTCCGCATTACCGTCGAAGGCACCGCCTATGACGTCACCGTCGAGGAACTGGACGCCGGGACCGCCGCTGCCCCCGCGCCGGTGCGCCGTGCGCCCGTCGCCGCCCCCGTCGCTGCTGCCCCCGTGGTAGCCGCAGCCCCCCGTCCCGCGCCGCCGTCCGGCGGCGCCGGGGCCGTGATCAGCCCGTTGGCGGGCACGGTGACTCGCATTGATGTCGCTGTCGGGCAGGCCGTGCAGGCCGGGCAGACGGTGCTGATGCTCGAAGCCATGAAGATGAACACGGCCATTTCCGCTCCCGCGGCAGGCACGGTCAGCGCCGTCTCGGTCGCCGCCGGAACGTCGGTGTCCGAGGGTCAGGTTCTGCTGACCATCGCCTAAGATCTTCTGACCCACTCAGCGAAAGACGACCCATGGAAGCCGCCAACGAACTGTTTGCGCTGACTGCGTTCCCCCACCTGACGTGGCAGATGGTGGTGATGTGGGCCGTCGTGCTGGTGTTGCTGTACCTTGCCGTGTTCAAGAACTTTGAACCGCTGCTGCTGGTGCCGATCGCGTTCGGCGCGTTGCTCGCCAACCTGCCGACCGAGGGGCTGGTCAACGCGCCGGTGGGCGCGGATGGGGTGGGTGGGCTGTTCCACTACATTTCCATGGGCATCCACCTGGAAATTTTCCCGCCGCTGATCTTTTTGGGCGTCGGGGCGCTGACCGACTTCGGGCCGCTGATCGCCAATCCGCGCACCTTGTTGCTGGGCGCGGCGGCGCAGTTCGGCGTGTTCGGCACCTATCTGGGCGCCGTGCTCCTGGGCTTTTCGCCCGATCAGGCGGCCTCCATCGGCATCATCGGCGGCGCGGACGGCCCGACCTCGATCTTCCTCGCCAACAAGCTGGCTCCTGAGTTGCTGGCCCCCATTGCGGTGGCGGCCTATTCCTACATGGCCCTGGTGCCGCTGTTGCAGCCGCCGATCATGCGCGCCTTGACCTCCGAGAGCGAACGCCGCATCCGCATGGAGTCGCTGCGCAAGGTGTCGCGCACCGAAAAGCTGGTGTTTGGCCTGATCGTCACGGTCACGGTCATTCTGCTGGTTCCGGCGGCGGCGGCCCTGATCGGCATGTTGATGCTGGGCAATTTCCTGCGCGAATGCGGCGTGACCGAGCGGCTGTCCAAGGCGGCACAGAACGAGGTCATCAACGCCGTGACCATATTCCTCGGCACCTCGGTCGGCATCACCATGACCGGAGAGCGGTTCCTGCAAATGGAAACGCTGATGATCCTGGGCTTGGGCGTGGTCGCCTTTGGTGTTGCCACCGCATCGGGCGTGCTGATGGCCAAGGGCATGAACTTGGTGTCCAGGCAAAAGATCAACCCGCTGATCGGATCGGCCGGAGTGTCCGCCGTACCGATGGCCGCGCGCGTCAGTCAGGTCGAGGGCCAGCGCGCCGATCCGCAGAACTTCCTGCTCATGCACGCCATGGGTCCGAACGTCGCCGGGGTCATCGGAACCGCCGTTGTGGCCGGATATTTCATTGCCATGCTGGGGTAGGTCCGGCCGGAAGGGGCGCAACCGCCTTTTCCTCTAGCCTGCCGGGCGGTGAAGGGATAAGTGTTCCAGGCATGACCGGCAAGCGTCCACCCCTGTCCTGGCTGCCCGATCGGGTGAGCCGTTCAACCGCGGCCTACGTCCACGATGTGGCGATGGCCGGGGTGGCGTATTGCTTGGCCCTGTTGCTGCGTTTGGGCGGCGGCCTTTTCGAATCCATCGACCCGCCGCAGTTCGCCCTTGGCGGCGTGCTGTTCATGGCGGTCGCGGCTGTGATCTTCCGCACACAGGGACTGTATCGGGGGGTGTGGCGGTATGCTTCGCTCAACGACATGGCGGCGCTGTTGCGCGCGGCGACGCTCACCATCCTGATCTACATGCCGGTGATGTTCCTGGTCAGCCGCCTTGAGGGGCTGCCCCGGTCGTTCCTCATCATCGCCTGGTTCGTGCTGATCTTCCTGTTGGGGCTGCCGCGCTTCGCCTATCGCCTGTTCAAGGACCGGCGCTGGGACAACATCCTCCAGCGCGAGGCCGAAGGGCCACGCATCCCGGTTCTATTGATCGGTGCGGGTGATGCGGCGGAACTGTTCATCCGCTCGCTCAAGCAACGGTCGCACGCCGATTACGAAGTGGTCGGCATGCTGTCGGAAAAGCGCCAGCGGGTCGGCCTGAACATCCACGGCAAGCGGGTTCTGGGCACCATCGAGGACCTGCCTGATGCCATCGCCCGCCTGATCGCCGAGGAGAACAAACCTCATCGGCTGGTGCTGACCCGTGACGATTTCGACCGCGACACCCTGCGCCGGCTGTTCGAGCAGGCCGATGCCCTGGGGGTCGGCCTCGGCCGGATGCCGCGCCTGACCGATTTCCGCCAGGGCAAGGCCGATGCACTGGACGTCCGCCCGGTCGCCATCGAGGACCTTTTGGGCCGTCCGCAGGCCCGCCTGGACCGCGACGCCATGCGCGCCCTGGTGGCTGGGCGGCGGGTGCTGATTACCGGCGCCGGCGGGTCCATCGGCAGCGAACTGGTGCGTCAGGTCGGCGCGCTCGGCCCGGCCCGGCTGGTGCTGCTCGAATCCTCGGAATTCGCTCTTTACACCATTGACCGGGAAATGCTCGAACGCTGCCCCGAGGTGTCTCGGGCGTCCGTTCTGGCCGATGTGCGGGACCGCCACCGCATCGAGAGCGTGTTCGCCGCCGAACGCCCGGATCTGGTGTTCCACGCCGCCGCCCTCAAACATGTGCCGATCGTCGAGGAACACCCGCTCGAAGGTGTGCTGACCAACGTGTGCGGCACGCGCATCGTAGCCGATGCCTGCCGGGCCTTTGGCGCCGGGGCAATGGTGCTGATTTCGACCGACAAGGCGGTCAACCCGACCAACGTCATGGGCGCCACCAAGCGGGTGGCCGAGCAGTATTGCCAAGCCCTGGACAGCATGCCCGATGGCGGCACCCGGTTCATGGTGGTGCGGTTCGGCAACGTGCTGGGGTCGACCGGATCGGTGGTGCCGCTGTTCCAGCGGCAATTGGCCGCCGGTGGACCGATCACCGTGACCCACCCCGACATGACGCGGTACTTCATGACCATCCGCGAGGCCGTCGAACTGGTCCTCCAGGCCTCGGCGCTTGGGGTGGCCGGGGACGGCTATCGCGGCCACGTATTCGTGCTCGACATGGGTAAGCCGGTGCGCATCGTCGATTTGGCCCGCCAGATGATCCGGCTGGCCGGACTGCGGCCGGGCAGTGATATCCAGGTGACGTTCACCGGCCTGCGTCCGGGCGAAAAGCTGTTCGAGGAAATCTTCCACGGGGCCGAACCGCCGGTGCCGACCCAGCAGGACGGCATCCTGGTCGCCAGCCCCCGCGCGGTGTCGCAAGGGGCGCTTCAGTCTTTCCTTGACCGCATGGAGGCCTGCGCACGGGCGGGCGATCTGACTGCGGTTATGGACGACCTGCGCGCACTGGTTCCAGAGTACGACCCGCCGGCCGCAGTCGGCATGGAGTCGCTGCGCTCCTTGGAACGCAATTAGGCGCGGGTTACGAAGGGTTAAGCCTTTTCCGCTACCGTCATGGCTTCCGCAGCCTTTGCAGAAGAGCGCCATGATCCAGGTTTTTCGCCCGAACATGCCCCCGGCCGAGGCGATTCTGCCGTACATGAGGCGCATTGACCAACGGCGCTGGTACTCCAACTTCGGGCCGCTTTATCACGAACTGCGCGCGCGGTTCGCCGCCATGTTCGGCGTCACCGAGGATCAGTTGGTCCTGGTCTCCAACGCCACCGTCGGCATCAGTCTGGCCATTCGGGCCGTCATGTCGCAGCGGGCCGGGGGCATCTGCCTCATGCCATCGTGGACATTTTCGGCCAGTCCCCTGGCGGCCATGGCGGCCGGGTTGCAGCCGTACTTCGGCGACGTGGACCGCGATACCTGGGCGCTCGATCCCACGCAGATCTCGGATGCTCAGATGGAGCAGGCTTCGGCGCTGCTGGTCGTGTCGCCGTTCGGAACCCCGCTGAACATGGACGACTGGGAAACCGTGGTTCAGAAGTACGGCGTTCCGGTGGTCTGCGATGCGGCGGCCAGCCTGGATGCGGTGGCTCGCGCGCCGGAATTCCAGGTGACGTCCATCCCCATCGTGATCAGCCTGCACGCCACGAAGGCGCTGGGTATCGGAGAGGGCGCCATCGTCCTCTGCGCCGATCCCGACGTCATCGAGCGGGTCCGCCAAATGTCCAACTTCGGGTTTTCCAAGACCTCGGTGTCGCAGGTCGTGGGCACCAACGCCAAGCTGTCGGAATACTCGTGCGCCGTCGGCCTTGCCGCGCTCGATCGCTGGGAAGGCGTCCGGGCCAACCTGCTGGCCCGCTCCGCCCGATATGCCGAAATGCTCGCTCCGGTGGACGGGGTATCGCTGTTCGGTGCCGAATCGCCCTATGCGTCAACCTATGCCGTGGCGGAACTGGACCATCGGGACGCTTACCAGTTGGCCAATTTCCTGAGCCGGTCCGGTGTGGAAACGCGCCGTTGGTGGCGGAGCGGGTGCCATGGCCACCCGACCTTCAATGCCTTCCCGGCAAGCCCCTTGCCGGAAACGCGGCGGCTGTCCCGCAGCACGCTCGGCCTCCCGTACTACGCCGACATTTCGGACGAGGAAATGAGCCGCGTGGTGACGCTACTGGGAGATTTCCTCGCGTCGCCGCATAAACGGGAGGACGCCGCGCCCGCCCTAACACGTGGCGCTCGGGAAGTGGTCTGACGGGTTAGGACGCGCAGGCCGCTTCGACCTGTTCGCACAGAACATGGTACAGGGCGATATGGATTTCCTGAATGCGCGGCGTGTCGGTGGCCGGAGCGGCCAGCAGGACATCGGCCAGGGCGGCAAGGCCACCACCGCCAGCGCCGGTCAGGGCGATGGTGGTCATGCCCTTGAAACGGGCTTTTTCCGCAGCAGCCAGCACGTTCTTTGAGTTGCCGCTGGTTGATAGGCCGATGAGCACGCCGCCGGGAACCCCATAGGCATCGACTTCGCGGGCGAACGCCGTCTCATAGTCGTAGTCGTTGCTCCACGCCGTCAGGGTCGCCGTGTTGGTGCCCAACGCGATAACCGGCAGACCGGGCCGCTCCAGCCGAAAGCGCGAGGTCAATTCACCGGCGATATGCTGGGCGTCGGCCATGGACCCGCCATTGCCACACACCAGAACCGGCCGCCCGGCCTTCAAGGCTTTGGTGATGACCGCAACGGCACGCCCGCAGGCATCGACAAGGGCGGCGTCATTGGCAGCGGCAGCCAGGGCCTCGGCAGCGCCACTCAGATAGGTGCGGATGTCGGTCATGGTCGCGGATCCCTTTTACAGGCGCCAAAGCTCGATGTCGCCCGGCCGCGTCTCGCGGTCAAGCACGCCGCGCACATCGGCCACCAAGCCGGTCGCGTCGCGCAGCAGGGGCACCACGCCGCCCCAGCCTTTGGTGCGGAACGCCCGGTGGGCGACCGCCAGCACCACCGCGTCGGCAGGCTCCAGGGCGGCCAGCGGGGTCAACTCCACGCCGTATTCATGGCGCGCCTCGTCGGCGTCGGCCACCGGGTCGTGGATCTGCACCCTCACGCCGAACGCCTCCAGGGCACGCACGATGTCCACCACCTTGGTATTGCGGGTGTCGGGCACGTCTTCCTTGAAGGTCAGGCCGAGCACCGTGACCACCGGGTCGGGGCTGCGGGTCTTGAGCAGGTGCCGCACCACCGCCTGGGCCACGAAGTCGGCCATGCCGTCGTTGATGCGCCGCCCGGCCAGGATCACCTCGGGATGATAGCCGGCCCGCTGGGCGCGGTGGGTCAGGTAGTAGGGATCCACCCCGATGCAGTGCCCGCCGACCAGACCGGGCGTGAACGGCAGGAAGTTCCACTTGGTCCCGGCGGCGGCCAGCACGTCGCGGGTATCGATGCCCAGGCGGTGGAAGATCAGCGACAGCTCGTTCATCAGGGCGATGTTGAGGTCGCGCTGGGTGTTCTCGATCACCTTGGCGGCCTCGGCCGCCTTGATGCTGGGCGCGGCGTGCACCCCGGCCGTCACCACGCTGCCGTAGACGGCGGCGACGGTGGCGAGCGTTGCGGCGTCGGAGCCGGAAACGACCTTGGTGATGGTGGTGAAGCGGTGCTCGGTGTCGCCGGGATTGATCCGCTCGGGGCTGTAGCCGACCGTGAAGTCCACGCCATGGCGCAGGCCGCTTTCGGCTTCGAGCACCGGCACGCAGTCTTCCTCGGTGGCGCCGGG
>JBAYSM010000009.1:0-36748 GCA_041676205.1 Rhodospirillaceae bacterium | reverse complement strand
GTCGAGCTGTACGGCTGGATTGGCTTCGCCGTTACCGAAGCTATTGCGCTGTTCGCGCTGGTCGTCGCCCTGATCCTGCTGTTCGCCGTCTAATCAGCGAACACTGGATGCCGCCAGGCGCCGTGCGGAGTTCCTCCGTGCGGCGCTGGTGCGGACTTTCCGGCCGTCAGTCTGGCTGTTGTGCTCGCTCCCGTGGCGCGATTGAACAGCCAGCGCCGGCCAACCGAGGCGGGACCGCCCGGCAGACTTGCCGGAAGCGTCCCGTTCCCGACGTCACCAGCCATCCTGGTAGCCCGTCGTGGTAACCTGGGAGCCCTGAGCCCATGCCGCAGTTCGACCCAGCCTCGTTCGCGTCCCAGCTGTTCTGGCTGGCCGTCACGTTCGTGGTCCTCTACATCGTGGTGTCCCGTTTCGCCATCCCCCGGATCGGCGAAGTCCTGGAACAACGCCAGAAGATGGTGGATGACGACCTGGACCGCGCCCAGCAGTTCAAGGCCGAGACTGACGAGGCCATCAAGACCTACGAAAAGGCCCTGGCTGGCGCTCGCGCCCAGGCCCATGACATGCTTCGCCAGGCGACCGACGAAATTTCCAAGGCCTCCGAGGCGCGTAACCGCGAAGTCGGTGCGAAGCTCGCCGCCCAAATCAAGGAAGGCGAGGCCCGTATCGGTCGGGCACGCGATGAAGCCATGGCCTCGGTCAAGGACATCGCGGCCGGCGTTGCTGCCGCCACCGCCGAGCGGCTGGTCGGCATCACCCCCGACAAGTCCGCCGTCGATGCCGCCGTTGACGGCGTGATGAAGGAGACCGCCCGATGATCTCCGCCGCTTACGCTGCCGAAGCAGGCGCGCACGCCGCGCCGTTCTATGCGACGCCCGAGTTTTACGTCGCCGCCGCCTTCATTCTGGTGGTTGCGCTGGCCTACCGTCCGGTGATGCGCGCCGTCACCGCCGGTCTGGACACCCGCGCTGGCCAGATCAAGGGCAAGCTGGACGAGGCCCGCCGCCTGCGTGAAGACGCCCAGGCGCTGTTGGCTGAATACCAGCGCAAGCAGCGGGATGCGCTTCAAGAGGCCGAGTCCATCCTCACCCACGCCCGCGAAGAAGCCGCCCGCCTGAAGACGGAGGCCGAAGCTGGGCTGGAGGCGTCCATCGCCCGCCGCGAACAGCAGGCAGTCGATCGGATTGCCCAGGCCGAGGCGCAGGCCGTGGCCGAGGTGCGCAACCTGGCCGTCGATATCGCCATTGGTGCGGCTGGGAAACTGGTTGCCGGCCAAATGACCGCCGAGCGGGCCAACGGCTTGATCGACGGAGCCATCAAGGACCTGCCGACCAAGTTGCATTAAGCAGGGGAACTGGTGTCCATTCCGCCACCAGCACCTCCGAGTCGCCAGAACCCCGTGCCGCCCGGCGCGGGGTTTTGTCGTTCGGCGGCGCCGCGGTTGTCTGCGCGCGGCGACGCAAACCAAGGAGGTAAGCCCTTGTTGGCGCTGCCCCGCAACCCCGGCCTAAACAGGCTTGGTCTGCACCTAAACTCACTGTAGCGTAGCACTCAAGGCCGGGTTGCCCTCCACCTGTCCAGGGTGCCGGCCTTGCGCTGGCGCGCGCCACCGTTTGCATCGTTGGTCGCGCTTTGAGCGTTACTTGGGCGATTTCGTTCCCAGCGGGAGGACGCCATATGATCAATCGCATCACTCTGAAGTCCCTGATGGCCGTGTCTGCAGTCGCCTTGGTTGCCGCGTGCGCGCAGCCCGCGGCGGACGAGGGCGCCGCCATGACCACCGTCACCATCGACCAGCTCAACAGTGGCGTCAGCTCAGCCGACGCTGCCGCCAAGCGGGCACAAGCCTCGGCCGAGCGCGCCGAAGCGGCTGCCGCCCGTGCCGAAGCTGCGGCCGAGCGTGGCGAACGCGCCTTCCAGCGGTCGATGCGCAAATAGGCATTGGCGGCTGATCCACTGCAAAAGGGCGTGCCTCGCGGCGCGCCCTTTTGTTCATTGGCGACCTATGCGGTGCCGACTGTCCCAAGAGGCGGCGAGGACGTGCCCGAAGCGGATGGGGTGGGAGGCAACTCCGCTTCGGGCACCGGTCCCCTGCGTGGTTCCGTGGTCCCTCAACACACGGAACCAGTAACGTCCGGCGCGGCCCGGAGGCTCAGGCTTCGCCGGCGACGTCAAGCATGGCTGCGGCAATGGCGTCCGTGGCGCTCTTGCCGCCCCAGATGACGAACTGGAAGGCGGGGTAGAAGCGTTCGCATTCGGCGACCGCAATTTCCATCAGGTCCTCGACCGCGCGGCGGTCGGGCCCTTTGGGGCCGGCCTGAAGGGTCTGCCGGAACATCGGTAATCCTTCCTCCTGCCACAGCGAGAAATGGCCGATCCACAGGCGCTCGTTGAGCAGGGCAAGGAGTTCATAAATCGCCGGCCGGTACTTTGGGGGCACCCGCATGTCGAAGGCGCAGGAAAAGTGCAGGGCGTTGAGGTCCTCCGACCACGCGAAATAAAGCCCGTAATCACACCACTGGCCGGGAGCTTCGACAGCCATTTCTTCGTCGCTACGGCGGTCGAAGGTCCAGTCCCGGCCGGTGGCAAGCTGTTCGATCAGGTCGATCGGATGGATAAGACCGTGTGTAAGGGCGGCGGTTTGCATGGTGCTGAAAAACCTCCCGCTGATACCATTCTGTGCTGCCACTGCCGGCAACTTCTGGGTGCTTGCACACTACATGTCGTAGTCTTGCGTATTGGGTACCACCAAGGCCACGGTGCCAAACGTGATCCTTCGGGGCAAGACAATATTTGGTGGTGACACTGGCCCCCATGGCCCACATCGTGTGGGGTGCGCCCCTAAGTCCTTGATCTTAATGTGACGGAAACGGAGGTGGTACAAGGTTCCCCACCTTCAAGACTACTCCTCCCGAAACGCTAAAGGCGGCCCCGCGGGACCGCCTCTGCTCGTCACGGCAAACCGGCTGGTTCAGGTTCCGGGCGTGCTTTCGGGCGGCGTGTCCTCGGGCGCCGGCGCCGCGCCCGGCTTTACCGCGGCCGCCTTGGGGCTTGCCGTGGAGCGGCGCGGATTGAGGCGACGGGTGCCCTTGGTGGCGGGAGCAGCCTTGGCGGAGGGGCGCGCCTTCTCCAGTTCGGCGATGCGCTTGGCAAGGCGGTCGTTTTCCGTCCGCGCTTCGGCGGCCATGGCCTTTACGGCGTCGAATTCGTCGCGCGGCACCAGATCCATCTCGGCCAGGGCGCGTTCCATGCGCTGGCGGACCAGCAACTCGATCTCGTCGCGCAGGCCGGTCAGGGCGCCCAGCGCGCCGCCGGCAACGCGGGCCAAATCATCGAATAAGCGGTTCTGGGTCTGCATGGTGGCTCCAGGGTCAGGCCGGGGTCAGGCCAGGATAGGGGCGGAGAATCGTGGGCCGCATTATGGGCGCCTTGCCGCACCCCGCCAACCCCTTCTATAAACGTATGAAGAGGTAATGGGAGGGACGTCATCATGTATGTGGTCACTGGCGGAGCGGGCTTCATTGGTTCCAACATCCTCGCAGCCCTGGAGCAGCGCCACAAGCGGCCCCTGGTGGCGGTCGACCGCCTGCGCGATGGCACGAAATGGCGCAATATTTCCAAGCGCGAGCTGACGGACATCGTCATCCCCGAGCACGTTTTCGATTTCCTGGAACGCCACCGTAGCAAAGTCGAGGCGGTGATCCACATGGGCGCCGTGTCGGCAACCACGGAAAAGGACGCCGACAAGATCGTCACCAACAACTTCAACCTGACCATCGCCCTGTATAAATGGTGTGCGGTGCATGGGGTGCGGTTCATCTACGCCAGTTCGGCGGCGACCTATGGCGACGGCAGTCACGGCTTCGACGATAGCGCCAGCATCGAACACCTGTCGCTGCTCCAGCCGCTGAACGCCTATGGCTGGTCCAAGCATCTGTTCGACCGCCGCTTGGCGCGTCAGCTCAGCGAGGGTCGTCAGACCCCGCCGCAGTTCGTCGGCCTGAAGTTCTTCAACGTCTATGGCCCTAACGAGTACCACAAGGGCGGGCAGTCGAGCGTGGTGTCCCAGGTTTATCCGTATGCCCGCGAGAACGCCCACTTCAACCTGTTCAAGTCGCATCATCCCGACTATTCCGACGGCGGGCAGTTGCGCGATTTCGTGTACATCGACGACTGCGTCGACGTCATCATGTGGCTGCTCGAAAACCCCCAGGTGTCGGGGCTGTTCAACCTGGGGACCGGCAAGGCGCGCACGTTCCGTGATCTGGCCTCTGCCGTCTACAAAGCGTTGGGCAAGGAGCCGCAGATCCGCTTCGTCGATACGCCGATGGCGATCCGCGACAAGTACCAGTACTTCACTGAGGCGCGCATGGACCGCCTGCGCCAAGCTGGATACACCAAGCCGTTCATCAGCCTGGAAGACGGCGTGACCCGTTACGTGCAGAAGTTCCTGAGCAATTCCGATCCCTATCGTTAAGCCGACGAGGTTCCCCTGATGGTGTTCGCCCTGCCGTTTCCCGCCATCGACCCGGTGGCGGTGTCCATCGGCCCCATCGATATCCGCTGGTACGCGCTGGCCTATATTGCCGGGCTGCTGCTCGGCTGGTGGGCGCTGGTGCGTCTGGAGCGGCGCACCAATGGGCCGCTGAACACCCACCTGATCGATGATTTCTTTTCATGGGCGGTGGCCGGCGTGGTGGTTGGCGGGCGCCTGGGCTACGTGCTGTTCTATAATCCGGGCTATTACCTGTCGAATCCGCTGGACATTCTGAAGGTCTGGGAAGGCGGCATGTCCTTCCACGGCGGGATGCTCGGCGTCATCATCGTGGCGTGGGTGTTCGCCCGCCGCAACGGGCTGCATCCATTGACGCTGGGCGACCGCGTGGCGACGGTGGCGCCCATCGGGCTGTTCTTCGGGCGGCTGGCCAATTTCATCAATGGCGAGCTGTTCGGCCGCGTCGCACCCGACGTGCCGTGGGCCATGGTGTTCCCGCACGGCGGCCCCGACCCCCGCCACCCCAGCCAGCTTTATCAGGCCGCCATGGAGGGTCTCATCCTGCTGGCCGTCATGATGGTTCTGTACCACCGCGATGCCGTGCGCAACCGGGCCGGCATATTGACCGGCGTGTTCCTGACTGGCTATGGCGTGGCACGGTTCATCGGTGAGTTCTTCCGCCAGCCCGACGCCCATCTGGGGTTCCTGTTCGCCGGAGCAACCATGGGACAGTTGCTGTCCATCCCGATGATCCTGATTGGCTTGGGCCTCATCCTGTGGGCGGCGCGCCGCCCGGCTGTCGTGCCCCAACCGGCCAATCATGGCTGAGGCCCTGGAACACCGCCTGCGCGCCCGCATAGACGCTGACGGCCCGCTGCCGCTCGACGCCTTCATGGGCGCGGCGGTGGAGGCTTATTACGCCCGTGGCGACGTTTTCGGGGTGCGCGGCGACTTCACGACCGCGCCGGAAATCTGTCAGGTCTTTGGCGAGATCATCGGCCTGTGGGCCGTGGTGGTGTGGCAGCAGATGGGCTGCCCGACCGCGTTCCGACTCGTTGAACTGGGGCCGGGGCGTGGCACTCTGATGAGCGATGCCCTGCGCGCCGCCGCCGCCGTTCCGGCCTTTGGCGCGGCGGCCGATATCCACCTTGTCGAACGCAGCGGCGCGTTGCGGACCCTCCAGCGTGCCACGCTGAAGGGCCACCGGGTGGCATGGCATGATGACCTGTCCGGCGTTCCGGATGGCCCCATGTTGTTGATTGCCAACGAGTTCTTCGACGCCCTGCCGATCGTCCAACTGGAGCGCACCCCGGACGGCTGGCACCACCGTCATGTCGGCCTGGACGATGCGGGAGCGTTCGTCTTTACCGCTGGCCCGCTCGCGACGGCGGACGAGGTTGCGGCTTTGGGCGCCGCCTTCGCCGACGCCGGGATCGGCGCCATCGCCGAACGCAGTCCGGCCTCCGAGGCCGTCGCAGCCGCCATTGCCCAGCGCGTCGCGGCCGAGGGCGGGGCGGCTCTCTTTATCGACTACGGCTATGTGGCCAGCGAGCCGGGCGATACGCTCCAAGCCCTGCGCGCCCATCATTTCCATCCTCCGCTCGAGTCGCCCGGAGAGGTGGATTTGACGGCCCATGTGGACTTTGCCCGGTTGTCCGACGCTGCGCAAAAGAGTGGGGCGGCGTCTTTCGGCCCCGTCACGCAGGGGCGCTTTTTATCCAGCCTGGGCGCCGAAATGCGGGCCAAAAGTCTTATCCTGAAGGCCCGCCCGGAACAGGCGGTGCATTTGTCAACGGGCCTTCACCGCTTGATCCATCCGGCGGAAATGGGCACCTTGTTCAAGGTGTTGGCTGTGACCGACCCCGCCCTGCCTCCTCCGCCCGGTTTTGAAGGACCAGTTTCCCGATGATCACCGTCTCCGCGCTCAACGCCCTGTCGAACGTGCGCCATGGGTTCTTCACCCGGAACGGCGGCGTCTCGGAGGGAGTATATGCGTCCCTCAACTGCGGGTTCGGGTCGGGGGATGATCCGAATAAGGTCGAAGCCAATCGCGCCAAGGCGGTTGGTGATCTGGAACTGCCGCCCGAGGCCCTGGTCACGGTGCGTCAGGAGCATACGCCCAACGTCGTCGTCGTGACCGCGCCGTTCGCGACCGGCGAAGCGCCGTCGGCCGATGCCATGGTCACGACGGTTCCGCGTCTCGCGCTTGGTATCCTGACCGCCGATTGCGCGCCGGTACTGCTGGCCGATGGTATTGGCGGAGTGATCGGCGCGGCTCATGCCGGGTGGAAAGGCGCACTGGCCGGCGTGCTGGAAAACACCGTTGAGAAGATGGTGGAGCTTGGGGCTGACAAGGCGCGCATCGTGGCCGGTATCGGTCCGTGCATTGCCCAGCGCTCCTACGAGGTCGGGCCGGATTTCCCGGCGCCGTTCCTGGCCGAAGACCCCGACAATGAGCGGTTCTTTTCGCCGTCGCGGCGGGACGGCCATCATATGTTCGACCTGCCGGGCTATGTGGCGCGCAAGCTCGCCCGCATCGGGGTGGGCGAGGTGATGCCGACGCCCTGCGATACGGTGCGAGAGGACAATCGCTTTTTCTCCTACCGCCGTGCCACCCTGGCTGGAGAGACGGCCTACGGCCGCATGTTGTCGGCCATTGCCCTGGAACGCTGAGTCGGCGCCCGCCATGCGCCTTCCTATCCTCCTTGGTGCGCTGCTGCCCTTGGTGCTGGCGTCGTGCGGCAACCTGCCGCGCCCGTTTGCCCATGACCCAGATGCTCCGCCCAAAGGTTTGGTGAGGCTGACCAGCGGGACCGGCGTTGCCGTCCTAGCATCGCCGGGCAGCGTCACGACGTTTTCTGCCGAAGAAATGGCCTTGGCCCTGCGCGCGTTCGATGTTCCAGCCGATGCTTTGGTGGAGCCGCGCCTGGGCGGGTACGTCCTGCGGGCCGCCCTGGATGGCTCCTGGGAACTGTCCAGCCCCGCCGGGCTGCCGTTGCTGGTGGTGCCCGCAACGGCCGATCTGGTCGAGGCCGGGGAGGCGGTGGCCCATGCAGTGGAGAGCGACGCCACCCGGCCGTTATCCCTGCGCATGGCGGCGGGCGTCGATCCGTCGCTGCCGGTTTCGTCGCCGCTGCCCACCCTGCGCGTTGTGCCTGAAATCGAAGGCCTGGATGGCGGGCGCGCCCGCGTCCTGGTCGGCGCCCTTGAGGGAGCATTGCGGCGGGCCGGGTTGACCCTGGACGCGGCCGCTCAATGGACCGTGGCGGGCCGTCTGGAAACCGCGTCGGCGGCGAAGGGGGAACCCGTTCCGGTCCGCTTCACCTGGATATTGCGAGGACCGGATGGCACCGAACAGGGCGCTGCCGAGCAGGCCAATGCCGTTCCGCCCGACACGCTGACCCGAGGATTCGCAGCCTTGGCCGCCGCTGTCGCTCCCGGTGCCGCCGAGGGCATTGCCGCATTGGCGCACGAGGCTAGGGCGAGTCGTTAGGGAGATTACAATCGATCTTGCCGCGCGATGGCCTTTGTCGGCTGTTTACAGTCCTGTGACCGGTTGATATTTTCCGCCCGCGCCTGTCGCCTTGACTTATGAGCATGGACGGGTCCAAAGAACAACCACTGTACCGCCCCTGCGCCCTTGCGCACCTTGCCGCCCACGGGAGTCTGGCTCCATGAAAATTCTCGGCTGCAACAGCAACCGTCCGTTGGCCGAGGCCATCGCCGCCTATCTGCACCTCGACCTGACCAACGCCAGCATCCGGCGTTTCTCCGACATGGAGGTCTTTGTCGAGATCCACGAGAATGTGCGCGGCGAGGATGTTTTCGTCGTCCAGCCGACGTCGTACCCGGCCAACGACAACCTGATGGAACTGCTGGTCACGCTGGATGCCCTGCGTCGCGGTTCGGCCCGCCGCATCACCGCCGTCGTGCCGTACTTCGGCTACGCCCGCCAGGACCGCAAGACCGGCCCGCGCACGCCGATCACCGCCAAACTGGTCGCCAACCTGTTCACCCAGGCCGGTGCCAACCGCGTGGTGACGCTGGACCTGCATTCCGGGCAGATCCAGGGCTTCTTCGACATTCCGCTGGATAACCTTTATGCCGCGCCGGTGTTCTCCAACGACATCCGGGAGCGCTACGGCGACGAGCGCCTGATGGTCGTGTCGCCGGACGTCGGCGGCGTGGTGCGCGCCCGCAGCCTCGCCAAGCGCCTGGATGCCGATCTGGCGATCATCGACAAGCGCCGCGAAAAGGCGGGCGTGTCCGAGGTCATGAACATCATCGGCGACGTCAAGGGCCGCACCTGCATCCTCATCGACGACATCGTCGACTCGGCGGGCACTCTGTGCAATGCCGCCCGCGCCTTGATGGATGACGGGGCGACTTCGGTGTCGGCTTATGTGACTCACGGCGTACTGTCGGGTGGCGCGGTGGCCCGCGTGACGGCCAGCCCGCTCAAGGAAATGGTCATCACCGACTCGATCCAGGCCACCGAAGCAGTCCGGCTGGCTGGAAACATCCGCCAGATATCCATCGCCTCGCTGCTGGCCGAAGCCATCGCCCGTATTTCGGATGAGCGGTCGGTATCGAGCCTGTTCGACTAAAACGGCCAACGCTGGATTGGGCTGAAGGCCGCGGCTTTTGGCCTAATCCAGCATAATACGTACAGTCACGCACACTGCCTTGAATCCGCCACGCAACACTCCCGGCCGCGCCGCGTTCACCAAACTGAACGAGCCAACGTGAGGGAGTAAAATTAATGCGGATTTCTCTGATGACGACCCTGATGGCCTCGGCCCTGGCTCTGGGTACGGCGGCCAACGCACAGCAGACGCCGGCTGAGCAGCCGCCCCAGCAGGCCGAGGGTGCCGAGATCCAGGTGCAGCAGCCGCCGCCCCAGATCACGGTTGAGCAGCCGGCGCCGCAAGTCACGGTCGAGCAGCCTGACCCGCAGGTGTCGGTCCAGCAGGGCGAGCCTAATGTTCAGGTTGAGCAGGCCGAGCCGAACGTGGAAGTGACCACCCAAGGCGAGCCCGAGGTGAAGGTCCAGGAACAGGCGCAGCAACCGCAGGAGCCGGCTTCCGAGCCGCCGCCGGGCGCCCAGGGCACCGATGAGCAGCAGCAGCGCGCTCAGGAAGCTCAGACCGGCGCATCCACGGAGCAGGCCGATACCACAACCGCGACCGGCGGCCAAGTGGCCGGGCTTCAGGAAATCATGGACAAGGACGTCTATGGCGCGGGTGATGAACAGGTCGGCACCGTCACCGACGTTCTGGTCGATAACCAGGGTCAGCCGAAAATGGTGATCGTCGAGCACGGCGGGTTCCTCGGCATCGGGTCGCGCGAGGTCGGCTTTGAAATCGATCAGGTCCAGGTCGCCGGTGACCGCGTTCAGGTTCCCGCCACCAAGGACCAGATTGCCGAAATGCCGGAGTGGGACGAATCCCAGGTTGCCACGAGCGGTTACACCTCTCAGCGTGTGACCACGCAGCCGGCCGAAGGCCAGCCGCCATCGGCCACCACAACGACCCCGCCGGCCAGCACCACTACGCGCAGCGACTGACCTTTCTTTGAAGCAGCCATGGCCTCCGCCCCTCTGGGCGGGGGCCTTTCTATTGGGCTTGCAGTTGCCAAAGCACGCCTTTCAGTGTATGTGACCGCTTCCTGCCATTGGGGCGGGGCATCCGGTGTCGGCACCCCTGGAGGCTGACGCCGAAATGTTCTTTTGGAGACTTTCCATGTCTGACCTGATTTCTCTTCCTGCGCAGAAGCGCGAGCGGGCCGGTAAGGGGGCAGCCCGCGCGGTGCGCCGCCAGGGCCTCGTGCCCGGCGTGATCTATGGTGACAAGCAGCCCGCCGTGCTCATTCAGATGGACCCCCGTCCGCTGATGGCGCAGCTCAACAAGGTCGGCTTCTACTCCCACCAGTACGAGCTGGACGTTGACGGCGAAAAGTTCCGCGTGATGGCTCAGGACGTGCAGTACCACGTCGTCACCGACGCCCCGCAGCATGTCGACTTCCTGCGTGTCGGCACCAATACCATCGTGACCACTGAAGTCCCGGTCGAGTTCGTCAACCACGACAAGGCCCCTGGCCTGAAGCTGGGCGGCGTGCTGACCGTGGTGCGTCACAGCATCGAAGTGACCGGCAAGCCCGACGCTCTGCCCAGCACCCTGGTCTGCGACCTGACCGGCGCCGACCTCAACGACTCGGTCCATGCCAGCAAGGTGGCGTTCCCGGCCGGTGTCAAGGCGACCATCACCGACCGCGACTTCACCATCGCGACCATTGCCGCGCCGTCGGGTCTCAAGTCCGAAATGGCCGAAGGCGAGGGCGAGGGCGCCTAAGACGATGTTTCTCGTGGTGGGACTTGGCAATCCGGGCGACCAGTATGCCGGCACCCGCCACAACATCGGGTTCATGGCGGTGGACGACATCGTCCGCCGCCATTCCTTTGGTCCTTGGCGCGCCAAGTACCAGGGCCTGTTGACCGAGGGCGACATCGGCGGCGAGCGTGTGCTGGCCCTCAAGCCGATGACCTTCATGAACAACTCCGGGCGCTCGGTCGGCGAGTGCGCCCGCTTCTACAAAATTCCGCCGGAAAACGTGATCATCCTCCACGATGAGCTGGAACTGCCGCCCGGAAAGCTGCGTCTCAAGCAGGGCGGCGGTCACGCCGGGCACAACGGCCTGCGCGACATCGACGCCCATTACGGCAATGACACGTGGCGCGTGAGGCTCGGCATCGGCCGCCCGCACGACAAGGCGCTGGTTCATAACTGGGTGCTGTCGAACTTCGCCAAGGCCGATCAGGAGTGGCTCGAAACCTTCCTGGATGCGGTGGCGCGCAACTTCCGGCTCATCGTGAAGGGCGATCATGCGGGGTTCATGAACCGCGTGTCCCTGGCCACACAGCCGCCCCGGCCGAAAAAGGAAAAGCCTCCGGTCGGCCCCGAACAGGAAAAGGACGCTTAACATGGGTTTCAACTGCGGCATTGTCGGCCTGCCCAACGTCGGCAAGTCCACCCTGTTCAACGCCCTGACCTCGACGGCGGCGGCGCAGGCAGCCAACTTCCCGTTCTGCACCATCGAGCCGAATGTCGGCCGCGTTGCCGTGCCCGATGACCGTCTGGAAAAGCTGGCCGCCATCGCCGGGTCCAAGACCATCATCCCGACCCAGCTTGAGTTCGTGGACATCGCCGGTCTGGTCCGTGGCGCGTCCAAGGGCGAGGGTCTGGGCAACCAGTTCCTGGCCAACATCCGCGAAACCGATGCCGTGGTGCACGTGCTGCGCTGCTTCGTCGATGACAACGTCACCCACGTCGAGGACAGCGTCGATCCCATCCGCGATGCCGAGACCATCGAGACGGAGTTGATGCTGGCCGACTTGGACAGCCTGGAAAAGCGCATCGTTCCGATCTCCAAGAAGGCCAAGTCAGGCGACAAGGAGGCCAAGGAACAGTTGGCCGTCATGGAGCCGATCCTTGAGGGCCTGCGCAACGGTCGGCCGGCCCGCACCTTCACGCCGTCCAACGCCGATGAGGCCAAGATATTCCGCGTCCTGCAACTGTTGACCGGCAAGCCGGTTCTCTATGCTTGCAACGTGGACGAAGCGTCGGCCGCGACCGGCAACGAACTGTCGGCCAAGGTCGCCGAGATGGCCGCCAAGCAGGGTGCCGCGCATGTGGTGATCTCCGCCGCCATCGAGGCCGAGGTCGCCATGCTTGAAGACCCGGTTGAAAAGGCCGAATTCCTGGAAAGCCTGGGCCTGGAAGAAGCCGGTTTGTCGCGGGTCATCCGCGCCGGGTACGAACTGCTCGGCCTGCTCACCTTCTTCACCGTCGGCCCCAAGGAAGCCCGCGCCTGGACCGTGCGCAAAGGCGCCAAGGCCCCGGAAGCGGCGGGCGCCATCCACACCGATTTCGAGCGCGGCTTCATCCGCTCGGAAACCATCGCCTTTGCCGACTTCATCGCCTGCAACGGCGAAGTGGGGGCCAAGGAAGCGGGCAAGATGCGCTCCGAAGGCAAGGAATACGTGGTCAACGACGGCGACGTGGTGCACTTCCTGTTTAATGTATAGCCCGACCCGGCTTGCACAATCGGGTCTTGGTCAGCATTTGGTAAGTCCTGGGCGGTAAGATTGCGCCCGGACTGACCGGATTGTGACATGACCTTGACCCGATCGTTGAGCCTGCTGTTGTTCCTCGTTGTCGCGCTGGCACGCCCGGCCTTTGCGACGGCAGACGCCCTGTATGGCACCTATGTCGTGCAGGAGGGCGAGGCGTTGCATGACATCGCCATTCACCAGAAACTGGGTTTTCTGGAATTGAAGACGGCCAATCCCGACGTCGATCATTGGGTGCCCGAGCCGGGTTCCACCATCATCCTGCCCAACGTCCATATGCTGCCCAAGCAGATGGACGACGGCATCGTGGTCAATCTGGCGGCCATGCGCATGTTCCGTTTCGAGGGGGGGCGCGTCACCGCGACGTTCCCCATCGGCGTCGGGCGCGATGGTCGCGAAACGCCGCGCGGCGTGACCACGGTGGTCCGTAAAAAGAGCCAGCCGACGTGGTATCCCACCGACAACATCCGCCGCGACAAGCCGCATCTGCCCAAGGTCGTGCCGCCGGGGCCTGAAAACCCGCTGGGCACCCACGCCCTGTACCTGGGCTGGCCGACCTACTTGCTGCATGGCACGGACAATGACTATGGCATCGGCCGCCGGGTAAGTGCCGGGTGCCTGCGCATGTACAACGACGACGTAGAGGCGCTGTTTGGCGCGGTGCCCGTGGGCACCAAGGTCGAGGTCCTCGAACAACGCGTCATGGCCGAGGTCTATGGTGGCCGTCTCTATGTCGAGGCGCACCCCACTGCCGCCGGGTGGGACGCCCTGGAACTGGGTGAGCCGCGCCCCGAGGGACGCCTGGAGGATGAGCACGTCAAGCTCATCACCGCCGCCGCCCCTCCCGGCATGTTCATCGATTGGGACGCGGTTGCCCGCGTGATTGCCGAGGAACGCGGCTATCCGATCGCGGTGTCTCCCACGCCCCGCATCGCCGACACCGGCCCTCAGCCGTTGGCCCCCATCAATCTGACGCAATAGCGGGGCTTGCCCTCGGGCGCGGCGCGGCTACACTGGCGACATGAGCACACATGACCTCCCCAAGGCCGTTTCCATCCTGCTTGTCGGTTGCGGCAAGATGGGCGGCGCCATGCTCGGCGGCTGGATTGACCAGGGCGCCGATGCCGCTTCGATCATCGTTGTCGAGCCTCATCCCGCCGTGCTGCCGCCCGGTGTCAGGGCCGTGGCGTCCTTTGGCGACCTGCCGCCCGGCCTGGCGGCCAAGGTGGTGGTGCTGGCCGTCAAGCCGCAAGTGATGGCCGATGTGGTGGCGCCCTATGCGGCCTTGAGCGGGCCGGGAACCGTGTTCCTGTCCATCGCGGCGGGCAAGACCATCGCGTTTTTCCGCACTCTGCTGGGCGAGGGTGCAGTGGTGGTGCGCGCCATGCCGAATACTCCGGCGGCGGTCGGGCGCGGCATGACCGTGCTGTGCGCCGGTCCGGGCGTCGGCGCGGACCAGCGCGCGACCTGCGCGGCCTTGGTCGAAGGCGTTGGGCAGGTTGCCTGGGTCGAGGACGAGGCCCTGATGGATGCCGTGACCGCCGTCTCCGGCAGTGGCCCGGCTTATGTGTTCCATATGGTCGAAGCCCTGGCGGCAGCGGGGGCGGCTGCCGGGCTGCCGGCCGATCTGGCGATGATCCTGGCCCGTCAGACGGTGGCCGGGTCCGGCGAGTTGCTGTTTCAGGCGCCCGAGGATGCATCCGAATTGCGCCGCAACGTGACCAGCCCCGGCGGTACCACGGCGGCGGCACTCGATGTGCTGATGGACGACACCAAAGGCTTGCCGCCCTTGATGCGCCGCGCGGTTGAGGCGGCTGCGGCACGATCGCGAGAGTTGGCGGGGTAGACCTTCGCGGGTGAAGTCCACATATCATGTCCGATCAGCGTGCCACGCAGGAGACGGAACATGGTGAAGGCTCCCCGACAGGCTTCAGCGTCCGAACCCCTTACCCCTGACCGTTTAGTCGATGCGGCCCTGGCCGTGGTCGATGCCAAAGGCTGGCGCGGAACATCGTTGGGCGCCGTTGCGGCTCATTTGGGCGTGCCGGTGGCCCGCGTTGGCGCCCTCGCCCCGACCCGGTCCGAATTGCTGCGACTGGTGTTCCGCACCGTCGATCAGCGGATGCTGGCCGGGGTGATGGCCGCCGATGAGATGGAGAACCATCGCGACCGCCTGTTCGATCTGGTCATGCGGCGCCTGGACGTGCTGGCGCCATACAGGCGGGCCGTCGAGTCGTTGATGCGGGATGCCGTGTTTGATCCCGCCGTTGGCCTGACCGTGCTGGCCGAACTGCGCCGATCACACGGTTTGACACTCGAAGCGGCGGGAATTTCCACGCGCGGACTATGGGGCGAGATGCGTGTCCAGGGCTTTGGGCTTGTCTATGCGTCAGTCCTCAGGACCTGGCGGGATGACGCCACGCCGGATCTGGCTCCGACCATGAAGGCATTGGACAGGGCGCTTAAACAAGCAGAGCGTGCGGAACATTTTGCATGCTCTCTTGTTCCAAGGTCAGGGCGCCGCAATGCCCGCGACAGGGATGGTACAGAAAAGACAGTCGGTGACGAAACACCCGGAGGTTCATCTCCGGGGGGAGAACCCACGTGATGGGTTTGCTGCACTGCAAAAAAGTCTTTGACTCTCCTGGCGCGGGAATTTAGGTTAACGGCGTCCAAGGATGCGCTGGGTGCGAAGTAGGGGGTGAACTCCCCGGTCCTCAGTGTGCCCGCCCCCCACTGTCTCAATGAGGAGGCCCGCCCCATGGCCAAGCAAACCAACAGCTTTTTCGACTTCGACATGACCCGTTTTCTGAGCGACCTGCGCCTTCCGGCGATGGGCGTCCAGGCCGGTCAGTTGCCCCAGATCCCCGGCGTGAACGTGGATGCCATGGTTGACGCGCAGAAGCGCAACATGGAAACCCTGACCGCCGCCAACAAGCTGGCGTTCGATGGCTTCCAGGCCATTCTCCGCCGCCAGGGCGAGATCGTGCGCAGCGCCATGGAGGAAGCCTCCGACGTCGCCGGCCGCATGGCGTCCACCACCGACCCGCAGAAGCGCATGGCCTTCCAGGCCGAGGTCGCCAAGGAAGCGTTTGAACGTGCCGTGGCCAACGCGCGTGAACTGACCGAACTGGCAACCAACTCCAACGCCGAAGTGCTGGATCTGCTCACGGGCCGTATCAGCGAATCGCTGGATGAACTGACCGAAGTCCTGCGCAAGCAGCCGGTCGGTGATGCCGCCATTCGCGCCACCGTTGCCGAGTCCGCCGCCGCGCCGAGCGAAGCCAAGGCCAAGGCCAATGGCTCAGCCGTGAAGGCTGCTGCCGCTCCGGCGGCCAAGCCGACGGTTGCCGCCGCGACCGCCGCCGCGAAGTAATAGCCGGCATTTTCAGTATTGCAGACGGCCGCCCTTCACGGGGCGGCCGTTTTCTTGTCTGATAGGCAACATAATGGTTGTCCATGGCGAGTCGTGATGCTGACGTTCGACGATTTTCTAGCGGTTGATATTCGCGTTGGGACGGTGGTCCGGGCCGAACCGTTTCCCGAAGCCCGCATGCCTGCCCTGAAGCTGTGGATCGACTTCGGGGGCGATATCGGCCAGCGCAAGACATCGGCCCAGATCACCACCCACTACGCGCCCGAAAGCATGATCGGGCGGCAGGTCGTGGCGGTGGTGAATTTCCAGCCCAAGCAGATTGGCACATTCATGAGCGAATGCCTCGTCCTCGGCTTGCCCGATGGCGCAGGCGGTATCGTCCTGCTGCGGCCGGACCAGCCGGTGCCCGATGGCGGGCGGATGCACTGAAGGAGAGATTGGGGTGGGTCTGTCGCGTCTTGCACAGTTGGCGGTGGCGGTACTGTTTGGTGCTGCGTTCCCTGCAGCGCCTGGAGTGGCGCAGGCGCCGCCGGCCGAGTTGATCATCGCGCAACGGGCGGCGGCGACGTCGCTCGATCCGCACTATCAGAACTATGGCCCCAACCTGATGATGGCGGCGCATGTATTTGACCGTCTCATCCACCAGGGACCGCGCCAGCGGCTGGTGCCGGGACTTGCGACGGCGTGGCGGATGGTCGACCCGCTGACGTGGGAGTTTTCGCTGCGGCCCGGCGTTACGTTCCACGACGGCAGCCCCTTCACCGCCGCCGACGTGATCGCCAGTTGGCGGCGTGCCGTGCGGCTGACGGGACATTCCTCTATCTCCTTCTTTGCCCGCGTCATTTCGGACATGGAGGCGGTAAACCCGTTGACGGTGCGCATCACGACGCGGGATCCCGCGCCATTGCTGCCTCACACGGTCAATCAGATCATCATCATTCCCGCCCGTCTGGAAAATGCCACCACGGCTGACTTCGAGAACGGTACGGCGATGGTCGGCACCGGGGCGTTCCGCTTCGAGTCATGGGAGAAAGGCCGGTCCGTGCGGCTGGCCCGCCACCGCGCGTGGTGGGGCGGCGCGGTGGCTTGGGAGAGTGTCGAACTGCGCGCCATCCCCGACGACGCCGAGCGCATCACCGCCCTCTTTGACGGGCGCGTCCATGTGATCGACAATGTGCCGCCCGCCGATGTGGGCCGCCTGGAGGCGTCGAGCCTCGTGCGGGTGGTCGGGGTGCCAACGTCGCGCATCATCTATCTTGGGTTTGACGTCGGGCAGGCAGTGCCGCCGGGGACACTGGCCGCCGATGGCGGGGTGCTGACCGCCAATCCCTTCCGCGATCTTCGGGTGCGTCAGGCGGTGTCGCGGGCGATCAACCGCCCGGCCCTCGTCCGCGACGGCATGGATGGTCAGGCGGTCGTGGCGGCCCAGGTGGTTCTGCCCGGCCTGTTCGGCGCCGCCCCGGACTTGACCGCGCAGGCCTTCGACCCGGAAGGGGCGCGGGCGTTGCTGGCCCAAGCCGGGTTCCCCGACGGTTTCCGCACGACGCTGAACTGCACGCGGCAACGCTATGTGAATGACGAGCAGGTCTGCAACGCCATCGCCCTGATGCTGACCGGCGTCGGCATCCAGACCCACACCGCGCGGTACCCCGGCGGGGAGTTCTTCGACCGCGCGGCCAACGGCGAGTTTTCGCTCCGTCTGGCGGGATGGGGAACCGGCACCGGCGAGGCGTCTTATACCCTGCGCGGTCTGCTGGCCCGCCGCGATACCGAGGCCGGGTCGGGCGTGTCGAATTTCGGGCACTACAGCAATTCTTTGCTGGATGCCCAGGTGGACGAGGCGGTCGCCACCTTTGACGACGCGGCCCGCGAGGCCCGCCTCGCCGAGGCGTCGCGGATGGCGGCCGAGGATTTGGGCGTGGTGCCGCTTTATTTCCAGATGGCGCTGTGGGCCATGCGGCCGGATTTGACCTACACGCCCAGCAACGATGAATTCACGCTTGCCGTGTTGGTAGGCCGAGTGTAGTGAAAGCCGCAGTGGCGTGAGGGGTTAAGATGCGTTGCAATCGTGTGGCATGTCCGCGTTCGATAACGTCCATGGAGGGAGTATCGTACTGCCACGGTCGGACTTGGTGAGCTTGACAAAACGGTGTTCGTCAGGCATGGTGTGGTTCTCGGGTGCCGCATGTCCGCGGGCTCGGGTCGGATTGCGTCCGTGACGAATCCGAGAAGTGCAGACGTGGTGGCTCAGGGAGCGCCATGGCATTGGCTGCAACGCCGGCTTGTCCCGATCGGGAGGGCGCAGCGCAGTCGCCGTGACGAACGTTGCGGCTGGTTTTCCGTCCCGCCGATGGAAGCCGGTCATCCATTCTCCCCAGATGCTGCCGCCCTGCCGCGAGGCATCGCTCATTGGAGGATGTGACATGACTGGTCTGGAATTTTTATCCCTCACGCGATCGTTCACCGGAGTCGAGCGTTTGGCTCCTGCGGTGTCTCACGCCTCAGATTGGCTTACCGCGCCGATCTTGCGTCCCTTGCGCGCCGTTTAGGCCGCGCGCACTCGCGAGCCCACGGAATTCAATCCCGGATCGATCCGAGGAGGAGACTGTCAATGACCGCAGCCACGCTTCCCATTCCCAGCCCCGAAGCCGGGCTGACCGCTTATCTGAACCAGATCAAGCGTTTCCCGCTGCTGGCGCCGGAACAGGAATACTCGCTGGCCAAGCGTTTCCACGACCACGACGACATCGGCGCGGCACACGAGCTGGTGACAAGCCACCTGCGTTTGGTCGCCAAGATCGCCATGGGCTATCGTCGCTACGGCCTGCCCATGGCCGACGTGATCGCCGAGGGCAACCTCGGCCTGATGAAGGCCGTCAAGAAGTTCGAGCCGGAAAAGGGCTTCCGCCTGTCCACCTATGCCATGTGGTGGGTCAAGGCGTCGATCAACGAGTACATCCTGAACTCGTGGTCGCTGGTCAAGATCGGCACCGTGTCCACGCAAAAGCGCATTTTCTATAACCTGCGCAAGATGAAGGCGCAGCTTGGGTCCTATGACGAAGGCGGCCTGACCGACGAGCACGCGACCCAGATCGCCGACACGTTGCAGGTCAAAAAGGCCGACGTTCACGCAATGAACGCCCGCCTGCAATCGCGGGACCGGTCGCTGAACGCCCCGGTCGGCGAGGAAGGTAACGCCGAGCGCGTCGACCTGCTGCCCGACACTGCGCCAAACCAGGAAGAAATGCTGGAGGCTCGGCAGACGCGCGACCGCTCCCGCGTTCTGGTGCACACCGCCTTGCAGGTGCTGAACGAGCGCGAGCGCCACATCATCACCCAGCGCCGTCTGATCGACGATCCGGTGACGCTGGAAACCCTGGGCGAGGAATACGGCCTGTCGCGCGAACGCGTCCGCCAGATCGAGGCGCGTGCCCTCCAGAAGCTGGAGGCGCGCATCCGCGACATCGTTAAGGAAGAAAAGCGCGGCGTGCACGCGGCAATCAGCGACCATGCGGCGGGGCAGGGCAATGCCCTTCCGGCGGCCGAGCGGGAGGCCGCATAAATGACCGCTGTGACCTCACGCCAGATCGTCTGCCCGCACTGCGCGGCGACCAACCGTGTTCCCGCCGACAAGCCTGCCGACAAGGGCAAGTGCGGAAAATGCGGGCAGATGCTGTTCACCGGCCACCCGGTCGTGCTGGCCGGGACTGCCGCCAACCGGCACCTGCAGTCGTCGGATATTCCGGTGCTGATCGACTTCTGGGCGGCGTGGTGCGGTCCGTGCCGCACCATGGCCCCGGTTTTCGAAAAGGCGGCCGCCCAGCTTGAGCCTGCGGTGCGCTTGGCTAAGGTCGACACCGAGGCCGAACCCGCGCTGGCCCAGGCGTTCGGGATCACGTCGATTCCTACGATGATCCTGGTCCATCGCGGCCAGGAAATCGCGCGTACCAGTGGCGCCATGCCGTTGAGCGCGTTGGTTCAGTGGGTCCGGCAGTTCGTTTGACCTCCCCTGAAAAGGCCATGGTTTGTCCAAATTGTGTCTGTCGCTTGACATTTGGTCGGTATTAGCGGCATTTGGCTGATAATGTCCACCGTACAGAGTGCGCCATGAAGGCCATCGAGACGGAGATCGACATCCGCGCCGAAGGTTCGGTCGTTTGGGATGTCCTCACCGATTTTCCACGGTATGCTGAATGGAATCCCTTTATCCCCAGTGCCTCGGGCGACGTGCGTCGCGGTGGCCGGTTGCGGATTCGCATTGCTCCCGTGGGGCTGCGACACGCCACGTTCCGTCCCCGCATCGTCACGCTTCAGCCCGGCCGTGAACTGAGCTGGGTGGGGCGCGTCCTCCTGCCCGGCGTGTTCGACGGCTGGCATAGCTTCCGCTTGGCCGAAACCGGCAGCGGCGTGCGTTTTTACCAGTGCGAACGGTTCACGGGCTTGTTCTCCGCCTTCTTTGGCGAAGACGACATCGCCGCCGTCCGTGCCGGGTTCGAGGCCATGAACACGGCCTTGCGCGATCGCTGCGAAGCCATGGTCGCAGAGCGCCGCAAAGCCGCCTGAGGGCGTTGGCTACACCAGCGCCTTCAGGCCTTCCCGATACGTTGGATACAGCAGCGTCACCCCCAGTTCCTGGCGGATGCGCTGGTTTTTCACGCGCTTGGAATCCTGATAGAAGCTGCGCGCCATGGGCGATAGGGTGGCTTGCTCGAACGGTACTTCGGGCGGTGGGGCGATGCCTAACAGCTCGGCGGCATGAACGATGACGTCCTGCGGCGGGGCCGGTTCGTCATCGGCCACGTTGTAGATGCGGCCGGGGTTGGGGCGCTCCATGGAGGCCCGCAATACCCGCACGATGTCGTCCACATGGATGCGGCAAAACACCTGCCCTGGCTTTACGATGCGCTGCGCGGTTCCGGCCCGCAGGTTGTCCACCGCGCTGCGCCCCGGCCCATAGATGCCAGCCAGTCGAAAGATGTGGACCGGCAGGCCGTGGCGTTCGTGCAGGGTCAGCCAGCCGCGTTCGGCCTCGGCCCGGCGCAGCGAGCGCGGCAGGTCCGGCGCGATCGGCGTATCCTCGTCCACCCACGCGCCCTCGCGCCCGCCGTAGACCCCCGTCGTCGATAGGTAGCCCACCCAGGCTAGGCCCGGCAGGGCGGACAAGTCGGCGCCATGCAGGCGCAGCACGGGGTCGCCGTCTTCGCCCGGCGGCACCGATACCAGCACATGGGTCACGCCCTCCAGGCTGCTGGCGGGCAGCGGGGCAGAGCCGTCGAACTGCACCATGCGCAGGCCCTTGGCCTCCAGCGCGGCGCACTTATCCGGCGTGCGCGCCGTGCCGCCCACCTGCCAGCCCTCGGCCAGGAGAGTCCGCAGCAAGGCCTGCGCCGTAAAGCCGATGCCGAAGCAGAACAACCGGGCCATGGACAAATCCCTTCACTGGTGTACCCCTAGGGGCAGCTTACCTGCTCACTTCCGAAAATGCCGTAGGGAAATCCATGCGTTCCGTCCTGATCTTGTGTGCTGCAGCCTTGATGGGGAGTCCGGCTTTGGCGGCCGATGCTCTCGACCCGGCGGCCGAATACGCCGCGTGCATGACACTGGCCGCCGAACGGCCCTTGGACGCTTTCGAGCGTGCAGGACACTGGCAGGGCTTGGGCGGCGGCGTGCCGGCCGAGCACTGCCGCGCCGCCGCGCTTCTGGAATTGGGCGAGGCAGAAGCCGCCGCCACCGCGCTCGAAGACCTGGCGCAATCGAGCCGCACCAGCGCCGAGATCAAGGTCGGCCTGCTACGCCACGCCGCCGAGGCCTGGCGGCGGGCGGCGCAGGAGGACCGTGCCTTCGGAGTGCTGGAGGCGGCCTTGCGTATCGCCCCGGCGTCGGCTGATGCCCTGGAGGATCGTGCCGTGCTGCACGCCGACGCCGAGCGCCCGTGGGACGCGGTTGATGACCTGAATGCCGCGCTCGATGCCGAACCGGGCCGTCTTTCCGCCTTGGTCCTACGCGCCGCCGCCTACCGCCGCCTGGAAGCCTTCGACCTTGCACAGGCTGATCTGGATCGCGCCCTGCGCGTTGATCCCAACGCGCCCGAGGTCTTGCTGGAACGTGGCGCCCTCGCGCAGGCGTCCGGGCGTTCTGACGCCGCCCGCGAGGACTGGATGCGCATCCTGCGCACCGCGCCGGACAGCCCCGCCGCCCAGGTGGCACGCGGCAATTTGGAACGGCTGGATGTGAAGGTTCGGTAATTGGGGGCGCCGTTAAGGCGCCGCTGTAACCATCTGGTTGATGGTGCCGTTGACCAGGAATGACAGCAAGACATCCAGCAGGACGATGCCGAACGCGGTGATGGCGGTGATGTTCAGGGCCTTGTGGGCGATGAAGCCCATGTACAGCAGGAAGGCCGAAGCCGACATCAGCATGAGCAGGCTGGCCGCTTCGCGCGGCAAAAGTTCCAATCCGCCAAAGATGCTGAGCGGCAGGATGATCGCCGCGATCACCACCTGGAACCAGTTGTACGGCACCATGAAGGCATAGAAATTCTGCCAGCGGTCAATCAGGCCGCTGACCCATACCATCATCAGCGGGAACAGCACCCAGCCGATGACGTAGCTTTCCACTTCCAGGACGAAGTAGGTGATGGGTTCGACCGTCACCCGCTCGGACCGCGAGAAGTGAACCGCGGCCTGAACCAGATGCAGCGGCAGGATGAGAGCCGCCACCCAAAAGGAATTCCAAAACCCTTGGCGGCTGGCATTGAAGTAGCTGAGGCCGCCCGGATCCAGCCGGATCAACCGGGACAGGCCGAACAAGGCTGCGGCGGTTTCACGGGCGTTGAGCGTCATGATGGGAAAAAGCCGTCGATGATGCGGCGGTAAATGCGGGCCAGCGCCTCCAGATCATCGAGGCGGCAGTGCTCGTCCTTCTTGTGCATGGACTGCCCGACCAGACCGAACTCGACCACCGGACAGGCGTCCTTGATGAAGCGGGCATCAGACGTGCCGCCCGACGTGGACAGTTCGGGGGCGCGGCCTGTTTCGGCCTCCACGGCGTCCGAGATCAACGTTGCCAGCGGCCCCGGCGGGGTCAGGAACGCCTCGCCCGACACCGCAAAGCGCAGGTCGTACAGCCCCGCATCGCCGCCGCAGACCCGGTCCACCGTGGCCTTGACCCATGCCATCAGCGAGTCCGAGGTGTGCAGGTCGTTGAACCGGATGTTGAACGTCGCCTTGGCGCTGGCCGGGATCACGTTGGTCGCCGGGTTGCCCACATCAATGGTGGTGATTTGCAGCGACGACGGCTGGAAATGTGGCGTGCCGTCGTCCAGCGGGGATTCAATCAGGGCGCCCAGCATGGCCATCAGGCGGGGAATGGGATTGTCGGCCAGATGCGGATAGGCGACGTGCCCCTGGGTGCCCCACGCGGTCAGGTACCCGGTCACGCTGCCGCGCCGACCGATCTTCATCATGTCGCCGAGGGAGCGCGGATTGGTCGGCTCGCCGACGATGCAGGCGTCGAGGACCTCGCCCTTTTCGGCCAGCCAGTCGAGCACCTTCTTGGTGCCGTTGACGGCCGGGCCTTCCTCGTCGCCGGTAATCAGAAAGCTGATCGATCCAGCTACCGGCGCCTCGGCCAGACGGCGGGCCACGGCGGCGGTGAAGGCCGCCACGGCACCCTTCATGTCCGCCGCGCCACGCCCGTACAGCGCGCCGTCGCGGATTTCGCCCCCGAACGGCCCAGTGGTCCATCCATCGCCGGGCGGCACCACGTCTGTATGCCCGGCAAAGCACAGGTTTGGCGCCTCCGTGCCCAGGCGGGCATAGAGGTTGTCGATATCGGGCGTATCGGCGTCGGAGAACCGCAGCCGGTGGCAGGTGAAGCCGAGCGCGGTGAGCGCCTCCTCCAGCACCGTCAGGGCGCCGGCGTCCTCGGGCGTGACCGAGGGCCGCCGGATGAGGGCCTGGGCCAGACCCAGGGGGTCGCGGAGATCGCTCACCGGATACGCTCCTAGAAGCCGCGCAGCAGTTCGTTGATGCCGACCTTGGACCGGGTCTTGGCATCGACGCGCTTGACGATCACGGCGCAGTACAGGCCGGGGCCGGGGCTGCCGTCGGGCAGGTTCTTGCCCGGCATGGTGCCCGACACGACCACGGAATAGGCCGGGACGCGGCCCATGAACACTTCGCCGGTGGCGCGGTCCACGATCTTGGTCGAGGCGCCGATGTACACGCCCATGGACAGCACGGCGCCTTCCTCGACGATGACGCCTTCGGCCACTTCGGCACGGGCGCCAATGAAGCAGTTGTCCTCGATGATGACGGGGCCGGCCTGGAGCGGCTCAAGCACGCCGCCGATGCCCGCGCCGCCCGAGATGTGGACGTTCCTGCCGATCTGGGCGCACGACCCGACGGTCGCCCAGGTGTCGACCATGGTGCCCGTATCGACATAGGCGCCGAGGTTCACGAAGCTCGGCATCAGCACCACGCCCGGCGCGATATAGGCCGAGCGGCGCACGATGCAGTTGGGGACCGCGCGGAACCCGGCGCCATGGAAGCGGCTTTCGTCCCAGCCGTCGAACTTGGACGGCACCTTGTCCCACCACGACGACCCGCCGGGGCCGCCGGCGATGGTGGTCATGGCGTTGAGGCGGAAGGACAGCAGCACGGCTTTCTTGCACCATTGGTTGACGGTCCAGGTGCCGTCCTTCTTCTCGGCGACGCGGATCTGCCCGGCGTCGAGGGCGTTGAGCACCAGATCAACCGCCTCGCGGTGATCGCCGGTGGTTTCGGTGTTCAGGGTGTCGCGGACGTCCCACGCGGCTTCGATGGAAGCCTCAAGCTGCTGGGTATTCATGGGGTCTGTAGTCCCTCTTGCTGGGAGCCCGGTCTGGTCTGGGGGCCAGTTTGGGCCAATCGTTGCGGCAGGAGCATACCCGTGCCGTACGGTCAGTCAACTGCGGTGGGCCGAATGGCTGACTTGTTGCGACGGACATATATGCTATGACACCGGGTAGGCCCCTGATACAATTCCTCGATCAGGGGATGCGGTTTGCTACGGGCGTGTAGGGGGTGGGGCCTTTGGTTTCCCTTCAGGCAGAACGACCGGAATTCAAGACGCTGGCGCTGCGTGGCGGCAGCCTGGACCGATTCCCTGGACTATTGCTGACATTCGATGCAACCGGCGTCCTGGTGTGCGTGCAGCCTGCCGACGCGCCCCTGGGGGACGCCTTGCGGCGTGGCGACGTGGCGGAACTGAGCGCCCTGGTGCAGCCGGTGCTGCAGGGTGGCGGCGCTCAAATCGGGTCGGTTCAAGCCAACGGGCCGGACGGCCCCATGGCGTACGACCTGACCGCCTTGCCCCTGGAGGACGGTGGGGTCGTGGTGTTGGGCCGCGATGTCACCTTGCACCATAACCTCCGCGCCGCCCTGGTCGAGTCTCGCCAGCGGTACAAGGACTTCGTTGAGATTTCATCCGACTTCGCCTGGGAAACCGGCAGCGACGGCGGGTTTGTGTTCGTTAGCCCGCGCGGCGCCCTGGGCCACATGGCGGGGGATCTGGTCGGGCGTGATCCCGGTGAACTGGTGCTGGAGCGCGAAGCCGGGGCCGGCGCGCTGCCGTTCCACACCCATAGCCCGATCGACGCGGCCGAACTGTGGCTGCGGACCCACGACGGCACTCCGGCCTGTGTGAACATTTCGGCCAAGCCGATCTATTCCCGCGACGGCCGGTGGATGGGCGCCCGTGGGGTGTGCCGCGACGTGACCCGCGAGCGGGAGCGCGACGCCCAGTTGTCCCGCGCCCGCAACCGCGAACGCATCCTCAACCACATCGTGCGCACGTTCCGCGACGAGGTGGAGCCGAAGAACATGCTCCAGGTCGCCGCCGAGACGGTGGCCCGTGGGGTTGGGGCCGAGGTGTGCCATATCTTCCGCCGCCAGAGCGAGGGAGAGATGATCGACAGCGCCGCGCGCGCCTACCTTCCCGCTGCCCGTCATGGCACCTTTGACTACGTGCTCGCCTTGCCCCTGCTGGACCGCTTGGGCGAGGATGACGAACTGATCGAGATGACCGTCCATGGCCATGACGTCCTGGCCGCGCCGACCCGTTATCACAATGCCGTCAACGGATGCATGGTGTTGTGGCGGGCGCAGGATCGCGGTCCGTGGGGAGCGGATGACCGCCTGCTGATCACGGATATCGCCGATCAGATCGGCATTGCCAACGAACAGATCGCCGCCCACGAAAACATCGTGCGGATTTCCCGTACGGACGGCCTGACCTCGCTGTTCAACCGCCGTGCCTTCTTCGAGGAACTCAGTCGTCGGTTCCAGCGTCTGCTGCACGACGGGTCGAGCGCGGCGTTGATGTACGTCGATCTCGACAACTTCAAGATGGTGAACGACGTCAAGGGCCATGCAGCAGGCGATGCCGTGCTGATCGCCGTGCGGGACATGCTGTTGACCCACACCCGGCCGACCGATCTGGTGGCCCGCCTCGGCGGTGACGAGTTTGCCATCTGGCTGGAGGGCGCCGATGCGGCGGTGGCCGAGAAAAAGGCCAAGATGTTGCTCGAATTGGCCCAGCGCGATCTTCTGCCGCGCTCTGGGTCGCCCGACTATCCGCTCAGTTTGTCGATCGGTGTCGCCGTCCACGAGCCTAAGGATCTGGAGGGCATGGACGCCTTGATCGCGCGGGCCGACGCCGCCATGTACACCATCAAGCGTGGCGGCAAGGCCGGGTTCTCGCTGGCTCCCTCGGTCACACCCACCCCCTGCGCGGGAGGCGTGGCATGAGCACGATCAGCCTGCCCCCCGAAGGCCGCCTGGGGTACAAGGAAGCCAAGGAACTGGCCCGCCACCCCGATGCCAGGCTACGGCTGTCCCTGGCCGGACGGCGCGATGTGCCGCCGGAAATCCTGTACTACCTGGCTGACGACCCCGATCCCGACGTGCGCCGCGCCATTGTCGCCAACCAGTCCACGCCTGCCCTGGCTCACCTCGTGCTGGTTGATGACATGGACGAGGGCGTGCGCGCGGGTCTTGCCGAGCGCATCGTGCGCTTGGCGCCGGGCCTGAACGCCGACGAACGCGACCGGGCGCGCCAGACCGCCTATCGAGTGCTCGAACGTCTGGCCGAAGACCAGATCCCCCGCGTCCGGCAAATCCTGTCCGAGGCGTTGAAGGATGTTGCCGACGCCCCGGCCGATGTCATCAACCGCCTCGCCCGCGACGTCGAGGAAGCGGTGTCGGCCCCGGTGCTGGAATTCTCGCCGGTGCTGCGCGACGAGGACTTGCTCGACATCATCGGCGAGAATCCGACGACGGCCACCCTCAGCGCCATCTCCCGCCGCGCGCGGGTCGGCGCCGACGTGGCCGATGCCATTGCGGCAACCGATGATGCCAACGCCATCGCGGTGCTGCTGGCCAACGCGTCGGCACAGATCCGCGAGGAAACGCTCGATCAACTCATCGAACGGGCGGAGGCTTGCCCGATCTGGCATGAGCCGCTGGTCCACCGTCCCGACCTGCGCCAAGACGCGGCGGTCCGCTTGGCTCATTTCGTGGCCGACCGGCTTATCCAGGCGCTGATCGAACGCCAGGACCTGTCCGAGGAAACGCTGCGTGAGGTCCGCCGCGTGGTCCATCGCCGCCTGGAGGATGACGGCGCCGGCCCCGTGCCGATGCAGCGCGGCCCCAAGGATGTCGGAGGCAGAGCGGACGGGTGGATGAACGGCCTGATCGCGGCGTACGAACGGGCGCTGCGCATGGCCGAAAACGGCCTGCTCGATGAAACTGCGGTCGTGGAGGGGATCAAGGCGGGGGATTCCAGCTTTGTGATTGCCGCCCTGGCGGCCAAGGGAGGCCTCTCACCTGCCCTTGCGCAGGCCGCCGTGCAGTCGTCCAGTGGCCGGGCCATCGCCGCCGTGGTGTGGAAAGCCGGATTGTCGCCAGTCGTTTCCGCCCACGTCCAGATCCATTTGGCGGGAATCCCGCCGGGCGATGTGGTCGGCGGGATTGAAGGCACCGGCTTTGGACTCACCGATTCGGAGATGCTATGGCAGATCGAGATGTTCGGCCAGATCGCTGCCGAAGAGGCCACCTGACGGTGACATGCTGAAGGCCCTGACAGTTTTCGCGGCCGTGGTCATCGTCGTCGGATGTGTCGGGGTTGGGCTTGTGTTGGGCGTCGTCCTGACCCCGCCGCGTTCGTCCGAAGTGCACCTGGACATGCCTGCCGTGCGCGACGCAGGCCGCCCAGTCCCGGTGTGGGACATCGTCAGCGTAGACAGCATTCGCCCCGATGATGCGCGGCCGCTCGATCAGTGGCGTCTGGATACCGCCGAGGGCGGCGTCATGAGCCATGTGAGTATCGCCGGGCCGCAGCCCCTGGCCCTTGGTTCCCGCTCGCTCGACGATGGCGACGTGCTGCTTGCCGTGGGATGGGCAGGCGAACCGCTGCTGGGGGTACCGTTCCGTTATGTGGTGTTCAGTGTGTGCGGCTCGGTGGTCGGCGCGGTTCAGGCCGGTGAACCACGCCCCGACGTCACCCGCCACGTCCATCCCAACCTCACCGCGCCAGGATGGACCGCCCGGTTGGCCGTCGCCCACCTGCCGCGCTGCGACCGTCCGGTGCTAAAGGCCTGGGCGGCGCATTCCGGGGGCATTCTCTATCCGTTGGAGGGGGAGCAGACGCTCGCCCTGCGCCCGCCCCCGGACGCCGAGGAATACGGCCCACCGCTGCCGCCTCCGTCGGTGGCCGGGCGGCCGCCCCTGAGCGTGGACACGCTGCCGCCCTTTGACCGCCGTACCATCGAGGTCGCAGCCCCGCGCGGCGCTCTCCTGCGGCGCTGCGCCTCTGCCGACTGCGAGCCTGTCGGCGGCGTTGCCTTCGGGCAGCACGCCGCGATGATCCTCGATGACAGCAATGACGACTGGGTTCTTCTGGTCGCCGACGGTCAGGCCGGGTGGCTGTCCCGCAGCCTGTTCACCGAGCCGGTGCGTTGAACGGTCCGGGCCGTCAAATCTGTACTAAACTGGTGCTCCGCCGCACCGCGCCCTTGCCGCTCTGCTTGACGGTGTACATGGCGTCGTCGGCACGGGTCAGCAGGGTGTCGGCGGTGTCGGCGTCGTCGGGGTACAGCGCGATCCCGATGGAGGCCCCCACGGAAAGGTCGAGTTCGTTCCACGACACCGGGCGGCGGACCGCATCGAGCACTTTGTTGGCCACCTGTTCGGCATCGCCTGGATAGGCAATTTCCGATAGCAGAACGACAAACTCATCACCGCCGATGCGCGCGGCGGTGTCACAGTCGCGGATGCAGCCGGACAGCCGGCGGCCGATGGTCGCCAGGACTTCGTCACCGGCATTGTGGCCGTGGGTGTCGTTGATCGCCTTGAAGCCGTCCAGGTCGATGAACAGCAGCGCGGCGCTGACATGGTGGCGCCGGGCGTGGGAGATGGCGCTGTCCAGCCGGTCGCCCAGCAGGGTGCGGTTGGCAAGCCCGGTCAGTGGGTCGTAAAGCGCCAGGTAGCGCACCCGCTCCTCGGCCCGATGGCGTTCAACGGCAACGGCGACCAGGCGAGCAGCGCGTTCCATCACATCGCGTTCGTGCGGTTGCGGCTCGCGTAGTTCGGCCGGCAGGACGGTCACGGTGCCGAGCACGGTGCTCGATGACGTGGACACAGGCGTAGACCAGCAGGGCGGGGTGTCCTGTGTGCTGTAGACCGGCTGCGCGAGGAAGGCTGCACGCGCGCAACAGGCGCCGCCAGCGCCAATCGGCACGCCGGCCATGAGCGATCGGATCTGCGGCGGGACATTGGGTGCCGCTGCCGGATGCAGGGTCTTTCCGGCGTCGTCGAGCAGCAGGACGGCCGCCCGGCAACCGGGCATCTGTACCTCGATAGTCAGGCACAGGTTTTCAAGGATCACGTCGCGGCTTTCGGCGCGGGCGACCAGTTCCAAGATTTCCCGCTCGGCCTTGAGCAGGCTCTCGGCCCGCCGACGCTCGGTGACGTCGACGCCGGTGCAAATCAGGAACGAGGCCGGTCCGTTGGCCTCCGACAACGGGGTCAGCGACCAACGCACCCAACGCGGCTCTGTCCCTGGAACACTGATCTGGGTGGTCAGTGCGCCATAGGTTCCGCCGCCTTGGTCGAGGCGGAAGAACGGCGAGGCCTTGGGATCGGGAATGAGGTCGCCGAGGCGGGTGCCGACCAGGGCGTCCTCGGGCCGTCCGGTCACCAACTGACCGGCCCGGTTGATCGACACGATGACGCCGCGCCGGTCGAGTACCACGACCAGGGCGTCAACTGTCTCCAGGACGGTGGAGATGAACGTCTTTTCGCGGGACAGGCGTTCGTTGGCGGCGCGGACCTCGGCCAAGGCGGTATCGCGTTCGGCCTCGGCTTCCTTGCGTGCCGTGATGTCGCGTTGGATGCCGACGTAGTGGGTCACGCGGCCCTTGCTGTCGGTGACGGGGGCGACCAGCAACTCGTTCCAGAACGGCGTCCCGTCCTTGCGGAAGTTGCGGAGAACGGCGATGCCCTCGCGGCTCTCGCTGACCGCTTGGCGGATGTCGGACGGCCCGGATTGCCCGACGTCGGTGCCGTGCAAAAATCGCGGATGGCGGCCCTGAACCTCGGCGGCTTCCCACCCGGTGATGGCGGTGAAGGCGGGATTGGCATAGAGAATCGGCAGGTCGTCGTGGGTGGCATCGACGATGATGATGCCCTGGCTGGACGCCTCGACCGCACGGTTGCGCAGGCGCAGGGCGGATTCGGAATCGCGCAGGTGACGTTCGCGGCGGACCGCCGTGGTGACGTCGTTGATCTGAATGAGGCAGCCGTCGGGGCCGCTGGAGTGAGCGGCGCCCCGCAACGGGCGGACCAGGATGGATTGCTCCATCGCCTCGCCCTTGGGGCCGCGTCCGCGCCATAGGGGCAGCGGACGGCGGTGGAGTTGCTGCGACAGGACCGAGGCCAGCCCATAGGCGGTGGCCGACTGCACGGCCTCCAGCAGGGCTTCTGCCACACCATCGGCGAAAAGGTCGGTCAGGGTTCGGCCGATGGCGTCGGGTTCGGCGATGCGGCTGGCGCGGGCCAGCCAAGGGTTCCAGACCGTGATGCGACCGGCTGGGTCGAGCAGGGCTACCCCGCTGTCCAGAGCTGCCAGGACTTCTGCCGCGCTGCCGTCCAAGGTCCTGCCTCCCTCTCCTAGACGCCGAGTTCGCTCAGATACTCGTCAATGGCGTTGCGGAACGCCTCGGTGGATTTGAGGTCGATCAGAAACGCCAGGAACCCGCGAATGTCGCGCTCGCGCAGGCTGAAGTCGATTTGAACCAGCATCAACATGGGTGTCACCGGCACGCCGTTCTCATCGGCGGGGACATCGGCCAGGAACGGGAACATGGACTCGCCGGTCGCGCGGTACGTCTCGGGCAGCGAGGTGTGGATGCGCTTGCGCAGGGCGTTGGCGACGGTGGCGAGGCAGTTGTTGAGGATGATGTTGCCGATCTCGGCCAACGTCTCTTCTTCAAGCTCGGAAATTTCCTCGGCGGGCATGTCCTCGCCGATGACCGCGCGAACCAGTTCCAGGCTGCGCTCGCCGGGGAACAGGAGGGCGGCGGTGCCGTCGATGAAGCCGTCGAAGCTCTCCATCACGCCGGCAAAGGCCGCGCTTTCGCCGCCGGTGAACTGCGCCACGGCGTCGCTCACGGTGGTCAGGGAAACCTCGGGGACGGATAGCAAAACCTCGTCCCCGACCAGCTTGGAAAAGGCCGATGCGGCGCGACCGACCCCCAAGTTCATCATCTCCGTGAGAGCGTCACGTTGAACGTCGGTAAAGAACCGATCCGTCACGCCGCGTCTCCCCGCAGGAAGGTTTCCATCACCGCCGCGTCCGGCGGCTTGGGAATGAAGGTCATGCCGAGCGCGCGGGCGCGTTCGGCCACCGCGTCCTGGATGTTGGCCGTGACCAGCGCCATGCGGAGGGCGGGATAGGTGGCGTGCAGTTCCTCGGCCAACTCCAGGCCGGTGCGGCCGGGCATGTTGAAGTCAATCAACGCTGCCGCGACGGAATTCTGCGCGGCGACAACGACCGCCTCGTCGGCCGAGCCGGCCTCGACGATGGTCGCATCGGGCATCAGGGCCGTAATGGACCGACGCAAAGACATCCGTGCAACGCGGCTGTCATCAACCAGCAGAATGGTAGCCATGCCCAATATTCCCCCGACTCCAATAAGTCGGGCGAATTTTTGCCAATTCATGGGCCGGCGCAATGGTCCTTAGTGTTCATTCACCGGCGGCGGGTGCGGCCTGCCTCCGCTTGTCGGGGGCAAGTCCGCCACTGTCGGGATACAAACGAATGACCAGCCACAGCAGCGGTAGCCCGAGCAGCGCGACGCCTGCCGTCATCACGAAGAAGGTCGCCCAATCTCCGTCCAGGTAATCGACCATCGCCCCGGCCGAGGCGGAGAACCATATCCGCGCCAAGTTGCCCAGAGAGGCGAGCAGGGCGTACTGGGTTGCCGTATAGGCTTGGTTGCACATGCCAGAGAGATAGGCGACGAAGGCGACCGTGACCAAGCCGGTGGTAAAGTTGTCCGACACCACCGCAAAGGCAAAAACGCCCATGTGCAGCCCCGCGACGGCCATCCAGGAAAATGCCAGATTGGTCCCGGCCGTGGCCAGTCCGGCCAACAGCAGAGAGCGGAACAGGCCCAGGCGGGCGACCAGCAAACCCCCCGCCATGACCCCGACCATGTTGGCGGCAAAGCCGTAAACCTTGGTGACTTCGGCAATGTCGGTCAGCGAAAAGCCGATTTCGCGGTAGAATACGCCCGACATCCGGCCCTGCAGGGCATCGCCCAGCCGGAACACGAACACGAACAGCAGGACGAGCACCCATCCGCGCCGTTTCATAAAATCCGCAAACGGCGCTACGGCGGCGACATAGATCCAGGCGGCAGCTTCGCCGGCACCACGACGGAGGCCAGGAATGCGGTGCAGAAAACGCCGGACCTTTTCCTCGCCTTCCACCGTCTCCGGCGGCGGGCGGAATTCCGGCTCGGGCGCGAGAAGTACGGCGGCCATGGCAACCAGCACCGAGGCGGCCAGTACCAAATAGGCGGTATTCCAGCCGAAAGCGTCGGCCATGTACAACCCGCCCGCTCCGCCGACCAGCGTGCCGCCGATATGCCATCCCCAGATGGCCGCCGCGCTGCCCGCGCCGTACTTCTCCGGCTCCAGGATGTCGATTCGATAGGCGTCGATGACGATATCCTGAGTGGCCGAGGCGGTAGCGACGAACACGCAGGCCAGCGCCACCACCCATAGGTTCTGGGCCGGGTCGGTCAATGCCATGAGCGCCATGGCGAGCATCAGCACGGACTGAGTCAGCAGGATCCAGCCACGCCGCCGCCCAAAGACGCGTGTCAGTACCGGCAGGCGCACCCGGTCGACCAGCGGCGCCCACAGGAAGTTGATGGCGTACGGCGTCGCCACCAGTGCGAACAGGCCGATGTCGGTGCGGCTCACCCCAACGTCGCGCAACCAGATCGACAGGTTGGAAAAGATCAACGGCGCCGGCAGTCCCGACGAAAACCCCAGGAACAGGATCAGGATGATGCGACGGTCCAGGTACAAGGACAGCGTCTCGCGCCAGGAGCTACGCGCGGCGGCGGGGCTGGACGGGGGGGGCGGCATCAATGGACCTCAGGCAGAGTTCAGGCGGGCGTGTGTCCCGTACCATACTCCGGGCAGGTTGACTGCGGGCAAATACGCGGCGGCGGACGTTTCTTGTCGGCCACAAAATCAACTCGGCCCATATCGCCGCATGGCGTCACAAGATACCCGGACTGGCTTTATGGGATGGCTTGTTGCGATGCAATAGGGGGGGGTGCGGACGAAGTGCGGACCCCTTGCCCGATGATACGTGTTGCTTGGCTGTCATCCCATTTCAATGAGGATATTCCTAATGGCACAACAGCAGCAGTCCCAGCCCCAGATGCAGCAGTCCGCCCAGCGGGCGGGCCGGCAGTTGAAAGGCGAAATGCAGGAAAATATGGAAGCGATGCGCAATCGCATGGGCGCGGCTGGCAACGGCACCACGGAGGTCGTCGAGCAGGCGGCCAGACGGCTCCAGGACATTAGCATGGAGAGCATTCGCTACGCTCAACAGGCGATGGAGCGTAACGTCACGGTCATGAATAAGATGATCGGGTGTCGGTCGATTGGCGAACTGGCCGATGTGCAGCGCGAGTTTTTCAAGGAAGCCATTGACCACGCCTTTGACGCATCTCAGCGCATGTACGGCATCAGCACTGAAATGGCGGACGATCTCAGCTCCAACCTTTCGGGTGCCCTTCGCGAGGTCACTGCGGAAGCCCGCCACAGGGATCAGGGCAACGGTCAAGCCAAAGACTGGGATCGCGAAGAAGCCAAGCTGAAGGAACGTCAGGATGCTGAACGGCAAGAGTTGAAAGACAAGAGGCAACAGCAGCAGGACCGCGCGGAATCCGAAAAACAGGAAATGAAAGACAGCAAGAAGCAAGAACGCGACGATGCCAAGCAAGACCGCGAGGACAGCAAGCAAGCTCCCGGCGGCAAGCGTTGACCGTAGCGTTCTAGAACGTCTGAGGCGGCCGGTCAGGGATGCGCCGGTCGCTTGCCGGGGTCAGCTTTGACCCGGGGAAGCCCTTGCTCCACGACGGATGTCTCCGTCTCCATCCACGTCCGCACGATGTTGGCTAACTCGGCGTCGCCAGTGAATTGGACGCGTCCGCGATGGTGTTCATCGGTGAGCCGGGCCAACCCCATCCAGACCGCGGTCATGATGCGCACGTCGGACACCACGTAGAGGTCCGGGGCCAGGCCCGGATCGACGGAGCAGACATCGATCATCGCGCCGTCGATGAGAATCCACCAGTTTCGCCGGGCGGCAACCTGTTCGGGGTACACAAACAGTATCACGCCGTGCCGGATCGGCAGCGGTGTTTCCAGCAGGGCGCGGCGGATGTCCCACATCAGGGCGGCGGCGTCGGGCTTGCGTAAAGTCGGCTGACTATGCGCCCAGCGTTCCCCCCAGATGCCGAACGCTTCGATGATCGGTTGCAGGTCGCGGCCTGCGGCAGTGAGGTGGTATTCGAGCGTGGAGCCGTCCGTTGTCGTGGTCCGCTCGATGATCCCCGATTCTTCAAGGTGGCGCAGACGTTTGGACAGCAGGCCAGGAGACATTCCGGCCAGCCCGCGCCGCATTTCATTGAAGTGCCTGCGGCCACCAACCATTTCCCGGATGACCAAAAGGGTCCAGCGGGAACACAGGATATCCGCCGTCATGGCGACTGGGCAAAACTGGTTATAACTTCGCGATTCCATGGCGACGCCTCCTTGGGCGGGCCGCCGGCCGGTACTGTCCCTGAACTTGAGGACCACCGGAACCCGGCGCAGTCTCGCTCCCTCTGTCCAAGGGAACACCAGGAGGTTGGAATGTTCCAGCTAACCCGCAAGATTGCCGGCATCGCCGTTGTGGTCGGAATGGCTCCGCTTGGTGCGCTGGCCCAGTCGGCGTCCGATGAGGTTGTATTGAGCCGCGCTTTGAGCGCCGGCCCGCCGCAGTTGCGCGCCGATGCAACGGTCATGGCCCCTGATGGCCGTATCCTGCAACGCGGCTCCAACGGCTATACGTGCATGCTCGACGGACCGCCCGATGCGCGTGCGTCGGCCATGTGTCTGGACGAAGTCTTTATGCCGTGGGCCGAGTCATGGTCGCGCGGCGACCGCAATTACAGCGGCCCCACCGGTGTGGGGCTGGCCTACATGCTAAGCGGAGACGCGGCGCAGGGTGGGGCGAGCAACACCGATCCGTTCGCCACCGATCGGACCCCGACCAACCAATGGGTGGTCGAAGGCCCGCATGTCATGGTCATCGCGCCGGATGAAACGGCGTTCAATCACCTGCCGACGGACCCCAACACCGGCGGCCCCTATGTGATGTGGAAGGGCACGCCCTACGCTCACGTCATGATGCCGGTCGGTCCGCGCGACAACCGCAATGTCCAGGCATCCATGTCCCTCCCGCAAACGCAGATCGAACAACTGAGCGAAGCGCCAGTGGGCTATCCGTTCCGCGACCCGCGCCTTGAGCCCTAAATCCCCTGCGCGGCGCCTTTTTTCCGGGGCGCCGCGCCACCAACCGGATTAAAGCGGTTTGCCTTTGATGTGAGTCGCAGGGGATTCCCATCGGCGTGGAGATGTGATTCACTTCCCGGTGGGGGTGACGCATGGGCAAGCCGTATTCTCAGGATCTTCGGAAGCGGGTTTTTGATTACATCGCTGCGGGGCACTCGCGACGGGCTGCGGCGCGGGTGTTTGGCGTCAGCGCAAGCACGGCAATACGGCTGGCAGCCAGCTATCGTGACCGGGGCGACATTGCTCCACTGCCTCAGGGGCGGGCGCCAGGCACGGCGGGCAAACTCGCCCCGCACATTGATTTCCTGGTCGAGATCGTGCGGGCGGAGCCAGACATCACGCTCCAGGAACTGGCCGGGGCACTGGCTGAGACGCACGGCGTGTCGGTCCAGCTTTCTTCGATCCACCGCGCCCTGGTGCGGGCCGGTTTGTCATATAAAAAAGGTTCATCGCGGAAGTCCGGGGAATGCGGCCCTGATCTTGAGGAAGAAGTAGGCGTCGTCGCGGTATCCGTAGGCCATGCGCTTGATGACCTTGATGCGGTTGTTGATGCCTTCGAGGACGCT
>JBAYSM010000008.1:0-36792 GCA_041676205.1 Rhodospirillaceae bacterium | reverse complement strand
GGTCGCCGGGTTTACCGCCATGCTGCTCAAGCTCATGGAGGACAACGAGGCCGACCATGTGGCTGTGATCTTCGATGCGGCGCGCAAGACGTTCCGCAACGACATCTACCCGGACTACAAGGCCCACCGTCCGCCCGCGCCCGAGGACCTGATCCCGCAGTTCCCGCTTATCCGCGATGCCGTGCGGGCCATGAACGTGTCGTGCATCGAGCAGGACGGGTTCGAGGCCGACGACCTGATCGCCACCTACGCCCGCATGGCGGTCGAGCAGGGCATGGACGTCACCATCGTGTCGTCGGACAAGGATCTGATGCAGTTGGTGACGGACAAGGTGGCCCTGTGGGACGCCATGAAGAACAAGGCCATCACCCGCGACACGGTAATCGAAAAATTCGGGGTGCCGCCGGAAAAGGTCATCGACGTGCAGGCCCTGTGCGGCGATGCGTCGGACAACGTGCCGGGCGTGCCGGGCATCGGCATCAAGACCGCCGCCGCGCTGATCGAGGAGTACGGCGACCTCGACAACCTGCTCGCCCGCGCCGCCGAGATCAAGCAGCCCAAGCGCCGCCAGACCTTGCTCGACAATGCCGAGGCGGCGCGCATTTCGCGCCAGCTTGTCACGCTGCGCCAGGACGTGCCGGTGCCACCCAACGCCCTGGACGAATTCGCCAAGCGCCAGCCTGACAGCGCGCAGTTGATCGCCTTCCTCGAAAAGATGGAGTTCAAGCGCCTGCTGGCCACAGTCAAGGGCCGCGCCGCCGTCGCCGTCACTGACCCGCAAGTTCTGGCCGCCGCACCGCCCGCGCAGACCGCCTATGAACTGGTCCAGGACGCCGACGCCCTGCGCCGCTGGGTGGCCGAGGCGACCGAGGCCGGCGCCGTGGCGGTGGACACCGAAACCGACGCCCTGGACTCGCGGCGCTGCAACTTGGTTGGGTTTTCGCTCGCCACCGCGCCGGGCCGGGCGTGCTACGTGCCGCTGCGCCACGTCGATCCGCAGGGCGAGGCCGACCTTTTGGGCGGTGGCGGGGCGGCCCCCAAGCAGATCCCGGTGGCCGAGGCGTTGGACATCATCCGCCCGCTGATGGCCGATCCGGGGGTGCTCAAGATCGGCCATAACCTCAAGTTCGACATGCACGTTCTGGCCACCGAAAAGGTCACGGTCAGCCCGCTCGATGACACCATGGTCCTGTCCTATGTGCTGGATGGGGCGAGCCACGGCCACGGCATGGATGAACTGGCCGCCCTGCACCTGGGCTATACCTGCATCACGTACAAGGCCCTGTGCGGCACCGGCAAGGGGGCCATCACCTTCGACAAGGTGCCGCTGGACAAGGCGTGCGAGTACGCCGCCGAGGACGCCGACGTGACGCTCCGCCTGCACCGGCTGTTCAAGGAACGCCTGCTGACCGAGCGCATGGTGACGGTCTACGAAACCCTCGACCGGCCGCTGATCCCCGTCCTGTTCGCCATGGAGCAGGCGGGGATCAAGGTGGACGCCCTGGCCCTGCGCGGCCTGTCGGAAATGTTCGCCACCCGCATGGCGGATTTGGAAAAGGACATCCACACCCTGGCGGGGGAGGCGTTCAACGTCGGCTCGCCCAAGCAGCTTGGCGAAATCCTGTTCGAGCGCATGAGCCTCAAGGGCGGCAAGAAAAGCTCCAAGACCGGCGCATGGTCAACCGACGCCGCCGTGCTGGAGGACTTGGCCGCCCAGGGCCACGATCTGCCCGCCCGCGTGCTCGACTGGCGGCAGGTGCAGAAGTTGAAAAGCACCTACACCGATGCCTTGGTCAAGCAGATGGACCCGGCCACGGGCCGCGTCCACACCACGTTCGGCCTGACCCAGACGTCCACCGGGCGGCTGTCCTCGACCGATCCCAACCTTCAGAACATCCCCATCCGCACCGAGGAAGGCCGCGAGGTCCGCAAGGCGTTCGTGGCGCGCGAGGGCTACACCCTGCTGGCCGCCGACTATTCCCAAATTGAACTGCGGCTGGTCGCCCACGTGGCCGATATTCCGGCCATGAAGCAGGCGTTCGCCGACGGCCAGGACATTCACGCCATCACCGCCGCCCAGGTGTTCGGCGTGCCGGTCGAGGGCATGGACCCGATGCTGCGCCGCCGCGCCAAGGCCATCAACTTCGGCATCATCTACGGCATTTCGGCGTTCGGGCTGGGCCGTCAGTTGAACATTCCGCCGGGCGAGGCCAAACGCTTCATCGAGGCGTACTTCGACCGCTTCCCCGAGATCCTGTCCTATATGGAGCGCACCAAGGCCGAGGCGCGGGAGTTCGGCTACGTCCGCACCGCGCTCGGCCGCAAGTGCTTCGTGCCCGGCATCAACGACAAGAACCCCGCCATGCGGTCCTTCGCCGAGCGCGCCGCCATCAACGCCCCCATCCAGGGGGGTGCTGCCGACATCATCAAGCGCGCCATGGCCCGCCTGCCCGACGCCCTGGCCGAGGCAAAGCTAGATGCCACCATGCTGCTCCAGGTCCACGACGAACTGGTGTTCGAGGTCGCCGTGGCCGACGCCGACCGCACCGCCGCGCTGGTCAAGTCGATCATGGAGGGCGCCGCCAGCCTGTCGGTGCCGCTGGAGGTCGAAACCGGCATTGCCTCGACCTGGGCGGAGGCGCATTGAGCAGGCAGCGGGGTGTTGCCCACCCCGCAGGCTGCGGCTCCCCCACGTCCGCTTAGATCCCCACAAGCTCCACCGGGCGGCGGGGCAGGGCCGCGTCCACCGAGTCGGCAAAGCCGACGTCTAGGCCCATCCCTTTGAGCACCGACATCGGTTGTGGCTTGATGGCGGCCAGCACCACCCGGGTCCCGTGGCGGTGGCAGCGGTCGATGACGCCTTGCAGGGCGTGAACCCCTGTCGCGTCGATCACCGGGACGTTGGTCATGTCGATCACGAACAGGCGCGGCGGATTTGCGATATCGTCCAGCACATCACTCAATTTTCCGGCTACGCCGAAGAAGAACGGGCCGTTGATGCGATAGACCGCAACGTCGCCGTTGCCGCGCGGCTCATAGACGGCGCGGTCGGCATCGGTGAGGTCATTGACGTCGTCGGCGATCAGGGTGACGCCGCTTTCGGCCTCCACCGCGCGGGCCATGCGGTGCATGAACAAGATGGCGGCCAATACCACGCCAACCTGGATAGCCACCGTCAGATCGACCAGAACCGTCAGGCCGAACGTCACCAGCAGCACCAGCCGGTCGCCTGGCGGGGCCGTGAGCAGATGGCGGAAACGGTCATGCTCGCTCATGTTCCAGGCCACCACCACCAGCACCGCGCCGAGCGAGGCGAGCGGCAAGTATGATGCCAGCGGCGCGAGCGCCAGCACGAACACCAGCAGGAACGCGGCGTGCAACATGCCCGACACCGGGGTCCGCGCGCCCGACCGCACGTTGGTCGCCGTGCGCGCGATGGCGCCGGTGGCCGGGATGCCGCCGGCCAGGGCCGAGGCGACGTTGGCAACGCCCTGGCCAACCAGCTCGCAGTTGGAGCGGTGCTTGCGCCCGGTCATGCCGTCCGCCACCACGGCCGACAACAGGCTTTCGATGCCCGCCAGCAGGGCGATGGTAACGGCGGACGGGAACAGCTCGACAATGCGATCCCAGGTCACGGCGGGGAAGCTCGGGATTTCGAAGCCGCGTGGGATGCCGCCGAAGCGGCTGCCGATGGTTTCGACCGGCAGGCCCGCCGCCCACACCAGCACCGCGCCGAATGTGATGCCGACCAGGAACACCGGATAGCCCGGCCTGACCTTTTTCAGGCCGAGGATGATCGCCAGGGTCAGCACCGCCACAACCAGCGTGGTGACGTTCACCTCGCTCAGATTGGCGACGATGGCCTGCCATTTGTCGATGAAGCCGGGCGGTTCGTCCTCCAGGCGCAGGCCGAGGATTTCGACCACCTGGCTCGAAAAGATGATCAGGGCGATGCCCGCCGTGAAGCCCGTCACCACGGGATAGGGAATGTATTTGATGAAGGTGCCCAGTCGGGCCAGCCCAAACAGCACCAGCAGGATGCCCGCCATCAGCGTGGCGATGACCAGACCGTCGTAGCCATAGTCGTGGACGATGGCGAACACGATGACTACGAACGCGCCGGTTGGGCCGCCGACCTGGAACCGCGACCCACCCAGGGCCGAAATCAGGAACCCCGCCACGATGGCGGTAATCAGGCCGCGTTCGGGCGGGACGCCCGAGGCAATGGCCAACGCCATGGCCAGTGGCAGGGCGACGATGGCGACGGTCAGGCCGCTGATCGCGTCGGCCCGCAACATGCCGAGCGAATATCCCTCGCGCAGCACGGTAATCAACTTGGGGATGAACAGGGCCCAGGCGCCCCGGCCGGACGAGGGTTGCATGTGGGGTTCCCAATGATGAAGCCGACGCCAGGAGCTTCGGCGCCGGCCTCATCATCACATTCCGAGAGTGGGGACGTCTAGAAGTTAACCCGACCTTGCAGATAGAACGCCCGCCCCGGTTCATTGACCTGAATCATTTGCGGGTCCACGCCGTTGCTGCGGCTGAGGTGGCTGGAGTAGGCCTCGTTGAGCAGGTTGGTCACGCCGACGCGAACAGCCAACGGCTGCAACCCGTCGTAAGTTGCGAACAGATCCACGGCGCCATAGCCGGGCGTCTTGCGCACGTCCACGCCGCCCAAGGAGTCGATACGGCCCTGGCTGGTCGCCCAGCGCAAGGTGGACCCGACACTCCAGGTGGCTTGCTCGTAGGCGGCCTCCAGGCGGCCCGACAGCGGTGGGATCTGGGACAGCGCCGTGCCGTCGGTGGAGTTCTCGCCCCACGTCCATCCGGCATCGGCCCCGACCCGCCACACCTTGGCGATGCGGCCCGAAATTCCGGCCTCCAGCCCGGCCAGCGTGGCGTCGATGTTGCGATAGACCGTACGGCCATTGGCGACCAGGATGCCCGGCTGACCGCGCGCCGTGTCGCGCAGGATGTAGTCCTCCACGCGGTCCACCCAGCCCGCCGTTTCGACCGTCCAGCCGGCCACACCAAAGGCCGCGCCGAGTTCGGCCTGATGGTGCTTTTCGGGGGCGAGGCCGGGGTTGCCGACCCACCCGGCGCCGACCGGGCGGGCCATGCCGCGCTCGGACGCATCGGCGGTGCGCACCGACCGGCTTACCGCCGCGTGCCCTGTCCAACCGTCAAAGCCGTGAGTCACACGGACCAAACCGCCAAGGTTCAACTCCTCCTGGCTGGTGTCGGTGGTGCCGTAGGTGGCGCGGTAGAGATCACGCGCCGTAATCCCCAGACCGGCCCCGATGCGACCGGGCTGGTCAGCCTTGGACGCGTGGCTTTGCACGGCGTCGGCGCGCGCCCCGACGGTCAGGGTGGTGCGGTCGCTCAAAGGGTGCTCCAGTTCGGCGAACAGGCCGGTCTGGGCGATGGTCATGCCGGGCCACATCTGCGACACCGGGGCGCGCGGGTCGATCGCCGCAGGCCCGGCGAGCAGCACCGCGTCGCGGGCGTTGGTGCGGTGGTCGATCCCGGCCTCCAGTGTGCCCGCCGCCGTCTCGAACGTTCCGGCCAGCCGCCCGCCGGTGGTGTCCGAGGTGGTGTCGGCGCGCATCCGCATTGCCGCGGTCAGGACGCGCAGCGAGTAGTTGTCCATGGTGTGATCGACCGCCGAGCGGTACACCTCGGCCTGCACGCCGGTCAGCATCCCGCCGCCCTGCACCGCATGATTCAGGCGGGCGCGGAAGGTGTCCACGATGGTTTCGGGGGCGTCCATACCGGCCCCGGCGAACAGCGCATCGCGCACGATGTCCCGGCCTCCCGACACGCTGAGCGTCGTTCCAGCAGAGGGGCGCCAGCCAACCTGAAGGTCGCCACCGTACTGCTGAAATCCGGCGCGCACGCTGTCGCCATTGCCGTCCTGATAGTCTCCGGCCCGCTTCCACTGGCTGTTGAGGCGCAGCCACCCTGTTTCGGAGCCGGCCTGGAGGTCGGTGAAGCCGAACCGCATGGCGCTGTTGGAGGTGTAGCCACCCCCGATGGTGCCCCGCGCGCCCTCCTCGGCGAACTCGGGATCCAGGCGCTCGAACCGCACCGTGCCGCCCGGCCCGCCGGGGCCGTTGGTCACGGTTTGATAGCCACGCTCGACGGTGACGACGTCGATGGTTGAAATCGGGACCGACGCCGTCGGCGGGTCCATGCGGTTCGGACAGCCGCCAAAGGTCATGGCCCCGTCGCTGATGATCGACAGGCGATCCTGGCTTTGCCCCCGGATGGTCGGCTCCAGGCCGTGCCCGCCCATGCGGCCGAGCGTCACGCCGGGCAGGGTGCCGAGCAAATCCGCCGCGTCGGCGGCCGGGGCATGGGTGGATACGGTCGGCAGAACGGTGGTGGTGGACGGCCGGGCGATGCGGTCGGCCTCGACCACGACATCGGCGGCAACGGCCGGAAAGGCGACAGACAGGGCAAGCAGGGCGGTGCCGGTGCGCAAGCAGGCAGACCCGCGCGCACCGCGAATGCGATGATCGGTCATGGAACGTCCTCAAGAAGTCAGCGTCTGATGGGTGAAAACGCGATCAGGCGGCGAGGACAGGGGGTGCACGGGCTTCGGGCAGGCGGTGGGGAGAGGCGGGCGAGGCCATCCGCGCAGCCGCCGGACGGCCAAGGCTCGCAGACGCTCCGGCCGGCAGCGGCAGCACGACCTCTCCGGCGGCCAGCACGCCCACACCGCCATGGACCAGCGGCAGGCACAGGGCACAAAGCTGGATGTCGCCGTTGGTCGGATCGGTCAGCGGGCGGTTCTCGCCATCCAGGCTGACCACTCGCATCCCCGACGGCGTACAGATGACCATCTGGCCGCTGAGGGGGTCACTTGCCAAGCTGGAGGTCAGATCCGGCGCAGCACTGGCCGGACCATTGAACAGCATCGGCGCCAGGACGTTGAGGGACAGCACCAGCATCGCTGCCCACGCGGTTACGCGGCGGCGCACGGCACTGCTCCCGATCCTGAGACGAACGGCTGCGATCACGCGGATATCCCCTCTGCAATCATGGATTATCCGCGCCGGATGCGGGCTGTCAAAGAGTTTCAACCGCGCAGACGGAAGACCACCGGGACATCGACCGCATCGGCAACCGGCTTGCCGTGGCGGGTTGCCGGATGGAACCGCCACCCACGCACCGCTCGCACGGCGGCGGTGTCCAGGGCATCGGTCCCGCTGGAGGTCACGACGTGCAGGCTGGTGACGGTGCCATCGGCCGCCACCTGGACGCGTACGACTACGCGGCCTTCCTGCCCGGCCAGCCGCGCCGAGCGGGGATAGACGGGGGGTGGATTGGCCAGCCCGGCACCATCCCAGGCCGCGACCGTCGGCGACGGCGAAGGCAGGGCGACACCTGCCGTTTCAGCCGCAGGCGCGGCGACCGCGGCAGTGGCGGCAACGGCACTGGCACCCGGCGGAGCAACGCGCGCGGGCGGCGTGGGTGGCCGGACCACAGGACGAACCACAGGGCGGGCCTCAGGATGAGCCTCAGGATGAGCCTCAGAATGGGCCATAGGATGCACAGGTGGCGCCGGAGTTTCCTCGACAACTGTCGGGGCCGGTTCGGCGGCAACTGTGGGGGCCGGTTCGGCGGCGCTCATTTGTGCAGGCGGCGGCTGGGGGGCGGGCGGTAGCTCGGCCACCAACACGATCTCCACGACCGGGCTTTCCGGTGGTACGGGCGGCAGCGGGGCAGGCGTCAACGCGAGCAGCCCACCGACAGCGCCGTGCAAGGCAACCGCCGCCACCCAGGGCACCCCCCGGCTGACCGCACCGTCGGAAGTTGTCGCGCTTATCATTCCGCTAACCCTCTGCACCAGGTCGTCCAGTATGTGCAGCGCGAGGCGCATTTTCAACTAAAGCAACACAAACGAAAACGGCCCCCCAGGATGCCGGGGGGCCGCTGTCGTGGTGGAAGCGCCAGTGGTTACTCGGCGGCTTCAACCCGGTCCTTCAGTTCCCAGACTTCGGGGCTGCGTTCCAGGCGGGCGATCTGCATCTGACGGTGCAGTTCCATTTCCTTGGGCAGACGGTCGCCGAACTTGTCGAACAACTGCTGCTGATCGTGCGCTTCGGTCAGGGCGGCACCCTTGTAGATCTTCATGATCCCGTCGAACTTCGCCTTGGGGAAGTCCAGACCGTCCCAATGCAGATCGGCGTGATGCGGCATCCAGCCGATCGGGCTTTCCACGGCGGCGCCATGGCCGTTGACGCGGTCCACGATCCACTTCAGGGCGCGCATGTTCTCGCCAAAGCCCGGCCACACGAACTTGCCGTTCTCGTCCTTGCGGAACCAGTTGACGCGGAAGAAGCGCGGCGGCTCGGGCAGCTGACGGCCGACGTTGAGCCAGTGATCCCAGTAATCGGCCATGTTGTAGCCGCAGAACGGCAGCATGGCCATCGGGTCGCGGCGCATGGCGGCCTGACCGACGGCGGCGGCGGTCGCCTCGGACCCCATGGTGGCGGCCAGATACACGCCGTGGCTCCAGTTGAAGCCCTGGAACACCAGCGGGAAGTTGTGGGACACGCGGCCACCGAAGATGAAGGCCGAGATCGGCACGCCGGCGGGGTTTTCCCACTCGGGGTCAATGGACGGCACCTGGCTGGCCGGGGCGGTGAAGCGCGAGTTCGGGTGCGCGGCGGGGCGGCCACAGCCCGGCTCCCAATCACGGCCGGTCCAGTCGATGAGGTGCGCCGGCGGCTCTTGGGTCAGACCTTCCCACCACACGTCACCGTCATCGGTCAGGCCGACGTTGGTGAAGATGCAGTTGGCGTGCAGCGTGGCAATGGCGTTGGGGTTGGATTCCACGTTGGTCCCCGGCGCCACGCCGAACAGGCCGTTTTCCGGGTTGATGGCGCGCAGACGGCCCTGGGCGTCCGGCTTGATCCAGGCGATGTCATCGCCGATGGTGGTGACTTCCCAGCCCTCGAAGCCCTTGGGCGGGATGAGCATGGCGAAGTTGGTCTTGCCGCAGGCCGACGGGAAGGCCGCCGCCACATAGGTCTTTTCACCCTGCGGGTTCTTCACGCCCAGGATGAGCATGTGTTCGGCCAGCCAGCCTTCATCGCGGGCCATGACCGAGGCGATGCGCAGCGCGAAGCACTTCTTGCCGAGCAGGGCGTTGCCGCCGTAGCCCGAGCCATACGACCAGATTTCCCGGCTTTCCGGGAAGTGGACGATGTACTTGGTGTCGTTGCACGGCCAGGCGACGTCCTTCTGGCCTTCGGCCAGCGGCATCCCGACGGAGTGCATGCACGGCACGAAATCGCCGTCGCCCAGCACGTCGAGGACCTTTTTGCCCATGCGGGTCATGATCTTCATGTTGACGGCGACATAGGCGCTGTCGGAGATCTCGACGCCGATGTGGGCGATGTCGGACCCCAGCGGACCCATGGAGAACGGCACCACGTACATGGTGCGGCCCTTCATGCAGCCGTCGAACAGGCCGGTCAGGGTGGCCCGCATTTCGTTGGGGTCCATCCAGTTGTTGGTCGGACCGGCGTCGTCGGGTTCCTGCGAGCAGATGTAGGTGCGGTCCTCGACACGCGCCACGTCGGACGGATCAGAGCGGCACAGATAGCTGTTGGCGCGCTTCTCGGGGTTCAGGCGGATGAACGTCCCGGAGTCCACCATTTCCTGGCAGAGGCGGTCATACTCTTCGTCCGACCCATCGCACCAGTAGACGCGATCCGGCTTGCAAAGCTTCGCCATCTCATCGACCCAGGCGAGAAGCTTAGCATTCTTGGTAGGCGCTGCGCTCATATCCGTGGCTCTCCATCGGCAGGTCCAACCGGCACCTTCAGGGCATTATTCCCGGGTGGCGGTCCGTATTATTTGTTGTTGTACCCGAGGTGCGGGCGAGGGTGCGGGTCGGACGAAGGGGAAGAAGCAGCCGGAACCGGGACGCGCGGGCGCACTGCGACCGCGTGAAGCGGGGCAGCGAGTGCCATCGGTTCCCAGGTGCGTCACCGGACGATCTCCTCCTTCGGGACGGCGCGCGGGGCCGGGTCGAAGCGTCAAGCGCCCGTATCACGACCCCCGAGACGCGCACCATATCGGGCCGGGTTGTGCCCGGCAACCGCTTGTTGGTGATGTTTCGGGGACTCCGTGCACATTATGCGACGTCATCCTTCCCTTAACCGGACTTCCGGGCGGCCTAAAAGGCGCACTATTGCGCGTGCCGGGCCTTCCGGGTCATCTCGACCAAACGCGCCCTGACTTCCCCGGGCGCGGTCAAGGGCGGCTCGAACGGGATCTGGAACACCATTTCGTCATCCCCGTTCCGCATCAGGATCCCCGCGGCATCCAGGGCCGTCATCCGCCACGCACCGCCTGGCCCGACATGGGCCAGACCCAAGGCAGCCACGGCGTCGGCATGGTCGTCATTCATATGGGCGACGGCCGAGGGTTCCGCCTCGGCAAAGGCCGCGGCAGTCGCAGGATCCCGCAGAACGCCATCGGGGATCCACACGGCGCGGGCAAAGCCACCGACCAGGTGCGCCCGTTCCGGCACCATCCGCCAGAACGCGAAATCCCCAAACCCCGCGTACAGTGCAGCACCCGGATGACGGGCGAGGAAGCGCGCGGCAATCCGATCCCGCGCTTGCGGATCGACGACTTTCTCCGCCCGTCCCAACAGCGACACGCGCGGCCCCGTCTGCGGGTTCGGCAAGGCACGCGCCTCGTCGATCAGCAGCGAGACGCGCGCATCGGCATTGAGGTTGCGGGTATGGTCGGCCAATCCAGACAGCAACAAGATCGGGCTGGCATCGTGGTCGGCCGCCACGGTGACGAGGGACGCATAGGGGTCGCCGCCCTCGACCATGCGGGTCGCCAGCGTGGCGACGCGGGCGCGGTGAATAAGGCGCCGCACCGCGTTGCGGTGGGTGTTGCTCGGCTTAATCGTGGGTATTTCGCGCATCATCGATTTTCAACCCCGCTGCCGTGCCTCCGCATGGCCCGTCCGAGCGTAGTGGAGGTGGACAAAATTGCGCAATGCGGTAAACAGGAACAATGCGTGTACTCTATCATCATTGGCTGTCGCCTTTCGCCCGGACCGTTCGCCTGGTGCTGCTTGAAAAGCAGTTGGAGGTGACCGAGCAGGTGGTGTTCGACTGGGAACGGGACGAACGGTTCCTGTCCCTCAATCCGGCTGGCGAAGTGCCGGTTCTGGTGGAGGACGACGGTACCACCGTGGCCGACGCCGGCACCATCATCGAATATCTCGACGAGGTTTATGCCACCCCGCCGCTGATCGGCCGCACGCCGCTGGAGCGCGTCGAGTCCCGGCGCCTGGCCGCGTGGTTCAACGGCAAGTTCTACCGCGAAGTCACCGCACCGCTGGTGTCGGAAAAGCTGACCAAACGCGTGACCGGCGGCGGCGCCCCCGACAGCCGACTGGTGCGGGCCGGGCGGGCCAACGTCCATACACACCTGCACTACATCGCGTGGCTGACCGAACGCCGCAAATGGCTGGCCGGCGACACCCTGAGCATTGCCGACCTGACCGCCGCCGCGCACTTGTCGCTGGTCGATTACGCCGGGGACGTGCCGTGGGAAGACCACGATCTGGCCAAAGATTGGTACGCCCGCGTGAAAAGTCGCCCCAGCTTCCGCCCGCTCCTGCGCGACATCATCCCCAACGTCCCGGCGCCCAAGCACTATACCGACCTGGACTTCTGAGTCGGGCAGCGCCCCGGACGTTTGCAGCACCAGCCTCTCACCGCGCCCCGGCCCCCAGTGTCCGCATCATCACGAGCCACCCGGCACGGCGTTTCGGCGTGGCGGCGGCGACCATGCCGAGCAACGTCTCGCGCACCGGCTTGAACCCCACGAAGCCGAGGATGTTGCGTTCCAAGCCCCGGACCCCGTGCGCCAGGAACCACCAGCGATAGATCGGCGCGGGCATTCCCATGGTCACGATGACGCGGGCCGAGCGTCCGGTCAGAAACAGCTTTGGGCGGCCGTTATCGAGGTATTCGAACGCCACGCCGGGGCGCAGGACCTGCTCCAGGAAGGCCTTGACGAGCGCTGGCATGGTGCCCAGCCACAACGGAAAGACCAGCACCAGATGATTGGCCGCCACGATTGCGTCCTGCGCCGGGCGCAGGCTGTCGGGGACGGGGTCGTGCTCGAACGCGTGCTGGCTGTTCAGCAGGGGCACGTCGAGCACTGCAAGATCGATCATTTCCACCACATGCCCGGCGCGGCGGGCACCGTCGGCGTAGGCCTCGGCCAGGGCACGGCACAGGTGGCCCGGTGACGGATCGGGATGGCCCTGAACCACGACGATGCGACGCGGCATGGTGCTCTCCGCCGTTATTCTTTGGCCGGGGTCCAGGTTTCGGCCCCCACGGCGTTGGCGCCCAGGGCGGAAAAATACCCGGTCAGGCCGCCGTCCTTGGCGATGTCATAGAGGACCAGCCCCGGCGGGCCGGGCACGCGGGGGCTTTGATAAACCACGGCGAAGGTGGAGCCGCGCAGGATCCCCGTGCCCAGGTAAATCTCCTGGCTGTCGGGAAACTGCCACACCACGCCGTAGGTATCGCCAAAGGGTGAAACCCGGACGGTGCCGGTGTAACTGGTGCTGCCATCGGCGGTAACACCAGTCACGGCGTAACGATCCCCCAACTCCTGCGCCCCGGCGGAACCCGCCGTGACCATCAGGACGCCAAGGGCAACAGCCGGCAACGCACGGGCCATGATGGAACACCTCCGGGCAATGGGAGACCATCTTCATCCAACGCCCTGCTCCCCGCATGGGTGCGGGGTTTTGTTCTGGATCTTATGCGGCGGAGGTCATCCAGTCGTCGACCGTGACGATACGGGCGGCGGGGCCGTTGGCGCGGGCGCGAACAAACGTCGCGTAATCCACATGTTCACCGTTCCACAGCAGCAACGGGTCGCCATTGGATGGCCGGTAGACCAGATGCCAGTTGGCAACCACGTAAAATGGTTGGCCTTTCAGGCCTCGGATCGCACAGGCAATGTCGATGCCGAGCACATTCCCGGCGAAAAAGCCGCTGTTGACGGCAGCTTCATAGGCCTCGGCGAGGTCTTCGGTGAACAGCGGGCGACAGTCGAGGCCGACCACTTCGTCCGGCACCACGCTATGGGCCTCGGCGGCGCGCTCCGACATCGCCAGGATGCGCATGTTGAGGTCGAACAGCGCCATCATGGACGGCGACAGGCGGACCATCCGGGTCAGGGCGGCATCGGCGCTGTTGGTGCTGCGTCCGGTGAGGGCGTGAATGCGGCGGCGGGATGCCGCATCCGGGGCGCTCTGGCCGCTTTCCCAGCGCGACACGGTGGCTTGGCTGACCTCCAGTTGGTTGGCAAAGCCCTGCTGGGTCAAGCCCAGCGTTTCCCGCACGGTGCGGATAATGCGTCCCTGCACAGCCTGCCCCCTTGCCAGCGCCCCGCATAAAAGCGTGACGCTGTTATATCGGCTCGCACCGGCCCCGCAAGGGAGCTAGTGCCGACCAGGGGGATTTGCGTCTGCACCGCAACAACTTGTCACAAAAGGGTTTTCCGCGCGGGACGGAACTCCCCACAACAATAGGAAAAGTCCGCCGACGAGGAACACCAGGACGGTCGCCATGCCGGCCCGCTGGCTGTCGGCCAGCACCGTCGCCCAGCCCAGCAGCAGGGGACCGGCAAAGGCGGTGATCTTGCCGCTCAGGGCGTAGAGGCCGAACATTTCGGTCGTCAACTCGGGCGGGGCCAGACGCGCCACCATGGACCGGCTGGCCGACTGCACCGGGCCAAAGAACAGCCCCATGGGCAGGGCCAGCGCCCAGAACATGAGAGTGCTCTCAACAATCAGCAGACCTCCGCCCAGAACAATCAGGCCGAGAACGCCCGCCGCAATGGTGGCCCGCGCGCCCAGCCGGTCGTCCATCCACCCGAACGCCGCCGCGCCCAGCCCGGCGGTGATGTTCATGGCGATGCCCAGCATGATGACCTGATCGAGCGGCAGCCCGAAGGTTCCCGCCGCGTAGATGCCGCCAAAAGCAAACAGCGTGTTCAGGCCATCGGTATAGATCATGCGGGCAACCAGGAAGCGGCCCAAGACCGGATAGGTGCGGAATATCTGCCACAGGCGCATGACGTCGCCGACCGCATGCCGTAGCGCCGCGCCCACCGGCGCGCCGCGCGCCGGTTCGCGCACCATCACGAAGGTCGGAATACAGAACACCGCGAACCACACGGCGACCAGGACGGGCGTAATGCGCACGTGCTCGGCTGCGTCGCGGTCCAGGCCGAACGGCGGCGTCTCGTTCTGAACGAACACCACCAGCGACAGAATTAGCGCGGCCAGCCCCCCGGCATAGCCCAGGCCCCACGCCCAGCCCGACAGGCGGCCCATCATGCCCTGCGGCGCCACATCGGGCAGCATGGCGTTGTAGAACACCATGGTCATCTCGAACCCAACGGTGCCGACGACTACCAGTGTCAGGGCCAGCAGGGTCGATTCCGGCACCGGGGCGGCGAACCACAGCAGGGCGCTGGCCGCGATGCACAGGGCAGAGAACCCACCCAGCCACGGCTTGCGCCGCCCCATGCGGTCGGCCGCGGCGCCTGTGAACGGACCCAGCACGGCGATGATGAAGCCGGCCAGCGCCATCGCCCATCCCCACTGCGCGGTGCCCACCTCGGGCGTTTCGGCTATGGCCTTGGTGAAGTAGGTGCCAAAGACGAAGGTCATCACGATGGTCGGGTACGGCGAATTCGCCCAGTCGAACATCGCCCACGCCACCGCCGGCCGCCAGCCCTTGGCCTGAGGTTCCGCCATCGCCGTGCCTTGTTCAGTGCTCACTGACGGTTCCCCCTGCGAAAGCGCATAACGTGGAGATAGGACTGGGCGCTGCCCAGGCCCGCAAAGGGCCATTGGCCCTTTGATCCCATAAGGAATTCTGCTCCCCTTGCGCCGCAGGCAGATAATGTTGCCGCCTGCTGCGCTGCGCGCGGCTTTGCTGTTCCACCCTCCCGAGGTCCAGGAGCCCGTGGCTCCTGGCGGGTGCGGGCAGAGCCCGCCTTAACCGCAGAGCCCGCTAATGATCCGACCCGTGCAGGATGGTCCCGCGCATTCCGGTTTCGTAGGCCTCGCCTTCTTCGGTCAGGACGATGGCGGTGGGGTAGTGGTTTACGGCCATGCCCTTGCGTTCCAAGGCAACCCAGACCGCTTCGTTCCGCAAGCCCGTCGCGTCGGCCGTTCCCACCACGTAGGCGCCCAGGTGAAAGTGGTTGCCGTGCGGGTTGGGGAACACGGTCAGCACCTTGCGGCCGGTGTCCGGCTCGGTCTGATAGGTGTCCGGGTGGCGGGCCAGTTCCTGGAGCAGGCACAGGGTCTTGAGCTGCAACGAATTGAGCTTTTTGGGGTTGGACTTGGGCGGCAAGGTCATCCTCCTTTAAGGGTGCCGAACTGACGGCTGGCCACCGTCAGCATGGCAAGGTCTAGGGTCGGGGCGGCGCGCAGTTCGGTGACAAGCTGATCGGCCCGCTCCACCGCCGGGCGGCAGGTGTCCACCCAGGCGGCGATGGAGTCCGCCGGGTCGGCGCCGGAACCGGTGAGCGCCAGCACGCGGGCCGTGATCGCCCGCTGGTCGGCGTAAAGCTCGTCAATGACCGCCGCCACGGCGAGTTTCTCCCAATGGCTGCCCCCGGATTGCCGTTCGGCGGCCGAGCGCAGCCAGCCGAGGCCGAACCGCGACCCCACGGCGAAGTAGTGGCTGGCCGCCGTCACCAGGTCAACCTCCAGGTCGCGGCTGAGGCGCACCACGTCGGGGGTCGAAGCCAGCACGATCAGGTGAGCCACCCGCTCCGCCAGAGGATCGGGCACCCCGGCAGCAGCATAACGGTCATGACGGGCGGCGATTTCGGACTGCACATCGACCGTGCAGACGCCGCCCATGCAGCCCTCCAGGGCACGCATTCCCTCAATGAAGGCGGCGGTCATGCCGGCCATGTCCAGTGGCCGGGGAGCATGACGCAGGATCCACAGGGTGGTGCGCTCGATCAAGCGGTTGGCCTCGCCCAGCATGGCAAGCTGCACGTCGGCCGGCACGGCGTTGTCCAGCGCCTCGACGTCGCGCCACAGGTCGCGCAGGGCAAAGCTGTCCCGCGCGATCAGGTAGGCACGGGCGATCCCGGACGGCGGCATCCCGGTCTTTTCCATGATCTGCGTGACGAACGTCCCGCCAACCCGGTTGATCATGCTGTTGGTGGCGTGGGTGGCGATGATTTCCCGGCGCAGCCGGTGGGCGCCGATCTGCTCCCGCCAGTCGGCGCGCAAGGCGGTCGGGAAGTAGCTCAACAAGTCCTCGAACGTCACCGGGTCGTCGGGCAGGTCGCTGTCGAGGATTTCATCGAACAGCCAGATTTTGGAGTACGCGATGACCACGGCCAATTCCGGCCGGGTCAGCCCGCGCTTGGCGGCCAGCCGTTCGGCGATCTGTTCGTCGTCAGGCAGGAACTCGATGGCGCGGTCCAGCCGCCCGCTGCGCTCCAGCATCTTCATCAGGCGGTGCTGGTGGTCCATCAGGTCCGGCCCGCGCGCCTCCATCAGGCTGATCGCCTGGGTTTGCAGGTAGTTGTCGCGCAGCACCAGGGCGGCCACTTCGTCGGTCATGCTGACCAACAGGGCGTTGCGCTGCTTGGGTGTCAGGTCGCCGTCGGCGGTCACCCGGTTGAGCAGGATCTTGATGTTGACCTCGTGATCCGAGGTGTCCACCCCGGCCGAGTTGTCGATGGCATCGGTGTTGATGCGCCCGCCGCCAAGCGCGAATTCAATGCGGGCGCGCTGGGTGACGCCGAGGTTGGCGCCTTCCCCGACCACCCGCGCGCGGATCTCGGGGGCGGAAATGCGAACGGCGTCGTTGGCCCGGTCGCCGACGTCGGCATGACTTTCCTGCGACGCCTTGACGTAGGTGCCGATGCCGCCGAACCACAACAGGTCTGCCTCGGCCCGCAGCACGGCGCGCATCAGCTCGGCCGGGGTCAGGGTGTCGCAGTCCAGGCCGAGCAGGGTCTTGATCTGCGGCGATACGGTCAGGCGCTTGGCCGAGCGCTCAAACACCGCGCCGCCGGGAGAAATCAGGGCCGGGTTGTAGTCGGCCCAGGTGCTGCGCGGGGTGTCGAACAGGCGTTTGCGCTCGACCCAACTGGTTTCGGGATCGGGCGAGGGGTCAATGAAAATGTGCAGGTGGTTGAAGGCCGCGACCAGCTTGATATGGCGCGACAGCAGCATGCTGTTGCCGAACACGTCACCGCTCATGTCGCCGACCCCGACGACGGTGAAATCCTGGGTCTGGATGTCGCGGCCGATCTCGCGGAAGTGCCGCTTGACGGCTTCCCACGCGCCGCGTGCCGTGATGCCCATGGCCTTGTGGTCGTAGCCCTGTGACCCGCCCGAGGCAAAGGCGTCGCCCAGCCAGAACCCGTAATCCAGCGAGATGCCGTTGGCGATGTCGGAGAACGTCGCGGTGCCCTTGTCGGCCGCCACCACCAGATAGGGGTCGTCGTCGTCGCGCCGCACCACGTTGGGCGGCGGGATGATCCCCTCGGGACCGATGTTGTCGGTCAAATCGAGCAGGCCGCGCATCATGGTCTGATAGCAGGCAATACCCTCGGCCAGCACCGCCTCGCGCCCGGCATCGGGCGGCGGCGGGCGCTTGACCACGAAGCCGCCCTTGGACCCGACCGGCACGATGACGGCGTTCTTGACCATCTGCGCCTTCAACAGGCCCAGAACCTCGGTGCGGAAATCCTCGCGGCGGTCGGACCAGCGGATGCCGCCGCGTGCCACCTTGCCGCCGCGCAGGTGAATGGCCTCGACACGCGGAGAATAGACCCACACTTCGCGCCAGGGGCGGGGCAGCGGCAGGTCGTCGATGGCCCCGCTGTCGATCTTGAACGACACATAGGGCTTGGGCGTGCCATCGTCGGCGGTCTGGTAGAAGTTGGTCCGCACGGTCGAGCGCACCAGATTGAGGAAGCGCCGCAGGATGCGGTCCTCATCCGGGCTGGAGACGTGATCGAGCGCGCTTTCGATGGTGGCGACCACGACGTCCTCGTCCTCTCCCTGGCGGGCCGGGTCGAACCGCGCATGGAACAACTGAACCAGGGCGCGGGTGATGACCGGATGCCGCGCCAGGGTTTGCTCGATTGCCCCTTGGCTCAGTGTGAAGGCGGCCTGGCGCAGGTACTTGGCATAGGCGCGCACCATCACGACCTCGCGCCACGACAGCCCGGCCAGCACGACCAGCCGGTTGAAGGCGTCGTTTTCGATGGTGCCGTCCCACACTTTGGCGAAGGCTTCCTGGAACGGACCGCGCACCTCACTGACCGCCAGATGCGACCCGTCGGCCGGGGCCATGGAGAAATCGTGCACCCACACCACCCGCCGCCCGCCGTCCAGGCGGATGGCGAACGGGATCTCGCCGATCACCTGGAAGCCCATGTTTTCCAGCATGGGCAGGATGCCCGACAGCATGACGGCGGTGTCGGGGTGATAAACCTTGAAGTTGACCACGTCCTCGGTGGCTTCGAGCGGGCGGTACAGGTTCATGCCCAGCCCGTCGCGCCCGGCGGCGGTTTCGGCCAGGGCTTCTTCCATGCGGTCGATGTCGAACACCGCCGTCTGCGCGTTGAACCGCTCCTTGTAGAAGGTGGGGAACGCGGCGCCGTAGCGGCGGGCCAGCCGTGCCCCGGCGTCCTCGCCCTTGGTGGTCAGGATGACATCGTGCAGGTGGTCGGCCCACGCCCGCGCGGCCTCCGCGATGCGGCCCTCGATGGCGGCCGGGTCATAGTCGGGAATGGCGCCCGGCGTGGTCTTGATGATGAAGTGCAGGCGGGCCAGCGGGCTATCGGCGACCTGGGTGTAATAGACCGACAGCCGCCCATTGAAGGCGGTTTCCAGGATGTCCTGAACAGCCAGACGCAGCGCGGTGTCATAGCGGTCGCGCGGCACGAAGACGAGGCACGAGATGAACCGCTCGAACTCGTCGCGGCGCAGGAACAACGCGGTGCGCTGGCGTTCCTGCAAGTGCAGGATGCCCAGGGCCATGTCCAGGAGCTTGGTGTCGCTCGACTGGAACAGTTCATCGCGCGGCAGGCTCTCGATGATGTTGAGAAGGCGCTTGCCGTCGTGGCTGAACGGGCGGAACCCGGCGCGGCGCATGATGCGCTCGATCTTGCGCCGCAGGACCGGCACGAACGCCGGGCTGTTGGTATAGACGTTGGACGTGAACAGCCCGGCCAACAGGTGCATCCCCACCACCTGCCCGTCGTCACCGAACCGCTTGATGCCGATCACATCCAGATGCACCGGGCGGTGCACGCGCGAGCGGCGGTTGGCCTTGGTGATGAGCAGGAACGTCGGCTGGTTGAGGAACGCCCGCACCTCGGCCGGCAGATCCGACAGGTGGCGCAACTCGTCAAACACCAGCCGGTCACGATCCCGCAAAATTCCCAAGCCATCGGCCACGCCGACCACCACGCGGGCCGGATCGACCTCGTCGGGCAGGAAGGTATGGTCGCGGTGGCCCAGGAACGTGAAGTGGTTGTCGAGCAGCCACGTCAGGAAGTCGCGCACCTCGGCGGCGTCCTCGACGGTCAGCCCGGCGGGGCTTTTGTCGAGGTCGGCGATGACTTCGTGCACGCGGGCCTGCATGGCGTGCCAATCCTCGACGGCGGCGCGCACCTCGGCCAGGACGCTCCCCAAATCCTCGGCGATCTGACGCAGGACCATGGGGTCGGCCTGTTCGTGGATCTCGATGTGGATGATGGATTCAGCCAGGTCGTCGGCCGTCGGGACCGCATCCGGGGCCAGCAGGCCGACCAAGCCGCCATCGGCATCGCGGCGCACATGCACGACCGGATGGATGACCAGCAGCGGCGCGACGTCGAGCGATGCCAGCGCGGCCGTGATCGAGTCGACCAGGAACGGCATGTCGTCGTTGACGGTTTCGATAACCGTGTGATCGCCGTGCCAGCCGTGTTCCTCGACACGCGGATTGAACACGCGGAGTTTTGGATTGCGCGGCGCGCGGTCGCGGGCAAAGTTCCACAGACTGGTGACGGCGCCATAAAGCCTTTCGGCATCCACGCCCGCAATGTCGGCGGGTGGAACATTGGCGTAGTACTGGCGGGCGAACTGCTCCAGTGCGTCCGCGCGGTCATCGCTGCTTTTGCCATGCCCACGGCCCGTTTCGCGATCCCGTCCGTGGCGGTCGCGGATCAGCGTGATGACCTTGGCGACCTGATCGTCCTTGAGGAGTTCCGCCTTTGCCGTCATGGCACTCTCCTTACCGTGGGGCCACAGAAAGCTTAGGCATCAAGCCTGGGTAATATCAAACGATGTAACGGCCTATCCCGCATTTTCGGGTGTTTAAGAGAGTTGAAACGCTTGACCCATTAGAGTGGACGTCCTCCAATCGCCCAGTCGACAGCGACGGGCCGGGGGGGAACGAGGGTGAACATGGTTACGCAGCATAGAGGACAACGGTCTCAGCCGGTGCGGCCAAGGCGCCGGGCACTGCTCGCCGCGCTGTTGGTCGGCGGGCTGATTGCCGGTCCGGGTGCTGCCGGACCGGCCTTGGCTGGCTTTCAGGAAGGTTTGAAGGCCTACGAGGCTGGTGACTTCGACGCCGCCGCCAAGGCATGGCAGGACGCCGCCCAAGCCGGCGACATGGCCGCCATGCGCAACCTCGCCCACCTGTACCGCTGGGGCCGTGGCGTTCCGCAGGACACCGGCGCCGCCGTGGAGTGGTATCAGCGCGCCGCCCTGCTGGGGTTTGACCGCGCCCAATACAACCTGGGAGCCATGTACGAGGCCGGGGAAGGCGTCAATCGTGACCAGGAACGCGCCGCCTATTGGTACAACCGCGCCGCCGATCAAGGCAACGGCGCGGCCCAGATGGCGCTCGCCCGCCTGCTGATCGAAGGCGACGGCGTGGAACCAGATCTGGAGCGGGCCAGCATCCTGCTGCGCCAAGCCATCGCCGCCGGGCACGAGGAAGCCCGTGTCCTGCTGCGCCAGGCGGACGCCCGCCGCGCCGCCGGTGGGGGAACCACCGTCACCGTGGCCGAATCCCACAGGCCGACGCGGCCTCTCAACCGGCGCCCGAGGCAAAGATTGAGCCTGCGCCCGCGCCGAAGGTTGAGCCCGCCCCGGCCCCGAAGGCTGACCCTGCGCCCGAGGCGAAAGCTGAACCTGCCCCTGCGCCGAAGGCCGACCCTGCACCCCAGGTGAAGGCTGAACCCGCTCCGCCCCCGAAAGCCGACCCTGCGCCCGAGGTGAAGGCTGAACCCGCCCCCGCGCCAAAGGCCGACCCTGCGCCCGCTCCCGTCGTCGTCGCGCAGCAGGAAGAAAGCCGCCTGCCGCCGCCCGATGCCCCGACGCCGGTGCCTGTCGAAGAACCGCGCCTGATTTCACCCGGCGCCGCCGACGGCACCATGGCCCACCTCGGCATTTTCCGCAGCCAAGCGGAGGCGGATGCCGCATGGCAGGCCCTGGCCGAGAAGCAGCCCGGTCTGGCCGAAACGAAGCCTTACGTCATGCCCGGCTACGTCCCGGAACTGGGCAATATCCTGCGCCTTTACGCCCAGGGCGACCAAGCCACCCTCACCCCCCTGTGCCGCCGCCTGCGCACCAGCGGCCAGGAGTGCGAGTTGCACCGCTTCTTCAGGTAGCTGCCAAGGTCTTTTGCAAAAACGCCATGGTCCGCTGCCACGCCAGTTGGGCGTCGTCCTGGTCGAAGCGGTCGCCCGACGGGTTGGCGAAGGCGTGGTCGGCGTCGTAGCGATAGATTTCGTGCGGGTGGCCGATGTCCTTCAGGGTGGCCTCAAAGCCATCGGCCATGGCGGGTGTGATGAAGGTGTCGAGATTGGCGAAGTGCCCCTGTACCGGGCCTGACAGGCGGCGCAGATCCTCGGCCGGACGGTCGACGCGGCCGTAGTAGATCACCGTGGCGTCCATCGGCGTCGCGATGCTGGTGTTCAGGGACCACGCCCCGCCGAAACACCAGCCGATCACGCCCACCTTGTTCTTGGCAACGCGCGTGTGCTGGCGCAACCACGTGGTCCAACTGGTCAGGGTGTCGGTGGCCTCCTCGGGCTTGACCGCGCTCATCAGCGCTTTGGCCTCCTCCGGCGTGGAGACGGCTGGACGTCCATAGAGATCCACCGCCAGAGCGACATAGCCGTTGCGCGCCAAGTCATGGGCGACACTGCGGATCTGGTCGTTCAGGCCCCACCACTCGTGGATAAGGATGAGTCCTGGTCCGGTCGCGGCGCCGTCCGGCAGGGCGAGCGCGGCCGATACCGGACGGCCCGCCGCCGTGGTGATGCTGACGTCTTCGGTCTGTGCGGCGGCGGCGCGGGACAGCGTGGCATCGGCCAGGATGGCGGTCAGCGGGATGCCGGCCAGCGTGGCACGCGTGAGCGGCACCGCACCCAAGCCCTTCAGGATGGAACGACGGTCGACAGACGACGTTTTCATTGGTTTTCCTCCGTATCCATGGACCCTTCCAGAGTGGCCGGGTTTTTCAGAAAGGGAAACACCACCAAAGGTGAGCCTCGAAAGGGTCGATTCGCCGCGCTGCAACATGAGAAGCGACCGCCACACTTGGTTTTTTGCATGCGCGAATATCTCAAAAAAATGCACGGAATGCTGCGGCGTATGAAAAAGGCGCTTGAAATAATGGACGTTTTGGCCGGGAATGGAAGCATGCCTCCGAGCCGGCAAGGGTTATTGACCAACTCGCCACCTCGGATGTTTTGCTGACGCCGGAGGACGCACATCCCGGACCAACACGGGACTTTGGCGCGCCCGCTCTCGCGGGTTGACGAACGCAAACAGGGAGAACTTCCAAGATGCAAAACTCGTTCAAGAAGCTGGGCAAGGTCGCGGGCGTGGCCGCCATCGCCAGTGCATTTGTTGTGAGCGCCGGCGTACCCTCGGCCGATGCGCAGGAACGCGTGCGCTGGCAGATGACCATGGGCTTCCCGTCGACGCTCAAGGCGCTGGCCGACACCGCGCCGTGGGTGGCCGAGCAGGTTTCGGTCATGTCCGACGGCAAGATGACCCTCCAGGTGTTCGAACCCGGCAAGCTGGTCAAGGGCACCGAAGTCTTTGAAGCCGTGTCGCAGGGCAAGGCCGATAGCGGCTATGTGTGGGCGGGCTATGAAATCGGCTCGGTCCCGTCGTCGGCCTTGTTTGGCGCTCAGCCGTTCGGCCTGGAACCGGCCGAAATGGCGGCGTTCATGATGGAACGCGGCGGCCAGGAAATGATGGAGGAGATCTACGCTCCCCATAACATCGTCCCGCTGTTCTGCGGCACCATCTCGCCCGAAGCCGCCGGATGGTTCCGCTTCCCGATCGAGAACCTCAGCCAGGTCAAGGGCCTGAAGATCCGCTTTGCCGGCCTTGGTGGCGAAGTGATGCAAAAGATGGGCGCCTCGGTGGTGCTGCTGTCCGGGTCGGAGTTGTTCGAGGCCCTGGAAAAGGGCGTCATCGACGCCACCGAGTTCTCGCTGCCGACCGTGGACGAGCAACTCGGCTTCTATAAGGTCGCCAAGTACTACCACCTGCCCGGCTGGCACCAGCCCTCGACCAACCAATACCTCTACATCAACAAGGGCAAGTTCGATGCCCTGAGCAAGCAGCAGCAGGGCATCCTGCGCACCGCCTGCTCGGCCGGCGTTGCCAAGTCTCTGGCCCGCTCCGAAGCCCTCCAGGGCGGAACCCTCAAGAAGTTCCAGGACGAACACGGCGTCACCGCCGTCAAGCTGCCCGATGACGTTCTGCGCGAGCTGAAGGTCAAGACCGACGAAGTGATGGCCGAATACTCCGCCAAGGATGCCAACTTCAAAAAGGTCTGGGACGCCATGAAGGCCTACATGGTGGAAAACCAGCAGTGGCGTGAACTCGGCTACCTGCCGCGCACCTTCCACTCCTCGATCAGCAACTAAGCCGACGGGGTGGGGGACGCTCCATGAGTGAAAAGCCCATCGTACCGGGCCTGTCGGCTGGGGATGACCCCCCAGCCGACACCACCCTGCCGCACACGCGCCCATCGGATGCCATGGAGGGGTTCGTGCGCCGCCTTGGGCAACTGGCCTCCTGGGTGTGGGCAATCCTTGTGTTGGTCATCGTGTTCAACGTCATCCAACGCTATGTGTTCGGCATCGGCGCCATCTGGCTTGAGGAGGTGCAGTGGCACATCTACGGCGTGGGCTTCATCATCGGCCTGAGCTACGCCCTCACCGCGGACCGTCACGTTCGCGTTGATGTCCTGGCCGAGCGGTGGGGCGCCAGGACCAAGGCGTGGGTCGAATTGCTGGGGATCGCAGTCCTGTTGCTGCCGTTCATCATCGCCATTCTGGCGGCCGGTGTGCCCTTCGTCGAAACGTCCTATGCGCTTAACGAACGGTCTTCGGCCCCCGGCGGGCTGCCGTTCCGCTGGGTCATCAAGTCCTTCATTCTGTGGGGCTTCGGGCTTCTGTTCATTGCTGCTCTGGCGCGTCTGTTGCGGTGCATGGCCCTGTTGTTCGGCTGGCCCAAGCCGATCTGGCCGCGCGGTTAAAGGGGGATGCGCCGTGGAATCCTATGAGATTGTCGTCATCATCCTGTTGCTGTCGTTCATCGGGTTGATCTTCACCGGGTTTCCGATTGCGTGGATTTTGGGCGGACTGTCCATCGTCTACCTGGGGATCAGCCTGGGGCTGCTCAACTGGTTCGATATCGACACATACTTCCTCGACGAATGGCTGGACTTCGCCATCATCGTCGATCGCATCTGGGGGCAGATGACCAACTGGGTGCTTGTCGCCCTGCCCATGTTTATCTTTATGGGCCTGATGCTTGACCGCTCGGGCGTGGCCGACAAGCTGATGGTGAACTTCACCAAGGTTTTCGGCGGCATGCGCGGCGGCCTGGCCGTCACGGTCATCATCATCGGCGTATTGCTGGCCGCCTCGACCGGGATCGTCGGGGCGTCGGTCGTGCTGCTGTCGATGCTGGCCCTGCCGATCATGATGGAGGGCAAGTACGACAAGTCCCTGGCGACCGGCGTGGTGGCCAGTTCGGGCACCCTGGGCATTCTCATCCCGCCGTCGATCATGCTGGTCATCATGGCCGATCAGTTGTCGCTGCCGGTCGGCAACCTGTTCATGGGGGCGGTCATTCCCGGCCTGATGCTGGGCCTGTTCTACATGGCCTACGTCATCGTGATCGCCCTGCTGCGGCCCAAGATGGCGCCGGCCCCGGCCAAAGCCCCCGACTTCACGGTGCGGGATGCCCTGGGCACCCTGTGGGCGGTGGTGCCACCGTTCTTTTTGATCCTCGCCGTTTTGGGGTCAATCTTCATGGGCATCGCCACGCCGACCGAGGCTTCGGGCATTGGCGCCATGGGCGCCACGCTGTTGGCCCTGGCGAACCGGCGCCTGAACTTCGATACCATCCGCACCGTGTGCCGCGAAACCATGCTGACCACGGCGTTCATCTTCGGCATTTTCCTGGGCGCGACGGCGTTCGCCCTGGTCATGCGGTCGTTGGGCGGTGACGAGTTCATCGGCGGGCTGCTCAAGGGATTGCCGTTCCCGCCGTGGGGCGTGGTGGCGTTCATTCTGTTCATCACCTTCATCGCCGGGTTTTTTCTGGATTGGCTGGAGATCAGCTTGATCATCCTGCCGCTGGTCGCCCCGGTGGTGCAGCACCTGGGCTATGACCTGACGTGGTTTTCCATCCTGTTCGCGGTCTGCCTGCAGACCAGCTTTCTAACCCCGCCGGTGGGCTTCTCGCTGTTCTACCTCAAGGGGGTGGCTCCACCGGGGATTACGGTTCAGCACATTTACAAGGGTGTCATTCCGTTCGTGATGTTGCAGCTTCTGGTTCTGGTCCTCATTTTCTTTTACGAGGATCTGGCGTTGTGGCTTCCGGCCAAGATGTACTGACCCCCTGAGTTCACACATTGCGGCCACCGGAGGAACCCTCCCCGGTGGCCGTTTTCTTTTGCGCAGTGCAGCAGTTCGTCATATTTGTGTCACATCCTCCGCGCATTAATGTGCTTCCGGCGGCTTTTCGCTGCGGATCGTGCTGCTTTAAGAGGTGTGGCGTGAACCCCGTTCGACCCGTTTTGCTGCGCTGGATCCTTCCCCTAACAGCGATTCCGATTTTTTATGTCCTGCTCCAAACCGTCGCCACGCGTGTCCTGGGGGTCAGCCTGATTGCCGGCGTCGGCGTGGCGGGTGATCTCGTGCTGCACCTTCTATTGGGAGCCATGGTGCTGGCGGCGGCCCGCAGCCGGTGGGCCTTTCTCATCGTGATGGGTCTGCTGATGACCCTGCTGCACCTCGGCAACGCGATGAAGATCGTCGTGTTGGGCGGCCCCATCATGCCCGACGACATGCTGGCCGCGCAGTCGCTGTTTCTCATTCTCGAAGGCCTGTGGCTGGCCGCCGCGGTGCTTCTGGCCGGCGGCATCATCATCGCGCTGGCGCTGTCCGTCACCTTGCGCCCGCGCCGTGCGCGCATTGCCGCGGTGAGCATGGCAGCGGCGGTGGCCGTGATGATGACGGTGCCCGAGCCGGTGGTGGCGGCACTCGACGCGCAGTTCGGCAACATCGTGTGGGATCAGCACGGGAACTACATCCAGCGCGGCCCGCTGCTGCACATGGTCCAGGAATCGGTGCGCTATGCCGCGCGCGCCGAGCGTGCCCCCACCCGCGCCGAGGTCCTGGCCGCCACCGAGCTTCTGGTGCCGAGCCTGCAACCCGCCGCCCTGACCCGTCCGCAACAGGACGCCGTAAAGGAGGCCCGCTCCCGGCAGGGCCGCAACGTTCACGTCATCGTCCTGGAGTCCTTCTGGGACCCCATGGAGCTGAAGAACGCGGGGATCCTGACCGACCCGTTCGTCCCGGAGTTCCGCACCCTGTGGGACTCCACCAACCGCTCGCGCGTCCTGTCGCCGGTCTTCGGCGGCTACACCGCCAACGCGGAGTTCGAGGCGCTATGCGGATTTCCGGTGCGTCAGGACGCCGTGTTCTTTGAGGGCCGCCTGCGCAACGACGTGCCGTGCCTGCCGCGCGTGCTGTCCGAACATGGCTACACCACAGTCGCCTCACATCCTAATGTGGCGGTCTTCTGGAACCGGGTGAACGCGTATCAAAGGGTGGGCTTTGACGTGTACTGGGCAGGCGACGACTTCGCCATGGACGACATGAACGGCGATTTCCTGGGCGATGCCTCGCTGTATCGGCAGGTCATGGAAAAGGTGGACCCGCTGATTGCGACCGGGACGCCGACGCTGAACTACATCCTGACCTTCTTCGGCCACCTGGATTACCCGCTCAACGACGCCCGGCCGCCGGTCATCAAGACTGCCAACGGCGATGAACGCCTGGAGCTGTACCTCAACACGGTGCACTACAAGACGCGGGAACTGATGGACATGCTGGCCGATCTGCGGATCCGCGATCCCGATGGGCTGATCGTGATATTTGGCGACCACCTGCCGTTCCTCGGCCCGAACCATGGGGGCTATGTCGAGTCGGGCGTGCTGGCATCGACCCGTGGCGCCTTCACCGATGCCATGTTCCGCACCGTGAGCGCCACGCCGCTGATCGTCATCGACGGCGTCAACGGACCGCAGGATTTGGGCGACATGCCGCTGTACCACCTGCCGGCGGTGATCCTCGACCTGCTGGGCCGCCCGGCCCCGGCGCTGATGGAGTTGACCCGGACCATCCCCGAGTTCGCCGTCCGTCCCTTGCCCGGCATGAACGTGGTGGTCGGCGGGCGCGATGACGACGCCGTGGCGGCCTGCCGCGACCCCGACAGCGCACACGCCATCTGCGCCGCCGCCGATCTGTGGATTGAGGCCGTGTCTGTGCTGTCGGCTGATCTGTTCTCCGGCCGCCAGCACATTCTGGAGTCCGGGATCGTGCCCAGCGGCCGCCCGGCGGGGCCGCCCGTCGCCCCTGTCTCGCCGGGGGTTTAGGGATTGGCTGACCCGGTTGTTCGCACCCTGCCCCGGCGGGTCCTCATTGTCGCCAATCCGGTGGCCGGGCGGCGCCGTCCCGACCTCCTGGCCGCAGTGGTGGAGGCCATCGAACGGCGGGGAGTGGAGGTTCACCAACGCTTCACCACCGGGCCTGACGATGCCGAAGCCTTCGGGCGCGCCGTCTCGGCCAACGACTATGCAGTGGTGGTGGCGGCAGGGGGCGACGGCACCATCAATGGGCTGGTCAACGGCCTGATGCAGGCCACACATCCGGTGCCGCCGCTGGCCCTGGTGCCGCTCGGCACGGCCAATGTCCTGGCCGCCGAGATAGGACTGAGCGGTGCCGCCGAAGACATCGCCGCCACCATTGCACGGGGGATCCGCCGCGCGGTCTATCCGGGCCGCGCCAACGGGCGGTATTTCCTGCTGATGGCCGGAACCGGGTTTGATGCCTGGGTGGTGAACCACACGCGTTCCTGGTTGAAACGCCTGATCGGCAAGGGAGCCTATGTGGCCGAGGCACTATGGCAGGCCGCCCGCTACGGCTACCCGGCCTTTGCCGTGGAGGTCGACGGCCACCCCTTCACCGCCCATACCGTGATCGCCTGTAAAAGCCGCCGTTACGGCGGGCCGCATATCATGGCCCCGGCCGCAGACCTGACCGCGCGCAGCCTGGAGGTCTGCCTGCTGACCGCCCGTGGCCCGCTGGCCCAGGCCCGCTACGGCCTTGCCCTAGCCTTCGGCCGCCTGAGCACCCGCCCCGACGTAACCATCGTGCGCGGCACCACGGTCCGCGTGTCCTGCCCCACGGCAACGCCAGTCCAATGCGACGGCGACGTCACCTGCACCGTGCCGCTGGACATCACGGTATCGGACAAGCCGCTGTGGATGCTGGTGCCGGGGTAGGAGGGGCTTTGGGCCTGACCCCCAAAGCATCAGGGCCGCCTCCTTTCGGAAGCGGCCCTGGCTGAATTGGAGCGGGCGATGAGATTCGAACTCACGACCCCAACCTTGGCAAGGTTGTGCTCTACCCCTGAGCTACGCCCGCATAATGGTGACTTTCAAAGCGAACCGGCTTTTCCGTCTGGGGTATTTTCGCCAACGCCTCAGCGCTGGTGAGGGCGGTTTATAGGGCCTGACATGGGCGGCGTGCAAGCTCTTTTTTCAAAAAAGTTTATCTGCCTTGGGCGGGCCGCGATGATGCCGCGATGCCACCGGGAAACCGGCGCCTTTTCATGCGCTTCCGACGGTTGTGCCCTTGCCAGCGGCGGCGGGCCGGTCCATCTATTAGGGCTGGCTACTACAACAGCCCTGCGACCTGGACATCACAAAGAGGGACGGTTTCCATGGCGATCATTCTTGACGGTGACGGGCGGACTCCGATGTCCGGCGGCGGTGCGCGCCCCCCCATGCCCGGCAACGGCGCGGATTTGGTCAAGGACACCGACACCGAGAACTTCATGACCGACGTCATCGAGGCGTCGCGCACGGCTCCGGTGATCGTCGACTTCTGGGCGCCGTGGTGCGGCCCCTGCAAGACGCTCGGCCCGCTACTGGAAAAGTTGGTGCGCCAAAGCGGCGGCAAAGTCCGCATGGTCAAGATCAACGTCGATGAGAATCAAGAACTGGCCGCGCAGTTCCGCATCCAGTCGATCCCGGCGGTCTATGCCTTCAAGGATGGCCGGCCGGCCGACGGATTCATGGGCGCGCTGCCGGAAAGCCAGCTCAAGCAGTTCATCGACCGGCTGGTCGGCGGAAGTGCCAACACCATCGACGAGATGCTGGCCGACGCCAAGCAATTGTTCGACGATGGCCATCCCGAAGCCGCCCAGCAGGCCTATCAGCAGGTTCTGGCCCAGGACCAGGGCAATCCCCTGGCTCTGGCCGGGGCGCTGCGCTGCCTGATCGCCATTGGCGAGAACGACACCGCGACCGAAGTGCTGGGTCAGCTTCCGCCCGAGTTGCTCGCCCATCCCGAGGTGCAGGCGGTCAAGACCATGCTCGACCTCGCGAGCGAAGCAGCCGGGGAGATCGGCGAACTGGAAGCCAAGGTGGCGGCCAATCCGGGCGATCATCAGGCGCGCTATAATCTCGCCATGGCCTATTTTGGGGCCGGACGTCGGCAGGAAACCGCCGATACCTTGCTCGACATCATGAAGGCCGACCGCACCTGGAATGACGAACAGGCCCGCAAGCAGCTTCTCAAACTGTTCGAGGCGTTCGGCCCGACCGACCCGGTGACGGTGGGCGCACGCCGCAAGCTGTCGGCCCTGTTATTCTCCTGATCCAGTAGCGCACGGAGCGGCGGCCATGATCTTGGGAGCATTCCATCCGCGGTTCGATGACCTGCCGCCGGTCCTGCCGATTTTCCCGCTGGCCGGGGCGCTGCTGCTGCCCGGCGGCAAGTTGCCGCTCAACGTGTTCGAGCCGCGTTATGTGGCCATGATCCAGGATTGCCTTGGCATGGGCCGCATGGTCGGCATGATCCAGCCCAAGGAAGGCGAGACGGTCGCACCCGGCCAGGGGGCGCGCATCTATGACGTCGGTTGCGCCGGTCGCGTGTCGTCGTTTTCCGAAACCGACGACGGCCGGTTCCTGATCACCCTGACCGGCGTGCAGCGGTTCCGCGTCAAGTCCGAACGGCCCGCCCGGCGCGGCTATCGCCTGATCGAGCCGGAGTGGGAGACGTACCGCCACGACCTCGACGGGCCGACGCCGATCAAGTTCGACCGCGACCACCTGCTCGACGCCGTGGGCACGTTCCTGGCCAGCCGCGACCTGCCGCTCAACCGCCGCCTGCTGGAAGAAATTCCCGCGCCCGATCTGGTCACGTCGCTGGCCATGATCTGCCCGTTCGAGGTCGAGGAAAAGCAGGCCCTGCTGGAAGCGCCCGATTTCCAAGCGCGGACCGACACTCTGCTCGCCCTGCTCGACATGGCACGGTTCTCCGACAGCGGGCCATCCGGCCGGCTGCGTCAGTAACCCCCCGAACACCCCGCTGAGGACTTTCCCCGATGAGTGATACCCCCGCGCCCCGCTTGGTGGACCCCAAACTCCTGGAAATCCTGGTCTGCCCGCTGACCAAGGGGCCGCTGTCCTACGACGCCGCCCGGCAGGAACTGGTGTCGGCCAAGGCCGGGCTGGCCTATCCCATCCGCGACGGCATCCCCATCCTGCTGGAAGATGAAGCGCGCCGACTCGATGACGAGGAGAGCTGACGTGACCACGACACAAACCCCCTGGCCGACCGACATCACCGCCGACCGTCAGGCCAAGACCCTAACGGTGTCCTTCCAGAGCGGCGAGACGTTCACCTTTCCCGCCGAATTCCTGCGCGTCATGAGCCCGTCGGCCGAGGTTCAGGGGCATAGCCCCAAGGACCACAAGACCGTCGGCGGCAAGCGGTCGGTGGGCATCATCGACCTGGAGCAGGTCGGCAACTACGCCCTCAAGATCATCTTTGACGACATGCACGATACCGGCATGTACACCTGGGACCTGCTGTATGACCTGGGCCGCGAGTACGATGCCCTGTGGGCCGGCTACCTGAGCGATCTCCAGGCCAAGGGCCTCAGCCGCGACCTTCCCGGACAGGCGTAGCGCCGTCTCAGTTCCGCCGTTTTCGGCTGCTTAAGTGTCGGCTCCTGTCCTGGAGGTCCGTTCATGCGTCTGGTCCCGTCCGTTTTGGCCCTGTTGGCAGCCGTCGCCCTGCCTGCCGCCGCGCAAGGTCCCGTCACCGCCGATCCGGCGGCACGGACCAGCCTGGCGCTGACCGTCTATCAGGCCGATTTCGCCTTGGTCGAGGACGTGCGCGGCGTGGCCCTCGCCAATGGCGGCACCGTGGTCCATCTGCCCGGCGTGTCGGAGGCGATGATTGCCGCCTCGGCGCAGGTTCTTCCGAGCGGGGCGGGGGCGGGCTTCACCGTCCGCACCCTGGGCTTGGGCGGCGCAGTGGCTGGAACGGAGAGCCTGTTGCGCGCGCACGAAGGCCAGGAGATCACGGTTCTGCGCATCCTCGACAACGGCCAGGAAGTGCGCCAGCGCGCCCGCATCCTGCGCGCCAGTCCCGAGGTCATCGCCGAGATCGACGGCGCCATCCATGTCGGCCTGCCCGGCCGCCCGGTGTTCGACACCCTGCCGCAGGGCCTGCCGCTGAACCCCGGCCTGACCGCCACGCTGGACGGCACGCGGGCGGGCGCCGCGCCGGTGGCCCTGCGCTACCTGACACGCGGCATGTCGTGGACCGCCGACCATGTGCTGACCCTGGCGCCGGGGCGCGCCGCTGCGGACTTGACCACCTGGGCCACCCTGCGCAACGGCACCCGCCAGAGTTGGCAGTCCGCTAAGCTCGCAGTGGTGGCCGGTGAGGTGAACCTGCCCGATGGGCGTCATGAGCCGATGCCGACCATGATGGCGCGCGCCGCTCCGGCCCCCATGATGGAAAAAGCCGCCGACAGCGGCATGGCCCGCGAGGCGACCGATGGCGTGCACGTCTATCGGCTGGCGGCGCCGATCGATCTGGCAGCCGAGGAAACCCGGCAGGTCCGCCTGTTGGGCGCTTCCGCGCTGCCCATCGAGACGGTCTACGAGGACGAAGGCCCGCAGTACGTTTACTACGACCGCCACGCGGGCGAGCGCCGCACCCATCCCGCCACCAAGCTGGTCCTGCGGAATGCTGCCAACGGGCCGCTGGGCGCGCCGCTGCCGGCCGGTCCGATCCGGGTCTATGCGGCCGATGCCGGAGGACAGGCGCGGTTCGTCGGCGGCGCCCACCTGCCCCCCGTGCCGGTCGGCGAGGAAGCTCGTGTCGAGATCGGCCGTGCCTTCGATCTGACCGTGGAACGCACCCAGACCTCCTTCAAGCGGCTGTCGGAAACGGTGGTCGAGACGGCCCATAAGATCATCGTGCGCAACGGCGGGGCGCAGGCCACCACCGTCCGCATCATCGAACCGATGCCCGGCGATTGGGAGATCATCGCCTCAAGCCAGCCGCACGAAAAGCGCGACTCCGCCCGCGCCCTGTGGCCGGTCAAGGTGGCCGCCGGCGGCACGACGGAGCTGACGTTCACGGTGCGCACGACGTTCTAAGGGGTGCGCGGGGCGCGCCTCTTTCCTTGATTTCACGGCAGGGAGGGCTTATCTCACGCCCAACAAATCCCTCCCCGTCCGCATGAGCGAAGGAAGCCCATGGCCCTGCTGCCCATCATCGTTGCGCCCGATCCGCGCCTGAAGGCCAAGGCAAAGCCGGTCGAGAAGGTCGATGCCGACATCGTCCGCCTGATGGACGACATGCTGGAAACCATGTACGCCGCGCCCGGCGTCGGTCTGGCCGCGCCGCAGGTCGGCGTGTCCAAGCGGGTCATCGTGGTCGATGCCGCCGAGGACGACCTGCCGCCGGCGCCGCTGCGCATGGCCAACCCGGAGATCATCTGGACTTCGCCGCACAACCAGACCTACGAGGAAGGCTGCCTGTCGCTGCCCGAGTACTTCGAGGACGTGGAACGCCCGGCCGAGGTCAAGGTCCGCTACATCGACCACCAGAATGAAGTCCGCGAGCTTCACGCCACCGGCTTGCTGTCCGTGGTCCTCCAGCACGAAATGGACCACCTGGGCGGCACGCTGTTCGTCGATCACCTGTCGGCGCTCAAGCGCAACATGATCCTGCGCAAGCTGACCAAGGCCAAGAAGCTGGGCGACCTGGAACCCGAGCGCGTTCCAATGCCCAAGACGAGCGCGGTGCGCTGATGCGCGTCGTGTTCATGGGCACGCCCGATTTCTCGGTGCCCATTCTCGAAGCCCTGGCCGCCCGCCATACGGTGGTGGCGTCCTATTCCCAGCCGCCCCGCCCTGCCGGGCGCGGCCAGCAGGATCGCCCCTGTCCGGTCCACCTCAAGGCCGAGGCCCTGGGCATCCCGGTGCGCACGCCGGTATCCTTGCGCGACGCCTCGGCCCAGGACGCGTTGGCGGCGCTGGCCCCCGACGTCTGCGTGGTGGCGGCCTATGGCCTCATCCTGCCGCAAGCGGTGCTGGATATTCCGCGGCTCGGCTGCGTCAACGTCCATGCCTCCCTGCTGCCGCGCTGGCGCGGCGCGGCGCCCATCCAGCGGGCGATCATGGAGGGCGACACCGAAACCGGCGTCACCATCATGCGCATGGAGGCCGGGCTGGATACCGGGCCGATGCTGCTCAAGGACCGCGTGGAGATCACCAACCACACCACCGCCGGGGCGCTGCACGATGCGTTGTCGGAGATGGGGGCGCGGATGATCGTTGCGGCTCTGGACGGCCTGGAGCGCGGCGCCCTGACCGCCGAGCCGCAGCCCGACGACGGCGTGACCTACGCCGCGAAGATCGACAAGGCCGAGGCCCGCATCGACTGGAGCCAGCCCGCCGCCCGCGTGGTGCGTCACATCCACGGCCTGTCGCCGTTCCCCGGCGCGTGGTGCGAGATCCACGGCCAGCGCGTCAAGGTGCTGGAGGCCGAACGCGTCCCCACCTGCTGCGCCAGCCCCGGCGAAGTGGCCGATGATCGTCTGACCATTGCCTGCGGCGACGGCGCGGGCGTGCGCTTGCTGCGCCTGCAACGGGCGGGCAAGGGCGCGCTGGACTCCGACGTGTTCCTGCGCGGCCTGCCGGTCGAGGCCGGAACGGCAGTGAGCTGACTACCGCCTGCCAGCCCTCGGCAAGACCATCACCGTCAGCCAGTTGTCCAATTCGCGCAACCGGCGGCTCTCCTCCAAAACGTCGGCGTCCACGCCCAGACGCCATGCCAGATCACGGCGCGGTGATGCCTTGAGCGCGAAACAGGCATCAGTCCAGGCGGCGGCATCGTCCGGCCCCGAAAATATCCCTTCGCGGGTGAGACCCTCTGCATAGCGGCGGCCATAGTGGCCGATCTCGGCGATGTCGAATTCCGGGTGATACTGCACGCCCCAGAACGTGCCGCCGCTCCACGGAATTTCGGCGGCCTGAATGGTGCTCATGGCATTCCCGGCCAGGGCCAACGCGCCCGGCGGCAGGGTTTCGACCTCGTCGAAGTGGATGGCTGTGGCCGCGAACACCGGGCCTTTGCCGCGATACATCGGATGGGTCACGCCGGCTTGGGTGAGGGCGATGCCTCGGGCGATGCCGAACTCCCGGCCCTTGGGATTGCGACGCACAGCGCCGCCCGTCGCCACGGCGGCGACTTGGAGACCCCAGCAGCTTCCGAACACCGGCGTTCCGGCGGACAGCGCCTCGCGCATCAGTTCGACCTGGGCCTTGATGCCGGGCACCGGAGCAGCCGGGGTATCATCGTAGATATTGTACGCCGAGCCGGTCCAGGCCACGCCGTCGAAGTCCCCCAGTCCGACGCCGGGCGGCAGGTGTTCGCCATCGGCCACGGCGAGAATCCTCACCACCACCTGCGGGCACAGCCCCCGCAGGGTATCGGCGTACAGCGGTCCCGGAACCCGGCACCCGGCCTCGGCCAAAGCATCGCGGGTGGCGGCGGGATTGCCCTCGACAACGAGAATGTGCGGCTTGCTCATCAGGAGCCTTCCTCCGGGGAAAGAGCGGCATCGACCGCCGCCAGCATGGCATGCATAACGCCGTCGCGGATGCCCAGAGCATCGAGATGGGCCACCGTGTTGGCCAGATAATCGCGGCACGGCCCCTCGGCGCCGCATCCCTGAACGATCATCGCCACCCGTTCGGCCCGCGACAACGCGCCGCCGTACTGCGGGTGGGCCGGATCACTGACATACCCATACGCCCGCACGCGCCGTCCATCGGCCAATTCCAGGCGCAGAAACCGCGTCCGATAGGCGCGGGTGGCCAGTTCGCGGGAGTCCAGGGTATCGAGCGCGGTCAGCCGGTCGGCCGCCGCCACCCGATAGGCCCGACCCCGACACGACCCGCCCTGTTGCAGCCCCATGACCACCCGGAGCCGCGACCGTGCCGCGATAGCGGATGGACTTGATGCACAGGTCGCGGTGCCAGCCGCGCAACAGGGCAGGGGCCATTTCGACATACGGAAATCCCGGCCGCCACATCAATGAGCCATAGCCGAACACCCACAAGTCGCCGTCCTCGACCCGCGCGCGGCGCTGCCCGTCGTCCATGAGAGCGGGGTCAAGGGCTAGGTTGGGGGCGATGTCCGGCCCACCTGCAAGAACGGTGCTCATCCCCTGTTGATAGGGCCGCCAGGCGGCCCGGCGCAAGAGACGTTTCCGTCCGGCGACGCGGCGCGCTACGATGGCGGGCAGAGGGTATGGCCAGGGGTGGTTGGATTATGACGCGGTATCGCTGGGTAATGGTGACGGTGCCCGTGCTCATCATCCTGATGGGCCTCGGCTACAGTACGCTGTGGCTGTTCGGCGCCCGTCAGGCGGAAGAGGCGGCGCGCATCTGGATTGCGGCGCAGACCAAGGCCGGATGGGTGGCCAGCATCGACGGGCTGCGGGCGACCGGCTTTCCCGGCCGCATCGCGCTGGAGGGCAGCAAGATCCGCCTTGCCCCGCCGCCTGATAAGTCCACCGTGCCGTGGCGATGGGAGGCCGAAGGCCTGCGCGTCCACGCCCTGCCGTGGTCGCTGCGCAAGCCGACCATCGAGCCGCTTGGGGCCAATACCGTGACCCTGCCGACCGGGGAAGACGGCGAAATGGTCGCCCATACCGTCACCACGGGCACCGCCCGCCTGGACCTCGCCCTTGACCGTCAGGGCCAGATCGTCGGCTTCACGGTTGATGCCACCGACATCAAGGCAACG